>CAXQPB010000179.1:0-18434 GCA_964225545.1 Candidatus Nitrosopumilus sp. | reverse complement strand
CATGGTGATATCCCACACATTGCGCATATCTTTACCCATACGGGTTGGTGCTTTTTGAGCTGCGCGATAAGTACTGAGCGATTTTCTACAGTGGGGCCAAGTACTATCGCGGCTGGAGTGGGGAGGCGGCCGGAACGGCTCAGATCGGACACGGGCGTGCCGACCCGTTGCCCATCATGGGGTGAATGGGATGAATGGGATGAATGGGGTGAATGGACGCGGCGCGGGGGCGGAAAATCAGCGAATGGAACTGAGAGAAAGGGTGGCGGAGAGGGTGGGATTTGAACCCACGGACCCTTACGGGTCACACGATTTCGAGTCGTGCTCCTTCAACCGGACTCGGACACCTCTCCGTAGCGAAGCCGGCCGCCAGATTTAACCGACTGCAACGCTCGTGCGCAAGCCGCAAGGCCTTTTCCGAGGCCTCAGCGACGGGCACGGAAGAAAACTCGCAGCAGCTCGCTCGCGGCCTCCCCCATGACGCCGCCGACCACAGCGAAGCGGTGGTTCAGACGTTCGTCATCGCCGAGTTGCATCAACGAGACTGCCGCGCCCGACTTTGCGTCTGTTGCCGCAAAAACCAGCCTCTCGATCCTCGCCTGAATCATAGCCCCCATGCACATCGCACAGGGCTCGAGCGTTACATACAGCGTTCCGCCGACTCGATGGTTGTTGCCGGCTGCTGCTGCGGCGCGCAGCACCAGAATTTCAGCGTGCGCGGTTGGATCGACATCCGTGATCGTGCGGTTGTGGGCGCCCGCGAGCTCGACGCCATCAAGAACGAGTACGGCGCCGACCGGGACCTCCCCTGCCCTCTCAGCCGCCTCCGCCTGTCGCAGGGCGCTCTGCATCCAGGCGTCGTCCTCCGGCAGCAGCCGTGCATCTTCAGTCGACATTCGCTCGGACGCCCGGCCAATCACCGGCGCTGCGAGGAGGGGCTCTGGAGACGACCGCCTACCGTGTTCTGCATCGGCAACTGAGCAGGCTTGGCGGGCTCGGCTTTGGGCTTCGGCTTGGGTCTGGCGGCAGGCTCGGCCTTGGGTCGCGCCCTGGCCTGAGGGGTAGCAGGACGCCGAACCGGGGTCGACTCCTGAACCTCATAGGTCGCCACTTCCACAGGTTCAGGTGGCGGCAGCAGGAGGGTTCCGATGCCTATCAGAGCGGCAACGGCCAGTATCGCGTAACCCCAGGTGCTCGGCATTTCCCCTCAAGGGTAGGCCCCCGAACCCCGAATTTCAACGCAGACCCGCCGTGACGCCCTGCAGTTCTCGCGGCGCAACGGACAACTGTGGTAAAACAAAGGCCACTTCGGCGCTCCATCCGCCGCCCGCCGGCATGACCCAGCTCGACAATTTCCTCAGCCGGATCTCGGCCAACGCCGTTCGCTTCGCCGAGCGGAACGCTCTGGCTGTAGTCGCCGCATCGGCCTTCGTCTGCCTGCTGTCGGCAGGCGCCGGGATCAGCTGGCTCGGGGTCAACACGGACACGCGCGCCATGCTCGCGGAGGATCTGCCCTTCAGGCGACTGACCGCGCGCTTCGAGGCCGCCTTCCCGGTCCTCGAGCAGCCGATGATCATCGTTGTCGATGCCGACTCGGCACCACGAGCCCGAGATGCAGCCGCTGCGCTGGCCGTCGCGCTTCGCGCCGACACCCGCAACTTCAAGAGCGTATTCGCTCCGGGCATCGGCTCGTTTTTCGAAATTCACGGACTGCTCTACCTCGACCCGGGCACGCTCGGCGAATTTTCCGACCGACTCATCGTCGCCCTCCCCTTCTTCGGCCGGCTCGCCCGCGAGCCGACGCTCGATGAGCTGATCGGCGTTCTGGACGACGCGCTCGATGAGCGTGCTCCGGTCTCCGACTCCAGCCTGGTTGACGCATTCGCGGGCATCACCGACGTCGTCGATGCCTCACTGGAGGCTGACAGCGCCAGCGGAGCCTGGGAGGAGTGGGCTGCCGGACCTGACGATGACGGAAAGCGACGCGTCATCATCGTCCAACCCGTCCTCGAATATGCCAGCCTCAAAGCCGCTCAGCGGTCGATGGACGCCGTCCGGGTGGCTGCGGCAGACCTCGGCCTCACACCCGAACGCGGCGTTCGAGTTCGCATCACGGGAGACGCGGCACTCAACACCGAGGAAATGGACGCGGTCGCGCGGCAGGCGGGCGTCATGGCCGTCGCGGCCTCGTTCCTGATCGTTACCCTGCTGTTGTTCTTCGGGCTGCGCTCCGTCCACCTGGTGCTTTGCACCGTAGCAACGCTCGCGGTCGGCCTCTTGTGGACGACAGGGTTCGCCGCGACCGTGATCGGCGATCTTAGCCTGATCGCGATCCCCTTCGCGGTTCTGTTCGTCGGGCTCGCCGTGGACTTCGGTATCCACTTCTCTCTTCGCTACTACGAACTTCGCAGCGGCGGGACCGAAAGCGATGCAGCGCTTGTCGAGACCGGACGCAGTGTCGGCAGCTCGATTGCGCTGTGTGCCACGACCACCGCGATCGGATTCTTCGCCTTTGTACCGACCGGATACGCCGGCGTGGCGCAGCTGGGTATCATCTCCGGCGCGGGGATATTTCTCAGCCTGGTCGCGACCTTGTTTTTCTACCCCGCGCTGCTGCACCTCACCGGCGGCTCGCGGCGCGCGATCGGCTCTCCGACCGGTCCTGCGGTCGGCGTTACAAACGCCCCGCTGCCGCTGCGCCGACCGCTGATGATCGTGATCTCCGGGGCGGTGGTCGCTCTGGGCTGCCTGGCAGTCCTCCCCGATGTCCGCTTCGATCCGGACCCGGTGAAGGTGCGCGACCCGAGTTCGGAGTCAGTTCAGACCATGACCGACCTGCTCGGCGACAGTCCGGTGCCGCCGTGGACCGTGCAGGTTCTCGCTGCCGATCTCGAAGAAGCGACGCAGCTCGCGACCCGAATCCGCGCGCTCGAGACCGTCGAACGAACCATGACCATCAGCGACTTCGTCCCGGCAGATCAGGACGAGAAGCTGGCAATCCTGGAGGACCTGACGTTCTTCCTCGAACCCACCGGCAGCGGTTCACAGGAAAACGTGGCCGCACCGGACATCGAGACTGCCCTCCCCGAGCTCGCCGATATCGCTCGGCGCCTGCGCACGCGCGCCCGCAAAACCGAAACCTCGCCACAGCTCAAGGTCGCGCTGATACGCCTCGCCGCGTCACTCGACCGGCTGCGCGCGCAGGTCGAGGATTCGCGTGACCCTCAAAAGGAGGCGACACGCATCCAGACCGCCCTGCTGGGCGACCTCCCCGAATGGATGGACGGCCTCGAGGTCGCGCTCAGCGCTCAGCAGGTTTCTCTCGAGGACCTGCCCGAGACGCTTCAGAAGCGTTACGTCGCGGCCGACGGTCGCGTCCGCATCGAGGTCTTTCCAGCCATCGATGTTTCCGATCAGGACGGGTTGAGCCGCTTCGTCGACAGCGTCAGAGCCATTGTGCCGGAGACAACGGGCGCAGCCGTCGAAATCGTCGAGAGCGGTCGTGCGATTGTAGGCGCGCTGCGCCAGGCGCTGACCACAGCCGTCCTCGCGGTGGTTCTGCTGCTTGTCGTCCTTTGGCGCGATCTTCGCGACACGCTGCTCGTGGTCGCCGCCCTGACGCTGGCATCCTTGATGACGGCCGCAACGACGGTGCTGCTCGATATCCCGTTCAACTTCGCCGACGTTGTCGTGGTGCCCCTGCTCCTCGGCATCGGCGTCGACAGCGGAATCCACCTGGTCCATCGACATCGTATGGACGGCCTCGCCCACGCCGTTCTGTCGACCAGCACCGCACGCGGTGTCCTGTTCAGCGCGCTGACCACGATCGCCAGTTTCGGCAGCCTCGCCTTCGCTACCCACCGGGGGATCGCCAGCCTCGGCGCCCTGCTGACGCTCGGGCTGAGCTATATGCTGATCGCGAACCTGCTCTTCCTGCCGGCCCTGATCCTCTGGTCGGACCGTCACTTCGTCCGCAAGACCCGCTGAGCACCGCCGGCCATCGGGTTCGGGCTTCGGGCGCCGGGCTCGCTTTGCGCGATCGACCGTGTTCAGGCGAAGCGGCGCGGCGACAGAGCTGCTGGATCGAACGCCTCGGTCGTGCCCACGGCGATCAGGTCCGCCGCCACGCGACCAAGAACGGCGCTGGTCTCGATTCCGCAACCGGCCTGCCCCGCGAGCCAGAAAAAACCGGCGCGGAGCGGATCAAAGCCGACAACGGGTGCGCCGTCCGAAGAGAACGTTCGCAGCCCGGCCCAGCGCCGAGCCGTGGGGGGACTGCCCGCCGGCAAAAATCGAGGAGCGAGCCGGGCCAACCGCTCGGAGGCAGCTTCGAACACTCCATCAACGCACGCGGCGTCACAGGGCGCGGTCGGGACTTCGTCCATCGCGCAGACCATCAGCCCGTCGAAGCCGGGACGAAAATACACCGATTGGGGGTCGCTCCATACAAGAGGCCACGACCCGACCTCGCCGGCGTCGAGATGCTGCGGCATCGAGAATGTGGCGATCGACCGCCGCATCGCGACCAGCTCGATCGGCGACGCGCCGGCCATCCGACCGAGCTCGGTGCTCCACGCCCCCGCAGCATTGACGACGACCCGTGCCCTCACCTCCCCGCGGTCGGTGACCACAGATGTCAGTTCGCTCCCGCGGATCTCCTCGACCGCACGAACCGCCGCGCCGGTACGCAGCTCGTGCCCCGCCCGCTCTGCGCCACGCAGGAAAGCCGAGATCAGCCGGGGGACATCGATGAAGCCGCCCTCGGGGAGGTGAACGGCACCGGCGAAGCCCGATGGATCCAGCACACCCACCTGCGCGCAGGCGGCGTTCACGTCGAGCAGATCGAACTCCAGGCCTTCGTCGCGCAACTGGCTCTCTCGCGCGATGGCCTCGCTCCATGCTTCGTCATCCAGCAGACGCATCGCGCCGTTGCGCCGCAGCAGGGGCTCGTCGCAAAAGCCGTCGGGAGGACGGCGCAGGAACCGACCGCCCGCAATTTTCAGCCGCTGGACGATCGGATGCAGGTCGAACTCGAGCAGCGTACGGGCGCTGCGACCGCTGGCGTGACAGGCCGGGGCCGGCTCGCGCTCGAGCAGCACGACATCGTTCACCCCGCGCTCGGCGAGGAAGTACGCGAGCGAAGCGCCGGCGATCCCGCCGCCGACAATGGCGACTTCGGCGTTGGTCGGCGAAGCGTCGGACACAGCATGGGAATAATCGGCGCGGGATCGAGTTTCCAACGGCGCTGGCTGCCCCGGCGTCGATCCGGTAGCTTCGGGCCTCGCGATTCTCCCGATGACGACCGACCTCGCATCACGCACGCACTGGATCTTCGATCTCGATGGAACCCTGACCGTCCCGGTTCACGATTTCGACGCGATCCGGGCCGAACTCGACCTCCCACCTGAGCGCGGCATTCTTGAGTCGCTCGAAGCGATGCCGCCTTCCCGAGCCGAGCCGGTGCGGCGACGCCTCGATGCCCTCGAGCTCGAGCTGGCAGCGGAATCAACGGCCGCCCCGGGTGCGAGCGAGCTCCTCGAGGCGCTGGCGAAAAGCGGCATTCAAAAGGGCATCGTTACGCGAAACAGCACCCCCAACCTCGAGACCACGCTGAGAGCGATCGGGTTTCTGCATCATTTCGACCTCGATCACGCCGTCACGCGCGACTGTCCGGTATCGCGACCGAAGCCGGCACCGGACGGAATCCTCACGCTTCTCTCCGGCTGGGGAGTCGGACCGGAGCGTGCCGTTATGGTCGGCAACCATGCGATCGATGTCGCCGCAGGCCGTGCAGCCGGCGCACTTACCGTCCTCGTCGATCATGACGCGATCACGGGCACAGTCGGAAGCGACCCCGGTGCCGACATCGTGATCCGCCGACTCGACGAGTTGCTGGCACTGTCCCGGCTCTGAGGCCGAGCGAGCGGAAAACCATGAACGCAACCAACGGCACGACTCGAAAGGTGACCTGCGGCTATCAGGACGGGTGCCTGCACCCGCTCGTGATCTCGAAATCCGGAATGAGGCTGGCCAGCCTGCTCGGTGCGAAGGCGATCTGGGTACCCGATCACTTCATGGGCTTTGCACCGAAGTGGATGTGGACAACCGAGAATGTCCCCGCCGCCCGTGTGATTCACTCGATGGACGCGCTCTTCGACCCCGTGCCGCTGCTGACCTGGGCGGCGCTCAAGCACCGCAAGGCCTGGATCGGAACATCGGTTACCGAACCGATCCGTCGCCACCCGATGTCGCTCGCGCAAACCTTCGTCACTCTCGATCATCTGTCTAACGGCCGCGCGATTCTCGGCATTGGAAACGGCCTTCGCGAGAACACCGAGCCTTACGGCCTGCCCTCGGATCGACGGGTCAGCCGGCTCGAAGAAGCGCTGACGATCATTCGCGAACTGTGGAGCAGTCGCGGCACGCCGGTCGACTACGAGGGGCGCTTCTGGACCCTGCGCGACGCGGTCTTCGATCTTCCGCTGTACCGAGGAAAGCCGCCGCGAGTCTTCCTCGGCGCCCACTTCCCGAGGATGCTCCGCCTCTGCGGACGGTTCGGCGACGGCTGGCTGCCCGGCCAGAAGGTCGATGCGGCCGAGTACGGATCACGCCTCGAAGTCATTCGCGCAGCGGCCGACAAGGCCGGGCGTTCGATGGAGAACTTCACCGCGACACAGACGCTGTTGTGTGCGATCGGCAACAGCCGCGAGGAGATCCTCGAAAAAGCTCTGGTGAACAAGTACTGCGCCTATATGGCGCTCGGACTGCCGCATGAAGTCTGGCGACAGCACGGAGCCGAGCATCCGCTGCCCGAATCCGAGGCGACGTTCATCGAGATCGTCCCCGCCCGCGTGAACGAGGAACACATCGAACGCTCGCTCGCAGCGCTCACCCCGGAGCTCCTCGACGAGGTCTTCTACATGGGGTCGGTCGACGACATCCTCGAACAGGCTGCGCCACTGGCCGGTGCAGGCTGCAACCACTTTATCGTCGCCAACATGGGCGGGGCCTTCACCGGCCGGGGCATGAAGGACTTCTGGGACATGGGCAGGATCTTCCGCGCCCTCGGCTCGATGTCCGCTCCTCGTCTGTAGATCCCGGCCGCCCGCGACCGCTCGCGTCAGCTCGCCGCGGTCGTCAGCACGACCTTGCCGGTGACACGACGCTCGCGCATCGCGTTCAGAGCTTCGGCGGCCCCGTCCAGCGGAAACGTCGCGCTGATATGCGGTCGAATCTTTCCCGTCCGGTAGAGGTCGCCCAGCTCGGCGATGTTGCGGCGATGCTCCTCCGGCTCACGGCCGGTGAACGCGCCCCAGAAAACACCCACGACCTGACACCCCTTGAGCAGCGCGAGATTGACCGGCAGCTCCGGGATCCGGCCGCTGGCGAAACCGATGACCAGGTAACGGCCCTTCCATGCGATCGTGCGGATCGCCTGATCGAAGTAGTCGCCACCGACCGCATCGTAAATCACGTCAGCACCCTGCCCGCCCGTCAGCTCCTTGGCGCGGTCCTTGAGGTTTTCGCGGTCGTAGTTGATCCCCTCCGCCGCACCGTACTCCTTGCACAGCGCGAGCTTCTCGTCAGTCCCGGCAGCCGCAATCACGCGGGCCCCCATGACCTTGCCGAGCTCGACAGCGGTCAGACCGACACCGCCGGCCGCCCCGAGCACGAGCAGGGTTTCGCCGGCCGCGAGGGTGCCGCGCTGCTTGAGCGCGTAATACGACGTCGCGTAGGTCATCGTGAATCCGGCGCCGCTCACGAAGTCCATCCCGTCGGGCAGCGGAGCCAGACTGGCCGCAGGGGCGACGATCTGGTCGGCAAAACCTCCCCAGCCGCAGACGCTGATGACCCGGTCGCCCACCGAGTAGCCATCGACCCCGTCCCCGACCTCGAGGATCTCGCCGGCGACCTCTCCGCCGGGCGAGAACGGCAACGGCGGTTTGAACTGGTACTTGTTCTCGATGATCAGCGTGTCGGGAAAATTGACCCCGCAGGCATGCACCGCGATTCGTACATGGCCGGGTTTGATCTCGGGCTCGGCGACGTCCTCGACGACCAGTGACTCAGGGGGACCGAATTGCTTGCAGACAACTGCTTTCATCGACGGGCGACTCTCCTGTTGTTCCAGTTCCGCTGGACCGCGGCAGACAGCCCGAACGGGGTAGCACAGCGACCGGACTCACGAAAATTGACCGGCGAAGCGCCTTCGCCGCAGGTCGCGGCTCGCCTGGCGATCAGCCGCGGCCGGCGGTGTGGTCGAGGTAAAGCGAGCGGGTGTCGATCCGTGCAGCAAGGCGGCTGCAGACAAGGTAGGTACCGCCGAGCTTTCTGTGAATGAACAGAGCCTGCGGCGGGGGGGGGGGGCACCCCCCCCGGCGCGAAGGCCAGACCGAGCGCGAGCTTTCGCGCCCGTGCCGGGAGATCGCTCTCTCCGTAGTCGTATCTTCCACGACCGCGCAGCGGTTCGCTGCACATCAGGACAAGATCGATCAGCGAGTCGATGCGCTCGTCTTGCTCCTCGGGATGAATCACGCCGAACTCGGTCGCGATCTCCCGAACCGCCGCGCGATCTTTGCTTACGACCGCCGCCGACAATCGTGAGTATCCGTCGATCAGCTCCGGCTCGATCTCGACCGCGGCACCGAGGTCGAGAAGAATCAGCCGGCCGTCGTTCGGCGAGAACAGATAGTTGGCGAAGTTCGGATCGGACTGCATGTAACCGAACTCGAACAGCTCGAGAAAGACCAGCCGCTGCATCGCCGAGCCGATCGCGTCACGCACTTTTCGCGGATGCTTCGCCTCCCACAGATCCTGAAGAGGTTTTCCCTCGACGTAGTCCATGGCGAGGACCCGGCGCGTGGTCAGGTCGCGGTGGACCCTGGGCACAATGAACATCGGGTCGTCGCCGATCAGGGATGCGTAGCGCTCCAGCGAATCGGCTTCAGCCAGGTAATCGGTCTCTCGGCGGAGCTGTCGCTTGACCTCGGCCAGGACCGGACGGATCTCGAGGCTCTCGGGCAGGATCCGGGTCATTCTCAAGAGCGCTGCCAGGTTGTCGACATCGCTGGAGATACTCGTGGCGACGCCCGGGTACTGAACTTTCAGTGCGATCTCCCGCCCGTCGGTGGTGACGGCACGGTGAACCTGCCCGATGGATGCCGAAGCGATCGGGCGCTCGTCGAACTCCTGGAAACGAGACTGCCAGCCGCGTCCCAGCTCGCGACCGAGCACACCGCGCAGCTGCGGCAACGGCATGCTGTCACTGTGGTTGCGAAGCGCGGTCATCGCGTCGGCAAACTCCACCGGCAACGAGACTCCGTTCTCCAGCGAGATGAGCTGGCCGAGCTTCATGGCTGCGCCGCGCATCCTCGAGAGGTTTTTCGCGAGCTGCCGGGCGTTCCTTTCGGTGAGCAGCAGACGGCCTCGAGGGAGCTTGTCCTCTCCGGCCATGAAGCGACGGGCGCGTTCGGCGACCGCGCCCGCGGCGAGCCCGCTCGCCATTACCCCGAGTCGTGCCAGCCTCTCGACACGCCCGGAGGGAACGCGAGAGCTTCTGTTGAGATTGGCGCCGCCGGCCACGGGCGGACCCTACATGTCGCAGGACTCGCGCTCCAGCCCTGAGGCGAATTTGTGCGAGATCGCGCGGCCGCCCGGCGGCTGTGCCGGACCGCTCAAGCAAACCGCGCGGACAGGCCCTTTTGCCAATTCGAGGACCGATCGCGATACTCCGTCGTCCGATACCAACTCCCCGTCCGATGGAGCGCCAACGTGTCACAACCCGGAAAACTCGGAGTCTTTTATTTCTGCGACGCCCTCGCATCTGCTGAGCTGCCGGCAGTCGCACAGCGAATCGAGAAGCTCGGCTACGGCACACTGTGGATCCCCGAGGCGGTGGGACGCGAAGCGATGTCCTCTGCTTCGTGGCTGCTGTCCGCGACCACACGTCTGAAAGTCGCCACGGGTATCGCGAATATTTACGCGCGCGACCCCATGACGATGGCGGCTGCTGCAAAGACTCTGGCCGAGCAGTCGGGCGGCAGGTTCATCTGCGGGATCGGCGTCTCCCACAAACCGATGGTCGAGGGACTGCGCGGGCACGCATACGACAAGCCGCTCTCGTTCATGCGGCAGTATCTCGATGCGATGGCAGCGGCGCTCTACGTCGCCCCGCCGCCGGCAGAGCAGCCGCCTGTCGTGATCGGTGCGCTGCACCCGAAGATGCTGGCGCTGGCTGCGGAGAAGACCGCGGGCGCCCACCCCTACCTGATGCCGCCCGAACATACGGCGTTCGCGCGGGAGATTCTGGGGCCGGACGCGCTGCTTTGTCCGGAGCAGAAAGTGCTGCTCGAGACGGACCCGACGCGAGCGCGAGCGGCCGCGAGGCAGGCACTGGCGATGTACCTGGAGCTTCCGAACTACCAGCGCGCGCTGAAGCGGTTCGGCATGGAGGATTCCGACTTTGCGGACGGCGGAAGCGACCGCCTGATCGACACCTGCGTCGCGTGGGGCGATGAGGAAGCCATCGCGACTCGCGTACGCGCTCATCACGATGCCGGAGCCGACCACGTCTGTGTTCAGGCCATTGACCCTTCCGGCTCGATGCAGCCGGACTGGCGCGCACTGGAGGCGATCGCCGCGGCCTGACCCCCATCGAAAGTCTTCGCAATCGAGTGGCGCTCACGTGCGCGGATGTTGACATCCGTGCCACGCTCCGAAGAATCGAACCATGTCCTCGGTGCGGACAGGTCTGCTCTGCCTTGTCTTCCTCAGCCAGCTCGCCGGCGTCGCTCGGTCTGTCGAGGCGAGCGCCGACACAGACTCGGTCGCGAGCGCGATTGCCGACCGACTCGAGCAGGCCGAGGGAATCTCGCTGCGCAACAGGGACTGGGTGCGACGCTTCTTCGAGGCGCGCGCGTCCGCGCCGGCGTGGACAGACAAGACCGCTCCGCGAGAGGACGCTCTTGAACTTCTGTCAGTCCTGCGCGCCGCCGGCGCCGACGGGCTCAACCCTGATGACTACCATTCACAACGGCTCGCGGAGCTGATTGACGGGCCGAAGGGCAGAGGCAGCGGCAACCCGGGGCGGACGCGTGAACGACGCTGGCAAAACCCGCGGCTGCCCGTCATCCAGCGGGCCGAGATCGAAGTCCTCGCGACCGACGCGTGGTTTACATGGACCGCTGATGTGCTGCTGGGACGTGCCGCAGACGCTGCCGCACCGGAGGCTCTCGCGGCAGAAGGACTGACCGATCCCGTCGCTCATCTCGTTCAGTCGCTGCACGACAGGACTGTACGCGAAGAACTCCAGGGTCTGCTGCCGGCCTCGCCGGCGTATCACAGGTTGCGCGCCGCGCTGGCGCGATACCGCTCGATCGAGAAGAGCGGCGGCTGGATGCGGGTCCCTCCGGGCAGATCGCTCCAGCACGGAAACCGCGACGTCCGCGTGCCGATCCTGCGAGATCGCCTGAAGTCGGAACCATACGGAATCCGCGTTGAGCAGCCTGTCGGCTTCCCGCAGTGGTTCGATGGCGAGCTCGACCGCGCGGTGCGTGACTTCCAGAGACGG
Organism: Candidatus Nitrosopumilus sp.; assembly: GCA_964225545.1. Taxonomy (GTDB): domain Bacteria; phylum Desulfobacterota; class Binatia; order UBA1149; family SPBQ01; genus SPBQ01. The sequence continues at coordinate 6,865 of CAXQPB010000179.1, read as the reverse complement.
CACAGGCTGGAAATCGACGGGGTCGTCGGTCCCGCTACGCTGGCGGCCCTGAACGTGAGCGCCGCTGCACGTTCGCGCCAGGTCGAGTTGAACATGGAGCGCTGGCGCCGCCTTCCACGCGACATGGGCCGCCGCCACGTGCTCGTGAACATTCCGTCCGCCGAGCTCGAAGCGATCGAGAACGGAATGGCGAGGATTCGCATGAGGGTCGTCGTCGGAGCGCCGCGCTGGGAGACCCCGGAGTTGAGCAGCTCGATCAGTCACTTCATCGTCAACCCGTACTGGAACGTGCCGCGCTCGATCGCAGTGCGGACACTGCTGCCGAGCATCGTCGGGGACCGAGGGTACCTCGAGCAGCGCGGCTTCCGTGTCTACGCCGCGGAAGCAGGCGACTCCGACGAGCTCGATGCCGGGTCCATTCGCTGGACCGAACTCGGCCCGTCGAACTTTCCCTACCGGCTGCGCCAGGACCCCGGCCCCGACAACGCGCTGGGCAGGATGAAGTTCGTCTTCCCGAACCGCTTCAGCGTTTACCTGCATGACACTCCGGTTCGCGGCGCCTTCGTCGAGAACGTGCGCACCCGCAGCCACGGCTGTGTGCGGCTGGAGAAACCGCTTGAGCTTGCCGAGTGGCTGCTCGACTCCAACGAGAAATGGACCTCCACGCGCCTTCTCGCGGCGCTGGCGGGCAACGAGAGATACCACGCGACCCTGCAGAGCCCGGTCGCTGTCCACCTGGCGTACCTGACCGCGGCAACGGACGAGACCGGCGCGATCCACTTCCTGCCCGATGTCTATGGTCGCGATCGGCAGATGGCTGCGAGCCTTTCCGGCGGCTGATCGGGCCGCCCGGCCGCGCGATCGTTCAATCTTTGAGCGGGCTGCCGATATGCGCGTTGAAGTCGCGCCCCTCGAGCTTGAACGGATTCTGGGACCCGGCGGAATACTCCCCATCGACCGTGGGGGACGCGACCTCGCGTTGTCCGCGGTCACCGGTCGCGCGGGCGGCCTGATCCTGCTGCCGCGGGCCAGCGTGGGCCTGTTGGGCCTGTTGAGCCTGTTGAGCCTGTTGAGCCTGGTGGGCCCAGCGTGACCGATGCGCCGCATCCCCCTCCTCCCAGGTCAGCGGATTGGAGCCGCGCTCCGTCTGTTCGGTCTCGCCCCTGTGGTGCTCGGCTGCGGCCGGCGCTCCCGATCTTCGCTGTCCTGCGGCCGGCCCCGTCGCGAGCCCGGGCTCACCGGCGGCTGTAGTCACCGCGACTCCGACCAGAACCGATTCGTCTTCGGCAGCGGAGAGCCCGCGCCCACCGGTGACCGATGAGTGGCGGCCGAGAGCGCGGTTGGAATTTCCGCCGTTGATCGATGCGCCGGGCGCGAGTGCATGGTTGAGCTCACCACCGATTACGCTGGCGTAAATTCCCTCGGCGCGATTGCCCGACCCGCCCGCGACAATGGCGGCTTCCCCCGGAGCACTGTTCATCGCGCCGCCCGTGACGGTCGCGGCGTTCCCGCGCGCCGCATTGTTCAGCCCGCCGACGACCAGCGCGTGTTCTCCGGCTGCGGTGTTGTCGGCGCCGCCTGCCGCGAAAGAAGCGAGTGCGCTCGCACGGTTCCGTTCACCACCCGCGACGCTGGCGCGATTCATCGAGGCGATGTTGAACGCACCACCGCTCACACTCGCATACGGCGCGCTTACCGTATTGTAGAAGCCGGCAACGAATCCACCGAAGCTGCTGTAGCTGTGTTCGGAACCCACTACGAGGTTGTGCGATCCACCGCGCCCCGAACCCGGCACATACGCCTCGTTGTAACCGATCACCAGGTTACCGAGGCCGTTGGTCTCACCGTCGGTGTCGCCGCTGCCATCGCGAACGTGAACGTTGCAACCGGTGAAATAGGTGTCCGATCCGCTGCGCGAGATGCACGCGGTGCGTTGTTCGAGCGTCCGTGTTCCGATCGTAAGGCCTTCCACCATCCGCTCGAGCTCGGCGACGCGAGCGCGCAACTCCGCGATCTCACGATCGCGAAACGTCGCGTCCATCTCGAGCGTCTCGCCCTGCCGCTCCGATGCGGTCGGCTGAGCGCGCAGCGGATTCTCGGCGGCGGCGGGGATCGCCAGCGCGGAGAGAAAAGCCGCGAGGACAGTTTGCGCAGTTCGTCGCAGTCGGACCGAAGCGACGGCGCCGCAGGAGCGGGGGATGCAGGCAGAGATCACGCAGGGGTCAGCGCCCGGAGAATCGAGTTTCATGAGGAGCTCCACCGGCCCCGGTCGCTGCGGATTCGTAGCGGCCGCGGGCCGCGATGTGAATGAAAAAGCGTAGCTCCGGCCGGGCCGCTTCGTCAAAGCGGCGGGTCGATCCGGCCCCGCCTCCCCTGCCCCGCACGGCTTGTTGCAGGGTTCAGAAACGGCTTCGGCCGCAATTGACATGGTGCGGCATTCCGACTCTTATTATGACCGACCAGTCAGTCACCTGAGGGAGCCTGTAAATGCCGAAAATTGTCGACCGCAGCGTTCGCCAGCAGCAGCTGACGCAGGCCGCGCTGGCCGTCTTTGCCGAGCGCGGTTATCACGGCGCAACCATGCAGGCGGTGGCCGAACGCGCCGGCGTCAGCAAAGGCAGCGTTTACGTCTATTTCGACAGCAAAGAAGCCCTCCTGATCGGCGCTGCCGAGACGATCGTGGAGGCGCTCATGGCCGGCAGCCTCGATACGCTCGAACGATCCAGCGGCAACATCGCGGAGCGAGTCGGGCAGTTCGTCCGCTCGATCCTGACCGGGATCGACGACTGGGCCGAGGTCTGCCTGTCCATATTGCAGGTGTGGGCCGAGCTCGGGACCGCACGCGAGCGTCCACTGCGAGACCTGATGTCGGGCATGTACCTGCGCACCGTCGACCGGCTGCAGGCCGTCCTCGATGAGGCCGTCGCCTGCGGCGAGGCCGACCCCTTTCCGACGCGCGCTGCGGCGCTCGCGATCCTGGCTGCGCTCGACGGCTCCGTGCTTCAGGCCGCGATGATCCCGGCAGAGTTCCGCAACACGCTGGACTCCGGATTGCTGCCCGTATGGTGCGGAAGCCTGGTTCCCGTACGGGGGGCAAGCCGATGAGACTCGGGCGCGGCTTCGGCGAACGAGTAGGGCAATTCTGCCTGACCTGGCGCAAGAGCGTACTCGCCGCTGTCGCCGGCATCACGGTGCTGACCGGGATGCAGCTGTCGCAGGTCCGCTTCGATAACGCGGTGGAGATCTGGTTCGTCGACAACGACCCGGCCCTGCTCGCTCATCAGCGACTCGTCGATGTTTACGCCAGCGACGAACTCATCGTGATCGGACTCGAGGCGCCGGATGTCTTCAAGCCGGAGGTGCTCGCCGTCATCGACCGGCTGTCGAGAAAGCTCGAGACCGCGCCGCATGTCGAGAAGGTCACGAGCCTCACCAACATCGAATCGATTACGGGAAAGGACGATCTCCTCGAGATCGGAGAACTGATCGAGTTCCCTCTGGACGCGGATCGCCTGCCGGAGATTCGCGAGCGGACTCTGGCCAACGAGCTGTACGTCGGGAATGTCGTGTCCGAGGACGGCGACTTCACCTGTATCATCGCCCGGCTTCCCCATGACCCGGATTCATTCGACTACAAAGTCGAGTCCGTGACAGCAATCCGCGAGATCCTCGAAGAAGAAAAGGACTACCCGCTTTATCTCAGTGGTGGACCGGTACTCGACGAACAGTTCTATGTAGGTTCGGAGCGGGATTCCGCGAAGGTCATTCCGCTGATCCTGTTCATGCTCGTCTCGATTCTCTGGGTGCTCATGCGTTCGGTGCGCGGCGTCGTCATTCCTCTCATCACGGTGATGCTCGCCGATGTCTGGGCGGTCGGATGGATGGTCATCGCCGGGGTTCGAATCAACGTCATCACGACGATGCTTCCGCAGCTGCTCCTGGCCGTCGGGATTGCCGGAGCCATGCACGTCCTCGTCGACTACCAGAATCGATGCCGCGAGCTCGGCGAGAACGCAGATGCGCTGACCGCTCTGCGCGAGGTGTATGCAGAGCTGACCACCCCCCTGTTCCTGACCAGTCTGACTACGGCCATCGGCATGCTCTCTCTCGGCATCAGCCGTGTGCAGGGCATCCGCGAATTCGGATTGTTCTCCGCGCTGGGCGTACTGGGCGCATTCATTCTGTCTATCACCTTCGTTCCCATCACCCTGAGCTATCTCCCGGTCCTGCGTCGCAGCACCGCGCTGTCCTCTGGAAAGCTGCTCTCCGCGGCTTTTCTAGAAAGGCTCCACGACTTCACGGTCGATCGCAGCCGTGCGATCGTGTTCGCCTCGGCCGTGTTGCTTACCCTCGGCTTCGCGGGCGCGAGCCAGGTCCGGCTCGAATCGAGCTTTCTCGAAATCTTCAAAGACGACGAGCCGGTAAAGATCGCCACGCGCCGTATCGAACAGGCGCTGGCGGGAACCATCACCATGGACGTGATGCTCGACACCGGAGAAGAGGGCGGGGTCAAGAACCCGGAACTGCTCACCGAACTCGACCGCATGGAGCAATGGCTCGAGCAGGACGAACTCGTCGCCTCTTCGCAGTCGATTGCGGGCTATTTCAAGGACATGCGCCGAGCGTTCTTCGGCAATGACCAGAGCGAGTACCGACTGCCCGAGTCGCGCGAAGAGGCTGCTCAATACCTGCTGCTCTACGAAATGGATGCGCCCGACGGCGACATCAAAGAGGTCATGACGTTCGATTACTCCGAGACCCGGGTCAGCGCGCGGCTGGCCCTGACGACATCGAACGCCTCGAGCGAGCTCATTCAGCGGACCGAGGAATACATCGCGCAGCGACTCCCCCCCGGCATCAAAGCGCAGATCGGCGGCGTAGCGCTGCTCTACGCGAACATGGAAGAGTACGTCCGACAGAGCCTGATCCGCGGCTTCACCATCGCGCTTCTGGCGATCTTCGTGGTGTTCTGCGTCCAGCTCGGTTCGGTGAAGCTCGGCCTGATCGCGATGATTCCGAACTTCTCGCCGATCGTGATCAGCCTCGGGTTCATGGGACTTGCCGGCATCAACCTGGATTCCATGACTGCGATGGTGGCTTCGATCGCGATCGGGCTGGCCGTTGACGACTCGATCCACTTCGTCAGTCGTGTACGACTTCGGCAAGCGGCAGGCGACTCGATGTCCGCGTCTCTTCGCAACGCGACAGTCGAGGTCGGACGCGCGCTGGTCTTCACGTCGATCGTGCTCTGCGCCGGCTTCGCCTCCATGCTCTTCGGCAGCTTCGTCGGCATGATGTTTTTCGGCCTGCTCAGCATGATCACGATCGTGTTCGCGTTGGCTGCCGACCTGCTGCTGCTCCCGGTGGTCCTGCGCTGGTACGCGGGCGAGAACGGGGCGATCGAGGCGCGCGAATTCGCCGAGGTCGGCGATGCCGAGGGCACGGATTCAGGCGGATCGCGCCGAGCCGAGGCAATGAGCCGCGTGGACTCCGACCTCGCCGGCAGCCCCGGCGGCTGATCCCTGCCTGCGAAACCAACCCTCCGTGAACGGCCCGGGCGGCTTCAGGCCGCGGTGATTTCGATCATGCGCTCCAGAGCGCTGCGCGCGTGCACTGCGAGCTGCGAGCGCTCCTGTTCGGGCAGTCGGTCGCGGGCGGCCGTCGTCTCGCTGACTACATCGCCTGCGAGGACGCGGTTGAGCTCGGGAGCACGCCCCAGGCGCAACAGATCGAGGATCGCGACGAGGTGAGGAGGGTCGTTTCGCGACATGGTCGCGCAACCGCATCCCATCGACGCCTGTCCCGGCAGGTCCGCGTCAGCGAGATTGACGACCTCGACATCGCGCAGCGCCGCTTGCTCGATCGCGTTGGCGACAAAATGCCCTTCGGTCGCGATCGCGAGCTTCTCGCCGGGCGCGGCGCCCGTAACCTCGGCCCACAAGTACTTGGTCGAACCGGCACCATCGGCCAGCGCCACGACCTCCCGCGTGCACTCGGGGTGAACGAGCACGCGGTACCCGGCTGCGCGCCAGTAGTCGACATGCGCAGGTGTAAACACCGTATGAACTCCGCAGAAACCACCCCAGACGATCATTCGCGATGCGTCGCAGCGATCGCGATCAGCAGCGGACAGATCGCCGAAGACCTGGCGCGCGCCGACCTCGCCTCCCTCCCACGCAAACACTTCGGACGGGTCCATCCCACATGCCGCCGCGGTGTTCTCACCGAGATGCCGATCGGGGACGAACAGGACTTTGCGGCCCTTGTCGAGAGCCCAGCGGACGATCTTCTCCGCGTTGGAGCTGGTACAGACCGCGCCACCGGTTCTTCCTGCGAGCGCCTTCACCCGTCCGGAGGTGTTCATATAGGCCACGACGAGCAGCTGGTCGCCGTAACGCCCCTGCAGCTCGTCGAAGACCGGGCCGACCTGCCACTCCTTGGCCATCATCTCCATCGTGCAGCCGGCCTTGGGGTTGGTGATCCAGACCGACTGATCCTCGGCAGCGAGGATGGCAATGGATTCGGCCATGAAATGGACCGCAGACTCGACAAAGACCTTTACTTCGGGATGATCGCGGGTCTGGAGTGCCAACTCGTAGGAATCCGCGATTCGGCCCCCGTAGCGTTCGACCAGCGTCACGATCTCGCCGCCCATATAGTAATGGGCCAGGAGCATCATCGAGGGCCCGAAATGGTCGAGCGCCGGGTGGATGTAGCGATCCATCCACGGCAGAACGGTGCCTGGCAAGCGGTCCGGCAGCGCCAGATACTCCTCGGCGTAGGGCTTGAAATCCTCCTGATACCAGTCAATGGGCAGATCCTGCTGACAGATCGCCATGTCGGGCTGGAGCCGGATTCCGCTATT
>CAXQPB010000178.1:0-5316 GCA_964225545.1 Candidatus Nitrosopumilus sp. | reverse complement strand
TGGTCGATGTGGTCGATGTGGTCGATGTGGTCGATGTGGTCGATGTGGTCGATGTGGTCGATGTGGTCGATGTGGTCGATGTGGTCGATGTGGTCGATGTGGTCGATGTGGTCGATGTGGTCGACGTGGTCGACGTGGTCGACGTGGTCGACGTCGGTGGCAAAATCGTCGTGGGCGGTAGCGCTCCGCAGTTCACCATCGCAAAAGACCCGCAGCCCTCGATCATCTGGCCATCGATCCCGCCGAAGGTCACGTCCGTGAGCAGTACCTCAAAGATTCCTTCGCGCTGGCAGGCGATCGGAACTCTCGCCGCTGGACCATCGACAAATGGCAGGATCGGTGGCGCAAGATCGGCGACGCTGATCCGGCAACCGCGCCCGTTGATGAAGCAGAAGCCGCCTGAAGTGCCCGCGCCTGCATTGCAGGTGTCGCCGCAAGAGACCGCGCCGGTTGACTCGACCCTCGCCGAGAGCGAACCGATTTCGTAGCCGGCGGTCGAAATCATGACCTCCAGGGTGCAGTCGGTCAGTGAGGCGCAGTGAGTCGGGCTGACCGTAAGATGCGGCAGGCCCGCGCACTGAGCCTCTGCCTCCTGCGCAGACGATCCGGCGAGCAGGAGGGAAGCCAGCCCGATGCCGGCAGCGCAGATTCGCTTCGCGCTCCGGCGCAGGAGGCGCTCCCCTGAGCGGCGCTGTTGCGGGAGCGCACGTCGCCTCTCGCGGTCACGCCTGACCACGGTTGCTTGTCCGTTTTCGTAGATAGGGTCGGTACGCATGTCGGCGCGGTGTCTCCGGCGCGTTGACGCACGGAGGCCCAGCGTCCCCGCACGGGGCGGGAATCGTTCAGTTTAGGCGCCGTTGGAAAGACAGAGTGAAATCGCAGCCGCTTTGGTGGTGAAACACGGAGGTTGTCAGAGAAGACCGGCACAGCCCTGAACCGGGTTGGCAGCCGCGGAAACCGTGGAAACTGGCGATTGCGCCGTCTATGTGGCTGGGGGGGGGGTGCGGTTCGGTTGTTCGCGCGGGGAAGGTCCCCGGCCGCAACGCGAATGGGGGGGCCGCAGTCAGGAGGCGATTGCTCACCCTGCTTCAGGCTGTTCCGCGCGAGTGTCCCGTCAAGACTTATGGCTGATGGCTGATGGCTGGAACGCCGGGATCTCGCAGGTGAGCGATTCAGCCGCCAAGTGCTGTCAGCTTCTGCGAGAGTTCCTCTGCATCGGGTGATTCCGGGTAGTCCTCGAGTATCAGCTCGATCGCGGCGGCGGCAACTTCGTCGTTGCTCGCGAGGAGCGCGGAGCGCAGTTGACCGCGCAACGCCTGCTCACGATACGGCCCCTGCATTTCGGCTGCCTGTGAATAGACGCCTGTGGCCTCCTCCGGCTTGTCGGTCTGCTCGAGGCAAAAAGCGACGCCCATCGCGGCGACCTGGCGCACGAAGCCTTCTCGACTGTTGTTCTGAACCTCGCGGTAGCCCCCGATGGCCTCTTCGCAGCCGCCCTCTCTCGCCGTCACATCCGCCTCGTAGAGAGTCGCCAGCTGACCGTATGTCCCGCCGCTTCGCTCGGATACGTTCTGCAGCGCGGCCTTCGCCGTTTCGACGCTGTCGAGGCCCATCGCGTCGGTCGCACGGAGGAACGCCGCCGCCGTTCCATCGACGCGGTTCTGGCTGTAGGCGCTCCACGAGACACCTGCCACGAATAAAACCGCAACCCCGACGACAATCCCCAGCACTGTCCGGGTGTTCTCTTCGACCCAACGACGCGCGCGTCCGAACCCCTCGAAAAACGCATCCGCTTCTTTCAGTTCTTTGTGGTCGATCTCTGTACGCTTGGCCACCGCTATCCCCTGTCTCCTACATCTTGTACTTGAAGTCGTCTGGATCGAGCCTCTCCAGAACCTGTTCCCACTCCTCGGGGCTCATCCTCGAGAGGTCGTTGGACAGGTCTTTGCCATCCGGTGTCCCGCCCGATGCGTCTTCCTGTTCCGAAGACAGCACGCTGGACGCCTCGAGCACCGCCCTTGCTACGTATATCGGACTCTTGGTCCGCAACGCCAGCGAGATGGCGTCGCTCGGCCGCGAATCTATTGTGACAGTCTGCCCGTTGATCGTGAGCCGGATCGCGGCGAAGAAAGTGTTCTCCCGCAGCTCGGTGACCTCGATGGACTCGACGTGGGCGCCGCACTCGCTGATCAGATTACTAAGCAGATCATGGGTCATCGGGCGTGCCATCTTGACGCCCTCGAGCTCGGTAGCCATGGCCGTCGCCTCGAGCAGTCCTATCCATATCGGCAGGTTGAGGTTGTCGGCCTCGTCTCGGAGTACGACGATCGGGGTCTTCGTGACCGGGTCAAGCGTGAGTCCGCCGACCGTCATTTCCACGTACCCCTCCCGGGAGTGTGTTCGCTCATCAGCCATCTTTCGGACGTGATTCTGTCGCGCCCGGCTCAGCCGGTCAACCGGGCTGTGCCCGTCGCGCCCCGAGCTTCGCGGCGCCTCCGTTTTGCGAATAAACCACGGTGGACTGCGCCGCCGCAGGCGCCGCCTCGGGCAGCCGGGTGTCCGAGCGTCCGAGCGTCCGAGCGTCCGAGCGTCCGAGATTGTACGGTTTGGCGTCGCTGCCACTCTCCGCCCCCGCCCCGGCACCGCTCAGCTGCCGGTGCGTCTTACTGAGTCAGTGCAGGACGATGCGGTCGACGACGCTGTAGAGCTGCCTCAGGTTGCGGCACTCCTCGACCATGTCGCAGTACAGAGCGTACTTCGACATCTCGCTGTCGCCGAAGCCCCAGGTCGACCGGTTCTCCGGATTCAGCCAGATCACCTGCTTGGCGCGCTGCTGGACATCTCTGAGGACCCACTCGTTGGCCGCATTGTAGTTGTTGCGGGCGTCACCGAGGATGATGACCGTCGTGCGGCTGTCGACGACGTCGAGATGGTTTCGATGGAACTCACGAAACGCGTGTCCGAAATCGGAGTGGGCGTAGACGTTGACGACGTTGCCGTTGATCGCCTCGTTGATGCCGGTCTGAATGTCGTTCTCTTTGAACAGCCGCGAAACCTCCGCGATGTCGGCTACGAACACATAGCTCCGGACGCGTGAGTAGAGATCCTGCAGCGAGTGCACGAACTGGAGCATGAACCGCGAGACATTCCGCACCGAGTCGGAGATATCGCACAGGATGATGATCTGCGGCCGCTCTTTGCGTTTGTCGTCGTAGCGGACTCGGAACGGCACGCCACCGTATTCCATCGACGCCCTCAGCGTGCCCTTCACGTCCAGGCGGCCGCGTTTCATTTTTTTGCGCCGGATCGACATGAGATTCTTCAGCTTGCGTGCCAACGCTGACACCGCCTCGCGCATCCGCTTGATCTCGGTCGGCGACAGATAATAGAAGCTCTTGTCGAGAAGCCGATCGCGATCCTGTTTGCGCTCTTCCGGCTTCTCTCGCTGCTCGTTCTCGATCTTGACCGTTCCCTTGAGGACCTCGCCGAGATCGCGCAGGCGCTGTTTCAGGTACTCGTCGAGTTGCCCCAGGGTGTTCTGGCTCAAGCTCGACTCGCGGGCGGCCTCTCCGACGCGATCGAGCTCCTCAGCGAGGCCTTTCGCCCCGAGCCGGTCCATCATGGCGCGGATGGCGGCCGGCATCTGTGTGGGCGAATCCACGGACGGTACGGCCCCGGATTCCATCATCTCGCGCAGCAATCGTTCCAGCGCCGCAGTGTCCTGCATCACAAGGGCGCGTGCGAGCTCGCTCAGCTCGGGGTCGAGGCCGTCAATCAGCTCTGCGAGCTGATCGAGAAGGTCGTGGAAGTCGGCTTCAGTCATGCCTCCCGAGGCGGCGCCACCGATCTCCTTGATCATCTCGCCGAGACCCGTAAAAAACGTATCGAACAGTCGGTCGAAGCTCTCGATGTCCGGCGTGCGTTTGACCAGGGTCGCGCGCAGCGCGTCCTTGAAGGTCGTGCGGTCACCGAGCCCCATCAGCTGCGCGGCCTGCAGGCCCTCGAGCGTCTCCGCGGTCGAGACGCGTATGCCGTTGTTTCTCAGTACGGCCGCGAACTCGAGGATGCGCTTTTCCATCTAGTGGAGCAGGTCCTTGTCGTCGCCGGCAGGAGTCTCGCCGGTGCTCTCGCCTCCCCCGGCTGCAGCCTTTTTCTGGTCGAGATGCTTCGCCAGCTCCTTCTCGGCTTTGCGAAGATCGCCTTCGTACTTGCAGATCGCCGCAAGGGTCTCCTTGACGATCTCATCGTCGAGACTCTCGACGTTCATTACGACCAGTGCGCGCGCCCAGTCCAGCGTCTCGGAAATGCTGGGCTGTTTCTTCAGGTCGAGCGCGCGGATGCGGTGTACGAGCTGTACAACCTCGTCGGTGAGCCTGGCTTCGGCCTCAGGTACCTTGAGCCGGACGATCTCGTGCTCCAGTGCGGAATCGGGAAAGTCGATGTACAGATGCAGGCAACGTCGCTTGAGCGCGTCTGACATCTCGCGGGCGTTGTTGCTGGTGAGTACGACGATCGGAATCTGTTTCGCCTCGATTGTCCCCAGCTCAGGGATCGTGACCTGGAAGTCGCTGAGGATTTCGAGAAGGAAGGCTTCGAACTCCGCGTCGGCCTTGTCGATCTCGTCGATCAGCAGGACCAGCCGTTCTTCCGACTGAATTGCCTGCATGAGAGGGCGCGGAAGTACGAAGCGCTGCGAGAAGAAGACGTCGTCCTGGGCCGTAAGCCGGTCGACTGCTTCGGCGAGGGTCTTCGTTCCGGCCGTGACCTCTCCGATCTTGTCCTTGAGAATCTGCGTGTACAGGAGCTGCTTGGCGTATTCCCACTCATACAACGCTTTTGCCTCGTCGAGCCCTTCGTAGCACTGCATCCGGATCAACTCGGTCCCGAGGCTCGTCGCGATGACTTTGGCGAGCTCGGTCTTTCCGACGCCGGCCGGCCCTTCGACCAGCAGCGGTTTGCCGAGTTGGGTCGCGAGGTAAACGACCGTGGCGATGTTCTGATCGCAGATGTACTTCTGCTCTGCGAGCCGACGGCGAACGTCATCGGCGGACGCGTAATTGCTTGCTGAACTCACTGGGAGACCGTCCTTACCGGCAAGAGATGGCTGGAATTACCATGCGGTCGCCGGCGAGACAAAACCGTCGAGTCGCGGCACCGGTGAGCCCTCGTGCTATGCTGCGGCGTATGTGCACACTCGCGATCTTCCGGGAGGTTGCGCCCGGCTTGCCGCTGAGCGTGGCGGCCAACCGCGACGAGTACCTGGTGCGAGCCGCCGATGCGCCGTGCGCACTGAAGGATGTGCCCGGTGTCGTTGCC
>CAXQPB010000177.1:0-7549 GCA_964225545.1 Candidatus Nitrosopumilus sp. | reverse complement strand
GCGGTCCGCCGCAGCGTACCGAGCCAGTCGGCCGGCGAGTCACTGCCATGCCCGGTCAGGCGATCGTCCAGTTCGCCTTGGAATGCGCGAGTGCTTTCGACAGCAGTGCTCACGCGCTCGCCTGCTCCTCCACCCAGCCGTAGCCCTGCGCCTCGACCTCCCGCGCGAGCTCCGGTCCGCCGGACTTCACGATACGGCCGTGGGCAAGGACATGGGTGCGATCCGGCACGATGTAATCGAGCAGCCGCTGGTAGTGGGTGATGACCAGCATCGCGCGGTCGGGAGAGCGCAGCGCGTTCACGCCGGAGGCCACCGTACGCAGGGCGTCGACGTCCAGACCCGAGTCGGTCTCGTCGAGGATCGCCAGGCGCGGCTCGAGCATCGCCATCTGGAAGATCTCGTTGCGCTTCTTCTCGCCGCCGGAAAAGCCCTCGTTGACGGGCCGGTGCAGAAACTCGTCCTTCATATCAACGAGCTTCATCTTCTCACGCGCGAGCGTAAGGAAATCCATCGCGTCGAGTTCGTCTTCACCGCGGTGCTTGCGCACGGCGTTGAGCGCTTCTTTCATGAAGTACGAGTTCAAGATGCCGGGGATCTCCACGGGGTACTGAAACGAAAGAAACACGCCGGCGCGGGCGCGGTCCTCCGGCTCCATCTCGAGCAGGTTCTCACCGTTGAAGGTCACTTCGCCCGCGGTGATGCGGAACACGTCGCGACCGGCCAGCACACCGGCAAGCGTGCTCTTGCCCGAGCCGTTCGGTCCCATGATCGCATGGACCTGACCGGCGGCCAGTTCGAGGTTGATGCCTTTGAGGATCGCCTTGTCCTCGACCTCGGCATGAAGGTTCTTGATCGAAAGCATCTGGTTTCCTCTGCCTCAGCCGACCGCGCCCTCGAGCGTTACGCTCAGGAGCTTCTGCGCCTCTACGGCGAATTCCATCGGCAGTTCCTTGAAGACCGTCTTGCAGAATCCGTTGACGATCATATTCACAGCGTCCTCCTCGCTGAGGCCGCGCTGCTTGCAGTAAAAGATCTGATCCTCGCCGATCTTCGACGTCGAGGCCTCGTGCTCGACCTGGCCGCTGGAGTTGCGCACGTCGATGTACGGGAAGGTATGTGCGCCGCAGCGGTCGCCGAGCAGCAGCGAGTCGCACTGGGAGTAGTTGCGCGCGCCCTCGGCCTTCGGGTTGATCTGCACCAGGCCGCGGTAGCTGTTGCTGCTGCGCCCCGCCGAGATGCCCTTGGAGATGATCGTACTGCGGGTGTTCTTGCCGACGTGGATCATCTTGGTCCCGGTGTCGGCCTGCTGCAGGTTGTTGGTCACGGCCACCGAGTAGAACTCGCCGACCGACTCATCGCCCTGCAGGATGCACGAGGGGTACTTCCAGGTGATCGCCGAGCCGGTCTCGACCTGCGTCCACGAGATCTTCGAGCGCTTGCCGGCGCAGCGGCCGCGCTTGGTCACGAAGTTATAGACCCCGCCCTTGCCGTCCTTGTCGCCGGGGTACCAGTTCTGAACCGTCGAGTACTTGATCTCCGCGTCATCGAGCGCGACCAGCTCGACGACCGCCGCGTGCAGCTGGTTCTCATCGCGCATCGGCGCGGTGCAGCCTTCGAGGTAGCTTACGTACGCGCCCTCGTCGGCGACGATCAACGTACGTTCGAACTGTCCGGTGTTGGCCGCGTTGATGCGGAAGTAGGTCGACAGCTCCATCGGGCAACGAACGCCCTTTGGGATGTAACAGAACGAGCCGTCGGTGAAGACCGCCGAGTTGAGCGCGGCGTAGAAGTTGTCGGTCACCGGGACGACCGTGCCGAGGTACTTCCGGATCAGCTCCGGGTGGTTCTCGACCGCCTCGGAGAACGAGCAGAAGATCACGCCTTCTTTGGCCAGCGTCTCCTTGAACGTCGTCGCAACGCTGACGCTGTCGAAGACCGCGTCAACCGCGACGCCGGTAAGCATCTTCTGCTCGTCGAGCGGGATGCCGAGCTTCTTGAAGGTCTCGATCAGCTCGGGGTCGACCTCATCGAGGCTCTTCGGCGCTTCTTTCTTCTTCGGTGCGGCGTAGTAGCTGATCGCCTGATAATCGACCGGTACGAAGTCGACATGGGCCCAGGCGGGCTCGCCGTTTTCTTCGACCATCTTCTGCCACGCGCGGAAGGCGTCGAGCCGCCACTTGAGCAGAAACTCGGGCTCATTCTTCTTCGCGGAGATCAGACGGATGACGTCTTCGTTGAGTCCGGGAGGCACGACATCGCTGTCGATGTCGGTGACGAAGCCCCACTTGTACTCTTCGTTCTCCTCGACCAACCGCGAGGCGTCTGTCGATGCTGTCGTCGAATCGGACATCTTCAGGAACTCAGCCTCCTGCGTCTTCGCTGTCGCGCGCTGCCGCGGACGTCTTCACCGCGCCGGCGGCGATCTCGTCATTGCGGGCCACACCCGCGAGCCACGCGAGCGAGCTCTGCTCGCCCGCCTTCAGATCTTCCATCGTCACGCTGCTCAGAGCGGTTCTCAGCAGGTCGTCCAGCCCGCGCCACACCGACCGGATCGAGCAGCCCGGCGAGTGGACGCAGTCGCTCAGCGCGCCGGGATGGGTGTCACAGAACGAGTCAGAGAACAGCGGCCCGCCGAGGACGTTGATCACATCCCAGAGCGTGATCGACGACGGTTCGCGGTCGAGCCGGTAGCCACCGGCCGCGCCGCGGGTGCTGATGACCAGACCGCCGTTGCGAAGCACTCGCATCAGCTTGGCGACATACTCGGGCGTGAGCCCTTCGAGGTCGGCGATCTCCTGGATCCGCATCGGATCCTCCCCGCCGTGGCGCGAGAGCTGCAGCAGACACCGCAACCCGTACTCTTCTTGCGACGAAAGGTGCACTGAGGCCCGGTATAAGGAAACTATACGAACAAGTCAACATTCATCCTCAACTGGGTAGCCACGCTATCCACATGGACCGAAACTCCACATTTTTCAGTACTTTCACTGCCTCGGGCCGGTTGCCCCCCGACTTGACTCACGGCGCGTCGGGGGGGCATACAGGCACGTCCGCAGCCCGAAGGAGTACGAATATGCCGACACTGCATGGAGTGGACCCCTCGCCTTTTGTCCGTAAGGTCAAGGTTGCCTGCCTGGAAAAAGGAATTTCCTACGAGTCGAATCCGGTCTTTCCGGTCGGTGTGACCGAGGACTACCTGAAGATCAGCCCGCTCGGGAAGATCCCGTGCTGGACCACCGACGAGGGCGTGAACATCCCCGACTCCTCTTGCATCATCGCCTACCTGGACGCGGCGCACCCCGAGACCTCGCTGCGGCCGAGCGACCCGGTCGAGCTGGGCACGGCGCTGTTTTTCGAGGAGTACGGCGATACGCGCCTGGTCGAGAATGTCGGGCCGGTCTTCTTCCAGCGCGTGGTGAATCCGAAGATGATGAACACCGCTACCGACGAGGAGGTCGTAAACAGCGTTCTCGGGGAGACTCTCCCGCCGGTCCTCGCCTGGCTCGACCACCAGACCGAGGGCAAGGAGTTTCTGGTCGGCTCGAGCTTCTCGGTGGCCGATATCGGGATCGCCTCCCCGTTCGTCAACCTCGCGCACGGCGGCGAGAATGTGGATCCTGGAAAATACCCGAATCTGGCCCGCTATCTGGCCGGGATTTTCGAGCGCGACTCGTTCGCCTCGTGTATCGCCGCCGAGAAAGCCTTCTTCGCCGGCGTCTGAGCGGGCTGAGGCTGTATCTGTCGGGCGGATTGCGGCCCGGCAGCGGCCTGCGGAGATCGAGAGCGCGCCGCCTGTCATATAAGGGGTGCCGATCCGCGCGCGCCGGTCCGGCACGAGGAAATCCCCCCCGGCGCAGCCAAGCGGCGGTTAGAATGAAAAGAGCGTCAGGCCCCGCCCGGCGGAGCGCCGACGCACCTTTTCGATGCCGCGCCCCCGATGTACCGTTTACGCAACCGCCGGAGTCCCGGCGCGTTTTCTCTCGCCCGTAGTGACCGTCCTGCTGGCGGCAGTGCTGCTGGCATTTGCGGCGGCAGCCGATGCCGGGCGCGGCGAGCGTGAGAGCCACCTCGTCGGCGGCACCGAGCACCGCTGGATCGGCAGCGATCGCTGCCGCGGCGCAAAGCTTCAGGCCGACCGCGACGCGGTGCTGCTCGGCTTCGACATTCTTCTCCGGCAGACCTCGGGCGTGGACCTCGAGTATCACGTCTACGAAGGCCGCTCGGAGACAGGCCTAGTCCGCAGGCTCGGGCGCTCGAGCACACACAAGTTCGGGTCGACCGGCGCAGACTTCGGCTGGGAGTCGAGTCCGCCGCTCTACGCCCAGATGCGACGCGGCCGCTACTACGCGGTGATGGCCTGCTGGGGGCGCAGTGCGCTGGTCGGCTATCGCGGCGAGCCGGCAATCGCGCCACAGCCGCTGGCCGTGGGCAGTTACCTCGGCGGCGTGAGCTTCACCGGTTCGGCCGAGCCGCCGGCCGAGGTCACTCTGCCGACCGACACTCACGATTATCACGCGCGCCTGCACGTTGCGGGCGGCGAGGCTGTCACAGCCGACGCGCGCGAGGGATACAGCGGTCCGTTCGAGCCCGGCCGCGACGGCAAAGCGCGTGGCAATATCTATGCGGTCGACAGCGACACCTGGCTGCGCGGCTTCGACCAGCTGTTCGCCGTAGCGCCGGAGGTCTACAACGGCGCGGCGCGCTGGCATGTCTACCGGTGCGCCGAGCGCGCCGCCTGTGTCAACGGCGCTCCGAGCTGGACGCGAGTGGCAGAGGGCCGTGTCGGTGTCATCGGTGGTCCGGTCAACAGCGACCGGTGGATCGGAACCGAGGGACTCGATATCCGGCTGCGCGCCGGCCAGACCTACTGGATCGGCATCAGCTGGAGTGATCCGCGCATTCGCGCGTACCGTTTCACCGTCACCGCCCCCGAGGTTTCACCGGCCTGGGGCCGCTACATCGGCAACGCGTACGCAACGCCGGTGCCACTCGGGCCGCGTCAGAGTTTCCGGGCCGTGTTCAACTCGGCCCACCCCCAGCACCTGCTGACCGCACCGGTCGGCGGCCCGCATGACGTGCGACTGCAACGCACGCGACTGCGTTCTCTTCGCGCCGCCAGGCGCGCGGCGGAACCGAAAGCTCTGCGTGAAGTCGAGGGCGACGCGGAGGCCGCGGCGCGCTGACCTCCTGCGCCCGTGCGGCACCGTGTGTCCGTGATCTGGACACCGGCGGGCGGCGCATCTATAGCGACCTCTGTGCGGCACGCGCAGAGACGCGCGCCCGCTGCGATGCTCGACACCGCCCTGCACATCACCGGGATCATTCTGCTGACAATCGGCTGTCTGTTCGCGCTGGCCACGCTGGTCGTCGGCCTGCCCGGAACATTCATCATTGTCGGGCTCGGGCTGCTATACGGCTGGAGCACGGGCTTCGTCGCAGTCGACGGCGCGACGATTGTCTGGCTCGTCGCGCTGGCAGCGGCGGCCGAGCTGCTCGAACTGGGCTCAACCCTGCTTGCCTCGGGCGCGGAGAAACCGACCCGCCGGGTTCAGATCATGGCGATCGTCGGTGGCATCACCGGCGGCATCATCGGGACGCCGCTCCTGTTCGGGCTTGGATCGCTGCTCGGCGCGCTGGCCGGCGCGTTCGCCGGTGCGGCGGCAGCTTCGGGTTACGAGGGACGCGGAACCGAGGCCGCGCTGAGGAGCGGGTTCGCCGCGTTTCGCGGCCGCCTGCTGGGTTTCATCGTGAAGGCTTCAATCGGCGTGGCGATGGTCGCGTTGTTGATCGGAACGGCGATCTGACGAACGTCGATCTGAGGCGAGGCGATCTGAGAAGCAGCGCTGCGGCGGACTTCTCAGACGTTTCAGACTGACCGGTTTACTGAAACGGCTGAGTCCGGCGAGACAGCTTCGTTGCCGGTGGCATCCACCGCCCGGCACAGCTCGTGCGCAAGCGACTCGATCTCGCCCTGCGGCCCTGCGCCGGCAAGCGCATGTTCGAGGCGAGCAGCGGCGACGGCGATCGAATCGAAACCCAGACGCCGGCCGGCCTCTCGCAGCTCTGTTGAGATTACCGAACAGCGCCCGTCGCGGGCGGCCGGATCGCTGTCGCCACCGGTCGAGGCAAGCAGCCGTCCGAGCTCGGCGACCGCCTGGACCGCATACTCGGCGAAGCGGTCACGGGAGGCGGGCGCAGCGGCCCGCCGAAACATTTTTCTCTGTCTTGCGTCGATCATCAGAACTCAGCGGGCAAAGGCGAAGGCCGCGGCCCAGCGTCCCAGCAGCCGGGAACCCGCTGCGAGCCGCGGGCATGCAGTCCCGAACTCGGCCAGGAGTTCCGGGACAAGCTCGCTCGATGTGAAAATTCCGGCTGAGCCGCAAGCAACCCAAGGCCCGCCGGGGTCGCCGGGGGCCTCGAGGCTTCGCGGTTCGGTCGATTGCCGGCTGTCTGCCCGGCCACGACCGCTGCTGGAGATTCCGATCCGACCGGGTCCGTCAGGGACGAACGGACGGCAGCCTTGTCCGGAAGCTCGCGTAGAAAGTGGCTCAGGGGGTCTCTCCGCCAAGCCTGTTGGCCGAGTCTATGAAGACGGTCTGGATCTGGGTGCGCAGCGCGGTCACAGCGCCGATCGTGGCAACGGCGATAAGGGCCAGCAGCATCGCGTACTCAGCCATGGAAGCGCCCTGCTCGTCATTGATGAAGTTCTTGATCATGGTCATTGGGTCTCGTCTCCTTGAGATTCCGTTCTTCGGATAGTGAAACGCCTCAGCGGCGCTTTCCCGCTTTACAAGCAACTCCAATGCCATCGCTGGATAAGCAGCCCGCGCTCGAGAACAGAACTCACGCGCGACTTCAGATGTTATGCGCTGCACCA
This sequence comes from Candidatus Nitrosopumilus sp., assembly GCA_964225545.1. GTDB lineage: Bacteria > Desulfobacterota > Binatia > UBA1149 > SPBQ01 > SPBQ01. The sequence continues at coordinate 672 of CAXQPB010000177.1, read as the reverse complement.
GATTTCGGACTCAGGGTACGCATTCGATGTGGCAAGCCGCAGGTCGGAGCCGCCGATCCGGTATCGGCGACGCCGCCCGCGCAGTTCTCGCAGCATCAGGAATTTGACGTTCGGCGATCAGATTGCCGCTCGCGCGGTCAATTACAGACGGGGCACGGACGGGGCGGCGCGTTGTTTCAGAACGCCAGAGGCGCCAGAGCGGCGATCGCACCGAGGATCAGCGACACCATGACCTCGGAGCGAGCGGGCAGCAGCGAACAGGCTTCACGATTGCGCGCCATCATGGCGAGGCAGTAGCGAGATTCATGCCGTAAGAGCCCGGCTCGACCGCCAGGAGTGGGACTTTCGCCAAGCGTGCAGGACGCAGAAGTTCTCAGAGCCGTTGAAGGGTCCGAGGCCTGGAGGGTGAAGGGGTGGAACCCCTGCCCGAAGCGAAGCCTCAGGCAGGGGCCGAGCATCTAGTGCCGGAAAGCGCTGCCACGAACTTTCCGACGGCGCTCGAGGAGTCCTCGCTTCCGGGGAGCGACCGCGAGAACCCCCTCCCTTGATGCGGCTGCCGTCTCCTCCGGCTTGGCCGGACACGGGCTGTTTGGGCCGCCGAGGAGACCGTGAACATCCGACTGGAGCGGTCTCCCCTGACGATGCGTGTAATCCAACTCGGGGATTCGGACA
>CAXQPB010000176.1:0-28067 GCA_964225545.1 Candidatus Nitrosopumilus sp. | reverse complement strand
CTCACCATTCTCGAGTTTGGTGACGGTCTCGCGGCTCACTCCCGCGGCGCGACCGCGAATAAACCTGTCCGAGAAACGCACATCGAAGTGCTCATCTGCGGTCGGGTCGTAATCTTCGTTGTTGGCGCGGCCCGTCGGCACGGGCGGCGGCGCGACGCGGCCTCGGTTTTCGAGCGGCTCTACGCCACCCATGGCGTCGCGGAAGACGCTGTCGTCGTCCTGCGGGACTTCCCTGACTTCCGGCTTCTTTGCGGCCTCATCCTGCTGACGTCGCCTCGCGTCGCGCGCGCTGCGCTTCAGCTTGCTGAGCTGATCCTGGAACGGATTATTGAAAGGGCGGTCCTGCCGACCCTCGCTGCCCGAACGTTTCGGCATGGCCGTGACCGCTTCAACATACACAGTCGTGGTGCAGGCCCGCAACACGGCGCATGGGCATTGTTGCGCAACCGGGTATACGATGTGCGTCATGCCTGCGGCCTGTCATGTTTTTGTCCATCAAGTTGGGAGTACGTACGAGGATCTCGTCAGAACGGCCGGCAAGGTTGAAAGCTGCGGCTACGACGGAATGTGGCTCGTCGATCATTTCTGGGCCGCGCACGCTCCGGAGGCCGACCTGCTCGAGCCCTGGACAGCAATCGCGGGCCTGGCGGAGGCGACCGACAAGCTCCGGCTGGGGGTGATGGTCAGCTGCAACGCGTTCCGAACTCCGGGCCTGCTGGCGAAGGTGGCAGCAACGGCCGATCACATCAGCGACGGCCGGGTCGAGCTTGGAATGGGCACAGGGTGGATGGAGGAAGAGTTCATCGCGTACGGCTACGACTTCGCACCCGTCGGAGAGCGACTCTCGGCGCTTGGGGAGTCGCTCGATATCATCCGCTCGCTGTTCACGCGCGAGTCGACCAATTACATCGGCGAACACTACCGGCTCAAAGGTGCGCGCTTCGAACCGAAGCCCGTACAATCTCCGCTCCCGATCACGATCGGAGGCGCAGGCCGCAAGGTCATGCTCGGTCTGGTCGCCAGGCATGCACAACGCTGGAACTGTCCTATGCCTGCAGCCGGCGACCTTCCATCTCTGGTCGAAGATCTGCACGCACGCTGCAGCGAAGTCGGACGTGACCCGACCGAGATCGCGATCAGCGAACAAGTCGCGGTCGTCATCGGAAAGGACGACGCAGGCTATCGAGAGAAGCGCGAGCTCGCACAAAAGACCGTGGGCGGGTTCATCGAAGACATCGATGCGATGGCTGTATGCGGGACGCCGAATCAGGTCGTGGACGACCTCAACACGAGGCTCGAACGCGGGGCTGGCGAGTTCGCTGTCATCTTCGGCGACCTCGGGATGGAAGATTCGCTGGAGCTCTTCGCGACGCGGGTTCTTCCCGAACTTGCCTCGCCGCGCTAACCCTTGCGACCTTTGCGCGGGACCGCGGTCGCACTCGGAATCGGCGGCTGAGCCTGCAGATATTCGATAAATTTCTCCGTCGCAGGGCTGAAATGCTTACCCGTGCGGTGGATGATCCCGATCGGTCGAATCAGGTCTTTGTCGCTCAGCTCGACCTTGACCAGAGAGCCCGCCTCGACCTCGTGGATACAGGATTTCTCCGGAATCACGGCGATGCCGGCGCCCACTTCGACCAGCCGTTTGACCATCTCGATGTTGTCGAGCTCCGCGACATACTGAACCGAAATTTCTCGCTCCGTGAATAGACGGTCGAGAGCCTGCCGGGTCGGAATCCCCTTCTCGAAGCCCACGAACTTCTCGCCCCCGAGCGCCGTCACCGGAACCTGCACCCGCTCCGACATGGCGTGGTTGGGCGCACAGACGACGACGAGCCGGTCGGTACGAAAATCGAGCACGGTCACCTGAGCACGCGCGGTTGGATACGCGACGATGCCGAGGTCGACGTTGCCGCGCAGAACCTGCTCGTAGACATGACTGGCTCGGTCGTATTCGAGATAGACGTTCACGTGCGGGAAGCCGGCAAAGTACGCCTTGAGCGGCTCTGAAAGTTCATACAGGCCGACGCTGTGGACCGTTCCGACGCGGATGCTCCCCGTGATGACGTTGCTGAGCCCCTGCAGCTGCGCCTCCATCTCGTTGTAGACGTGAAGCATCTCGCGGCTCGCTCGGTGCAGTATCTCGCCGGCCGTCGTCGGCCTCACGCTTCCACGCTTGCGCTCGAGCAATCGTTTGCCGTAGCGCTCTTCGAGTCCGCGGATCTGCTGACTGACCGCCGACTGTGTGATGAAGTTCTGGGAAGCGGCGAGCGAGAAGCTCTGGTTCTCCACGACGTCACAAAAGATCTTGAGAGTTTCGATGTGCATGAGCCGCCTCGCGCTCGCATTAACGAGCGTTAAGTTGGATCCGTTTTCCAAAAGCTTCCCTTAAGACTCTGGCAGCATGCGCTGACGAAGCAAGCGTCCTCTTATTCTCGGATGAAGAAGTTCTTCACTTGGTGCTCTGACGGGCGACAGGACCAACTCAACAGGGGGTGCGTTGAAAGCGTTTTCATCCTCTCCGGCCGGTGGTACTACGGAACCGATGACGAGCGCCCCGACAGATCGAGCCGCACGCCGCCGCACGGTGGCAGTAATCATGGGCGGCGCGTCCGGCGAACATTCCATCTCTCTTCGTTCGGCCGCTGCAGTCTGCGATGCGCTGACAGCCGGCGGACACGAAGTCCGCGTCCTTGGCATCACTCGCGCCGGTGACTGGCGAACCGGCGACTTTTCAGGGTTACTGGAGCGCGGGCGCACGGGGCTCGTCGAGATCGACGACACGGCCGGACTACCGGTCACGCTCGCGCGCACGCCCGCGGGCATCGAGACGGTCACACTCGATCGTGGTACCTCGTCAGCGCAGGGGGTGATCGACTGTGTCTTTCCCATCGTTCACGGCCCGGGCGGGGAGGACGGATCTCTACAGGGCTTTCTGGAGCTTCTCGGGGTCCCTTTCGTCGGTGCCGGCTGCCGTGCCTCGGCGATCGCGATGGACAAGATCGCGACGAAAGTTCTTTGCGCCGGCGCCGGGATCGCCCAGGTCGATTTCATTGACGCGACCGATCGAACGCCGAAGCAGGTCCGCTCCGACCTGGAAGGCACTTTCGGCTATCCGTGTTTCGTCAAACCTTCAGCGCTGGGGTCTTCGGTAGGAATCTCGAAGGTCTGCGGTCCCGATGAGCTGCAGTCGGCCCTCGACGAGGCACGACGCTGGGACCGGCGGGTAATCATCGAACAGGGTCGTGATGTGCGCGAGATCGAACTCGCGCTGCTCGGCGAGGATGAGCCGGCGTTCTCGATCGCGGGCGAGATCATCATACCCGGCGGTTTCTACGACTTTGACAGCAAGTATGTGGGCGATAACGCCGAGCTCGTCGCCGGCGCCGAACTCGAACCGGCGCAGCTCGAGGCGATGAAACACATCGCCCGGAAGTACTGGAGTCTGATCGGATGCAGCGGGATGGCTCGTGCCGACTTCTTCATCGACCGCGCGACCGGCGAGGTTCTCTTCAACGAGTTCAATACCATCCCCGGCTTCACTCCGATCAGCATGTACCCTCGACTCTGGCGGGAAAGCGGGATCGAACTCGATTCCCTGGTCTCGCGGCTCGTCGACCTCGCCCTGCTCTCGGCTACCCCGGCTGAAAGCCGTCGCGCAGCGACCGCCTGAGGACTTTACCGGAGGCGTTCTTCGGCAGCGCCTCGACGAAAGTAACGCCGCGGGGTTTCTTGTAGCCCGCCAGCGTCGACCTGCAATGCTCGACAAGCTCATCCGCTGCCACATTCGCGCCGGGACGCAGGACCACGAACGCGTGCACCGACTCACCCCACTCCGGATCGGGACGGCCAACCACGGCGACCTCGAGCACCGCCGGGTGTGACGAGAGGGTGTCTTCCACCTCACGGGGATAGACGTTGAATCCGCCGCTGACGATCATGTCGTGAAGCCGGTCAACGATCGTTATGTTTCCCTCCGGATCACGCCGGCCGACGTCACCGGTGTGCATCCATCCGGCGGAATCGAGCCCCTTCACATCGGCCGTCGCGTTCCAGTAACCGGCCATCGTATTGCGACCACGAACATGGATCTCGCCGACTTCGCCACCGGCGACTTCCTTTCCATCCGAGTCGACGATGCGCAGCTCGCCGACCGGTGTCGGCTTCCCGCAGGAGGCCAGCCTGCGATGCCACGATTCGGTGCCCTCTGCCTCGCGCCGTGGATGCTCTTCGCGCAGGAGCGCGGTCACCGGCCATGTCGATTCCGTGAGGCCGTAAATCTGAACGAACACCGGGCCTAGCAGCTCGAGACCGCGCACGAGCCGATCAACCGGCATCGACGCGCCGCCGTAAACGATCGTTCGAAGCGTTTCACAGGCTTCGGCCGGGCCGACCCGGCGTTGCCGCCGCTCCGACCGAGCGGAGAGATGTTCAATGACCCTGACGAGCATGGTCGGGACGAGGAAAACGGCCGTCGCACCGGTCCGCTCGACGATCTCATCGAACACTTCGGCGTCAAAGGATTCGACCAGCACCGCCTTTGCACCCGCCACGGCGTGGGGCAGCCACATCGCACCGCTCGCGTGCGTCATCGGGGCCACGTGCAGCACGACGTCGTCTGCGGTCAGCGGTTCGATCACACGCGAAACGTTTTCGACGGACGCGTCGTAACAGGCGCGGGTCAGCAGAGCGCCCTTCGGCTTACCGGCTGTGCCGGACGTGTAGCGGATCCGGACCGGGTCCGTTGGAGCGACGCGAACGTCCGGCGGGTCCGCATCCGCGTTCGCGACGAAGTCGTCCCAGCTCTCGAGTCTACCGATCGCCGGTTCGACCGGCGGCCGGCCGCCAGCCGCGTGGGCGGTCATGGGCCGGGAGACCAGCAAGCGCGTAGCACGTGCATCACACAGTCGTGAAGCGGTCGCGGCATACCGGTGCGCAGCGACAAGAACAGCGGGCTCGCAGTCATCGAGGATCGCCCCATGCTCCTCGTGTGATGATCGCGTGTTCAGCGCGACCCACAGGAACCCGGAGAGCAGACAGGCCCACTCGGTGGTGACGATATCGATCGAGTTGTCGAGCAGAACCGCGAGCCGGTCGCCCTTGCGCATACCCGCGGCGGTGAGAGCGGCGCGTGCCCTGCTGACCCGATCGTCAAGATCGCCGTAGGTGATCTCGCGAAGGCGATCAGCCCCCGGCCCGAGCTCGATCAGAGCGGTCCGGTTCGCGTGATCGGCGACGGTTCTCTCGATCAGAGCGTTGACCGACATTCAGCGGTCCAGCGACTCAATCAACTCACGCCAGGCCCGATCGACCTGCGCCTCGAGATCGATGACGCTGCCCTCGTTCTCGATCACCGTCGCGCTGATACGGCGCCGCTCTTCATTGGTGGCTTGTGCCGCCAGACGCAGGCGGACGTCCTGGGGGTCCATTCCGCGCTGCCCGACCAGGCGACGGGTGACTGTCTCCGGTTCGGCGATAACCGTCCACATTGTCGAGCGTTCACCGGCCCAGCCGATCTCGGTCATGAGAGCGGCCTCGACCACTACAATCGAAGAGGGGTCATTCTCCACGGCTTCGATCAGCCGTCCGGCGATCTCCTTGCGGACGAGCGGATGGATGATCGAGTTCAGATCGGTCAGCGCCTTCTGGTCGCCGAAGACCTGCGCCCCGAGACGGCGGCGATCAATGGCACCATCCTCAGCGACGATCTCGTCACCGAAGCGATCGACCAGCAGATCGTGGCCTTCTGTACCCGGTGCATAGACTTCGTGGGCAACACGGTCGGCGTCGATGTGAACCGCCCCCCGTTCAGCGAGCATCCCCGCCACGGTCGACTTCCCCGATCCGATCCCGCCTGTCAGGCCGATAATGAACGACACGCCGCTATTGTGTGCCCTGCCGCCAACTGCGGCAACGCCCGGCCGGCCGCCCCGCAACTTGGCGACACCGTCTTCCTGGGGCATCATGCCGTCCGCTCGCAGTCGCGCAAACGTGCAATCGCTCAATCGTTATGGACGGCCGGTCGTGACCCGACGAACGTTCGCAAGTTGTCTCGCCGTCATCTTTTTCGCGGGACTGGCGCTGCGAGTTCTGGGAACCGGCTGGGGCAACCCCCACGGATATCATTACGACGAGCGATTCGTCCTCGAACCGGCTGTCCGGATCACGCAGACCGGCAATGCCAACCCGGAGTTTTTCAACTATCCGTCCGGGCTCATCTACCTGACCTCGGCCATTGTCGGGCTTCACCATCAGGCGGGGATGGCCCTCGACCTGCCCACGGGCCCGGGCTGGGGGCCGGCGGATCTCGACGCGGCAACCTGGCCTGCCCTGAGAGACGGCCGCCGTATGGTCGCGTTCATCGGTGCCCTTGGAATACTCGCGGCGGCGCTCCTCGCCCTTGAAACCGGTGGACGGGCCGCCGCCATTATCGCGGCAATGTTGGTGGCCGCGCTCGCTCTGCACGCCGAGCATTCGCACTTCCTTACCACCGACATTCCGATGACCACGTTCGTGACGCTGGCGTTCGCCACCGGCGCACGACGCGGCGGTGTCTCGGTCGGCGCGCTGTCAGGTGCGATGCTCGGTCTCGCGATCGCGATGAAATATACCGCCGGCTTCGCGCTGCTGCCGCTGCTCGTAACCAACGCGCTGGCAGGCGGCGGACGCAATCGCGTAATTGCGACGCTGCCGGCAGCGGCAGCAGTTTTCATCGCGGTTTGCCCGTTCGTTCTCCTCGATTGGCAGAATTTCCTCGCGGACCTTGCGGTGGTTCGAAGCCACTACCAGGGCGGTCACCTCGGCGCGGAGGGCGCGGAGGGCGAGGGGAACTGGGGATGGTACCTGTCGAGGCTCGCGGTTGACGGCATCGGGCGTGTCGGGCTCGGGCTGATCGCGCTCGGCTGGATTGGGGTCGCCTGGGACCTGCTCACCCGCTGCAGGGATTCACCACGGGCGGATGCAGCGCGAAAAGGAGCCGTCATCGCTGCGATCGTCGCGCTGACAGCCCTGCTCTGGTTCCTCTGGCTCGGGTCGGTCCGGGTACGCTTCGAAAGAAATCTCCTGCCCGCCGCCACGCTTGCCGTCATCGCGGCGGCACACGGCCTCGCCTGCATCACAGCAAGAATGCCGGCACGCCGGTGGGTGGCCATCGGGCTCGCGCTGCTGCTCGCACCGCCGCTCGCTCTTGCGGCGCGACGCACGTCACCGCTCGCAGGCGAGGATACGCGCTCCGTCGCGGGCGAATGGATTGAAGAGAATATCCCGCCAGGCTCTTCCATCGTGCGCGAAGAGTACACACCGAGGCCCGATCCCGAACGCTATCGCGTCCGCCACATCTGGTCGCTGACGATGACTGATCCCATGGTGTATCGGAGCAGCAATATCGACTACGTCATACTGTCGAGCGCGGTACACTCCCGCTTCGCGAAGGGAGATCCGAGCCATCAACGCTACCGAAGAATCATGCTGTGGCCGATCGCTGCTCAATTCGTACCGGATCCCGATACCGCGGGTCCGATCATAACCGTGCGCGAGGTTCCACGGCTCGACGGAAAGCCATGAGGCCGATCGCACGCGCTTCGCTGATCGCGACATTGTCTCTGGCCTTCTACCTGCGCTTCGATCCGTTCGGCAGATTCGTCGGGCTCGACGCCGCGACATGGGACTGGATGGCGATCTCGCTGCCGAACGGCCTCCTTCCCTACCGCGACATCTTCCTCCACAAGACGCCGCTCGCCGCGGTGATCGGAGCCTTCGGCGCCGCCGGCGCCGGCCTGCTCGGCCTGAACTCGCTCAGCGGCGCGCATGCGACGTCGTTACTCTTCGGAGCTGCCGGCCCTGCGCTGCTCTACCTGCTCTGCCGTGAGCGGGCCGGCGAGACCGCAGCGTTGGCGGCAGCAGCGTTCATGCTCGGCTTTGATCAGTGGCTGGTGGCTCCGATCGAAGGCGTCCGACCGAAGGTCTATACGACGACTCTCGGGCTGGCCTGTCTCCTGTGCGCGGACAAGCGCCGCTGGGGTGCTGCAGGGGCTCTGGGCGGTGCAGCGACGATGTGCTGGCAGCCGGGCCTGGTATTTCTGGCCGGCGCGCTGATGCCGCTTCTCAAGGAGCCGCGACCTGTCACGTCCATGGCACGAATCGCCGGCGGCGCGGCAGCGATTCCTCTGACGATCGTTGCCTGGATGTGGACGGTCGGCGGGCTCGCGGATCTATGGGCGCAGGCCGTCATGTTCAATTTCAGCTACATCGACATTCACGCCCGTCCGCCGGAAGTCACCGGCGAGCGGCTGTTCGCGCTTGCAGAACAATGGAACAGCGCGGAGCTGATCCTGTTGATACCGGCGGCGCTCGGCATGGTGCGCCACCCGAATCGCGCTCCTGATTCGCTGCTGGTTGCCGGCCTCGTCTATCTCGGGCTGACTTTCGTGAGCTTTCAGGCGTGGCCCGACATGATTCTCTTCGCGGCGCCGCTGGCCGCCGTTCTGGCAGTGGGACTGTCCGGGTTGATGGCCGAACGGGCATCGTGGCAAGCGGCGGTCCTGGCCCTCGCGCTCATTCTCGCCGCCACTCCGAAAAGCGCGCGACTCGAACCTCCGATCGACTACGAGCAGCAGGCAGCTTTCATGCAGCAGCTGACCGGCGAACTCACGGACAGCGACCGCATCCTGGTCGTGAGCCTGCCCGAGCTGAACATTCATACGGGCCGTCGCAGCGTTTGGAAATGGCCGTATATGTGGTTCGGCGTCGACGCCTTCGCAGCGTCAACCACGCCCGGCGGTTTCGACGCGATTCTCGGTGAACTCGAGGCGGATCCGCCCGCGTTGATGGTCGTCGCGCGGCGCTGGCGCGGCCCGCTGAGACAACGCTTCGAACAGTGGGCCCGAACCCGGTACGACGCGCAGCGCGTACATCAGTACCCGCACACGGTCAGGCCGATCAACGTCTATCGTTTGAAGGCCGGAAGCGAAGGCGCCGTCAGAACGAGTCTTTCAGACTCCGGGTAGCCGCGAAGACGTCGACGTCTTCACCGTCGACCAGAGCGGAATTGCCGGTCTGGGAAGCCACCGAAGCGCGAAGCTCCGCTGAAGCGCTTCGCAGAAAAGGATTGGTGGCCTTTTCGATCGCGATGGTCGTGGGAATACTCGGTTTCCCCGCACCGAGCAGCGCTTCGACCTCCGCGCGACGGGTTTCCAGCTCGCGGTTGCCCGGCTCGAGAGTCGCCGCGAACGCCAGATTGGAACGCGTATACTCGTGTCCGCAATAGACCTGCGTCGCGTCCGGCAACGCCGCCAGCTTTTCGAGCGAGCCTTTCATCTGGGGCGCATCGCCTTCGAAAAGTCGACCGCAACCGCCGGCGAAAAGCGTGTCGCCCGTGAACACGGCTCCATGATCCTCGAAGTAATACGCGAGATGCCCGCGAGTGTGAGCGGGAATGAAGATCGCGCGCGCGGCAAGTGACCCTACCGCCAGCGTGTCACCGTCTTCGAGAGCATCGGTTATGCCCGGGATATTCGACGCGTCCTCGTGATGTCCGTAGACACGCAGACGCGACACCCCTGATGCTGCGATGAGGTCGGCGTTTCCGCCTACATGATCGAAGTGATGGTGCGTAGCGAGAATCGCGACAATCTCGACCCCCTCCGATCGAGCGGCCTCGATCACCGGCCCGGCCTCGGCGACGTCAACCCCACCGGCGACGCCCGCCGACTCGTCGATGACCAGATACGCGTAGTTGTCCGAAAGCTGGTTTACAGGAACGACCCGCATTCTACTGGTTCGGCGCGGTTTGATCGCTCACGTCTTCCTCTGAACTCGGGTTCGGGTCGCTGAGGAACGCCTCCTGCTCCTCATCGACGACGGGCCGTAGAGGAAGTTCGGCGTCTACCGCCTTCACCGTCTCGCCGCTTTCGGCGTCGACGTACTCCAGCTTGGAGATCGAGACCTCACGCTCTTTGTCATATTTCAGCGACTGCCGGGTGATCACCCGTCCTTCGCTGTCGTATGTGGCGCGTTCCTCGAACCACAGTCGTCCGCCATCGTCGGTGAAGCCGGTCGAGCGCTGGACGATACGACCGTTGAGGTAGGTGTGGTACTCGAAGTTGTTTTCCCCGATCGGTTTGAATCCGATCACCAGACCGCGAGACGGCGGTGCAGTGACCTGGCCCGAAAAACCGGAGAGCCTGTTACGACCGTAGGGATCCGCCATAAACTGCGGCCCGCCGACGTAGTAGCGCATACCCTCTACGCGCTCGATCTTCGATGGCTTGACCGGCGCGGCCTCGTCCTCCTCTCCCCCGCTGCAGCCGCCGATGCTGATTAACGCAACGACCGCGACAACGCCGGGTGCGAGAGCAAGAGAGATCCTGCGGGCTCGGAAATGATTAAACATGATCGCGGTCTCAGCCTGCCGCCTGGAAGGGTTGATCGAGGTCCGACGGCACACGAACGACGCGCTTGGTACCCGGGCCGAGCGCCGAGGTGAGGCGGGTTTCCACGCCTGCAACGTGTCGCGCGAGAGCGTCCAGACGACCCCCTTTGGCTTGCGCTTCCCGGGTCATCTCCATGATTCGAGCCTCGAGTTTGCCCATCCGGTCTCGGATCGCTTCGAGGGTGTCGATCACGCCCTCAGCTCTGGTCTTTTCGAGCTTTTTGGCGTCGATCAAGCCCGACTCGACCTGCTCGAGGCGTTGTCGCACGGCGATGGCATCAGCATCGGATACCGCTTCGCCCGCGGGCGCTTTGTCTGCGATCGCCGCGACCAGCCGTTCAAGTTCGGCTCGCTGGCTGGCGGTATCGCGGATCAGGCGGGTGATGTGATCGTCGCGTTTTGTCGACTGGCGGTCGATCTGTTCTGCGCGGACAGACTGCGCGTCCAGACGCGCCACGTACTTGCCCTGGACCCGAGCGAGGCCGGCCAGTGCCTCGTCGAAGCGCGAGGACCGCGCGCGTAGCTGCGAGAGTCCGCCGGCGAGCGCGACTTCCCGCTCGCGCAGACGAGCAACCTGTTCCATGACCTCCCGGACGTCCTCGCGGATCGCGTCCAGAGCGCGTTCATCTGCGAGTCCGAGCGTTCGCCCGACGGCTTTGCCGAACATCGGCGAATCCACGCTGCCGCTCGCTCGGAGCATGGACAGCAGGTCGAACCTCAGCGGCCCGCTCCCGATTATACCCTTGAGGTATTTCATGACGCCGCCGGCCGACTCGTTTCGAGCACGCTCGAAGATGACCTCGACCTCTTTCTCGAGACTACCGAGCGCCTCGGCGAAGCTGCGAACAGATTTTCCGAAAGCCGGCGTATCGAAGCGACCGTCGCCCATGACTCAACCCCTCCTCCATCACCACGACCCCTCTCAGGCGTCGCTTCAAAAGCAGATGCAGCCGCTTTTTCTGCGCTCAGCGGTTCCCCCGACCGGCGCCTTCGGACTGCATATCTGCACAGTCTACTATCTCGAGGCCGAGGCGCGCAAATCGCGCGGCCCCGCGTCAATTCGCGCATCCCGTCATTGCGAGACTTTTTGCAGCAGGCTTACCATTCGTCGAACACCCATTGCGAGCTCCTCGGTATCCACGGATTCGTCCCTCCCATGGATCGCCAGCCGTTGCTGCGAGGTCACGGCTATCGGCGTAAAACCGTAGGAAGCGATCCCAAGAGCCCGAAAATAATGGCTGTCCGTGAAGCCGGCCTGCAGCCCGGGCAGCACGACCGCACCTCCCGGCTCCTCTGCCGCGAGGCTTTCCACGGCCCGGGTAAGGTCGTTCAGCAAAGGAGATTGAGAGCTCGGGAATGCCACGTCTGAAGCCTCCACACGCACATTCGGCGTGCCTATTCTCCGACGTACGGACCCGAGAAAATCTTCACACTCATAGCCGGGTAAAAGCCGGGCATCGACACCTGCACGGGCCTCGGCCGGCACGATATTGGTGCTGGGGCTGGCCGCGAGCACCGTCGGTGTCATGGTGTTTCGAACCAGCGCAGCTGCGGCCGGGTCCGAGAGGAACCACGCACGGAACTCGGGGTCCTCCAGCGATCGGTCGAGCTGGCGAAACTGTCGGGCGTGCTGCTTGTCCAGCGCCGCATATGCAGCGTAGTAGCCAGCAACGACCGGCCCCACCTCGATCGGCTGCTCCCACGCCGCAAGCGCGACGAGCGCGTCCGCCAGCCGGTTGACCGATGTCGGCACCGCCGGCCGTGAACCGTGGCCCGGGTCACCGGAAGCAATCACGCTGAACCAGCACGGCCCTTTCTCGCCGGCATTGAGATTGAAGACCATCGGGAGCTCGCCGGCTCCGTCCGCTCCGCTGTCGGCATCATCGGCCGCTGCCGCCTCGCGCGCGCGAATGAAGCCCCCCTCGTTGATCAGGAACTCCGCGTTCTCGAAGAGCTCCATTCTGTTGCGGACCATCCACCCGGCACCGTTTTTGCCGCCCATTTCCTCATCGGAGGTCGCAAGGAGAATGACATCTCGTGAGAGCGCCTCGCCGCGCTCCTGCTGAAGCCGGGCTAGCGCGACCACTGCGAGAAGTTGCACCACCCCGACGCCTTTGGCGTCGAGCGCCCCGCGTCCGTGCACCCTGCCGTTGGCGATCTCGCCACCGAACGGCGGCCGCTTCCACGCAGCCGGGTCGGCGGGCACCACATCGACGTGACTGAGCAGGATGATCGGTCGCCGCTCGCCGGAACCACGCAGACGAGCGTAGAGGTTTCCTCGCCCCGCCGCGGACTGGAAGACCTGCGCCTCGACGCCGGCGGCCTCGAGTATGTCGGAAAGAAACTCGACCGCGTCGAGCTCGGAGCCGGGCGGGTTCGTCGTGTCCACGCGGATATAACGAGCGAGGAGTTCGGGCGCCTGGCCGGCAACCTCCGCCACGATTGCGTCCGCACCGCGACCCGGCGGGCTCTGAGCCGGTTCCAGCGGCGAACCCGCGAACGAAAAGTCTGCGGGCGTCACAGAGGCGAGGAAGAAGGCGAAAACGAACAGCGTGCGCATCAATATTGTAAGGGCCGCTCAGAGTCCGAACGCGAGCACCAGTGGCGTCGTGAAGACCGACAATAAGGTACTGGCTACAACTGCGGTTGCAACGTCTCCCGGCTCACCTCCGTAGTTCTCCGCGAAGATGAAATTGATCACCGCCGACGGCATCACCGAAGCAAGCAAGAGACAACCGCGCGCCGCTCCTTCGAGGCCGGTCAGCGAGACAAAAGCGAGACCGATCGCGTAGCCGCCCATGAATCGCAGAGCGACCACGTAACCGGTCTTCCGCCATGAGCCCGTGGTGACGTTCCGGAGCCGGAGGCCGAGCGCGATGAGCATCAACGGCACCGCCATCTGGCCCAGCAGCGCGACCGGTCGCACGACCACCGTCGGCGCCTCGATACCGAAAGCACGAATCGCGAGCGCGAGGCCGGCCGCGTAGATATAGGGCAGGCGAAACATCTCGATGGGCGAGAGCTTTCCACTCGCGATCATCACGCCGAGCGAGGTCTGCAGAAACACCGCCGTCACGAAGATGACGACGCCGTGCCGCAACCCGACATCGCCGAACGCGAAGAGCGTGAGCGGCAGCAGCATATTGCCGCAATTCATGAACATCGCGGGAAGATAAAGCGCTCCGGGCCGCGCCCCGGAAACACGCGACAGGAGCCACATGAGCACCCCGACTCCGACAACGATCGTGCAGGTGCCGAGAGCGAGCGTGACCGCCTCGCGAGCTGCCAGCGGCCCTTCGACGAGGCTGCTGAACACGAGCGCCGGGCCTGAGAGATAAACGACGACGCCCGTGACTGTCGGCAGATCCGCGGGATGACGTCGACCGAAAAGATAACCGACAAGGACGAGCGCAAAAACGGGCAGGACGGTATCGAGAACCGCTTGCCAGGCCATCTCTCAGTCTTCCCCGCTCACGCGTAGCGCCTTCGCGATCGCATAGATCTCCGCCGAGCCCTTGCGAGTCGCGTCCGGGCGAAAACGAGATACCGTCGCGAAGCGCTCCCGCATCAATCGGATCGCGTCCGATTCGATGCCCGAGAAGAGCTTGGCCACAAACGTCCCCTCGGGTCGAAGAATCGCCGACGCGCATTCGACCGCAGCCTCGATCAGCGCCATGTGTCTGGCCCGATCGGTTACCTTCACGCCCGTAATCTTGGGCGCCATGTCCGAGAGCACGACATCGGCCGGACCGCCGAGCTCGTCGCGGATCCGGCGATGCACGGCCGGGTCGAGGATGTCCCCGACAAAGGTCCGGACAACGGGCAGCCCGAGCGGCTCGATCTCCTCGAGGTCGACCCCGATCACGATGCCTGCGTCCCTGACCTTGCGCGCGGCGATCTGCAGCCAGCCGCCTGGCCAGGCGCCCAGATCAACGACCCTCTGTCCTCGAGCCAGAATGCGGTGCCGTTGGTCGATTTCCTCGAGCTTGACCGAGGCACGCGACCGCAGCCCGGCCCCGCGAGCCTGGCGGTAAACCGCATCTTTCCTTTCGTAACGCGCCATCGGGTTCCCGTCCGGGTACCGCCGACCTTGCCCGCCGAGTATGCCTCGGGCATCGTCGGCCGGTCCCGGCGCGCGCATCATGTCACTGAACGAACGACAACAGGAAGCCGTAGAACATGGTGACGGCCCTCTTCTCGTCCTCGCCGGCGCGGGCTCGGGGAAAACCCGCGTGCTCGTCCACCGCATCGCACGGCTGATCGAACAGGGCCGCGCCTACCCGCACGAGATTCTCGCCGTCACCTTCACGAACAAGGCCGCCCGTGAGCTCGTTGACCGGTGCGCCTCCAGGGCGGGCGGCGCAGCTGCGGATCTATGGACCGGCACCTTTCACGGCATCGGCGCGCGACTCCTGCGCAGACACGGCAACGAGCTCGGCTATCCGACAGAGTTCTCGATCTTCGACTCCGACGATCAGATCCGTCTGATCAAGCAACTTCTCGACGAGGCGAATATCGACCCGACGGTGATCCCACCGGAGGCCGTCAGGGCTTTCATCGAGAGACAGAAGAATGAGGCCCGACCGCCGGCCGATGTGTCCTCGAGCGGTGACGATGAGTTCGGGAATCGCGCGGTCGACCTTTACGCAGTCTACCAGCAGCGCCTCAAGACTCTCGGCGCCCTCGACTTCGGCGATCTCATTCTCGGGGTGATCGTACTCTTCCGAGAAAACCCCGAGCTTCTCGAGCGCTACCAGCGCCGCTTCCGCTACGTGCTCGTCGATGAGTACCAGGACACGAACCACGCGCAGTACCTGATGGTCTCGATGCTCGCCGGGGGGCACCGCAACTTGTGCGTCGTCGGTGACGACGATCAGTCGATTTACGCGTGGCGCGGCGCCGACATCCGCAACATCCTCGAATTCGAGCGCGACTTTGCAGGCGCTCATGTTGTCCGGCTTGACCGCAACTATCGTTCTACCGCCAACATCATCGAGGCCGCGCATGCCGTCATCTCGAACAACGGCGCGCGGATGGACAAGCGGATGTGGACGGAGAATCCCGACGGCACGCCGATCACGGTGTTCACCGCTGCGGACGAGCGAGACGAGGCGGCCTGGGTCGTGGAGAAGCTCCGAGGGCTCGGTGATGCCCGAGGCGATGCCGCGATTTTCTACAGGACCAATGCGCAATCACGCGCGCTCGAGGAAGCGCTCGTCTCGGCGCGCATGCCGTACGTCATCGTCGGCACGACACGTTTCTACGAGCGCCGTGAGATCAAGGATCTGATCGCGTACCTGCGCTTCGTTCAGAACCCGGACGACGACCTCAGCCTGGCCCGAATCATCAACGTCCCCGCGCGTGGAATCGGCAAAGTAAGCTGGGAGCGTCTGCGTGCTGCAGCCGCCGGGCAGGGGATTCCGGTGTGGCGTGCCATACGCGACGGCGTCGCGGACAGCGCTCTCGGTCCTGCCGCGCGAACAAAGCTCGCGCGCTTCGCCCACATCGCAGAGGCCTGGATCGCGAATCGCGACACTCCGGAGATGTCGGGCCTGCTGACGGCGATCATCGATGACACCGACTACCTGACCTTCCTCGAGAATCTGCCCGGAGAGGACGGCCGTGCGCGTGTAGAAAACGTCGGCGAGCTGTTGAACGTCACGCGCAATTTCGACCGACTGCATGCGGAGGAGGAGGATACCACCCCGGCCGGCGTCGACAGCGTCGATGAACTCGCCGAGCGCTTGAACGATGCAAGCAACGACGACGTCCTCGACATCGACCCTGAACTCGGCCCGCTCGCGCGATTCCTCGAGCAGCTGACTCTCGCCGCTGAGGTCGACAGCTACGAGGGAGGCAGCGCGGTCACGCTCATGACCGTGCACAACTCGAAGGGCCTCGAGTTCTCCCATGTCTTCCTGATCGGGATGGAGGAAGGAATCTTCCCTCACGCGCGCGCGACTGCAGACGAAGACAGCGCGGGCATCGAGGAAGAGCGCCGCCTCTGCTACGTCGGAATGACCCGAGCCCGGCAGGAGCTGACGCTGGTCCATGCCGTCAAGCGACAGGTGTTCGGCAACCTTCAGTACAACTTCGCCTCTCGTTTTATCGACGAGCTCCCCGGTCAGCGCATCGTCACCGCGTCGAGCCCGCAGCTGACGGGCGAGAGCCGTCCGGTCCGGTTCGGGATCGGTTACGAGGACGGTTTCCACGACGATATTTCATTCGACGACGATCGTGAGCCGGAGCGGCTCTTCGATCCTCCATCGCTGAAGGCGGCGGAGACACCGCGTGTGTCCGAGCCTCCGGCTCAGCCGAGCGGCGGCTACCGCGTCGGGATGCGCGTGGTCCACCCGATGTTCGGGCCGGGTACAGTCCGGAAATGTGATGGGACCGGAGAGGACGTGAAGCTGGTCGTCCAGTTTCAGCGCGCGGGCGTGAAGAAACTCGTCGCCCGTTTCGCCCGCCTCGAGATCATCTGAGCCGAGCGTCTGTCGGTCGCCACGCGGATATGCCGCCGAGCGGCGCCCGGTCGCGATCCTGTTGTCGCGATCAGTTCTGGAATCGGACGTCCGTGCAGTAGCGAGGTGGACGCGCCGAGGCGCAACCACGCTGAACGTGCATCGTTCCCTCGCGGGACGTGCGACCGGTTCGGACGCCGCGGACACCGCGAAGTTCGAGCGCATGAAGGGGACGGAAAATCGTCCACTCGAGGACAGCTCCTACCGGGTACAGGAACGTGTCCACGACCTTGAGGTATCCGGAGTCGCTTTCTTTATAGGGGCCCTCGGCCATCGCGGGCGAGCTTCCGAACGCGAGCATCAGCGCCGCAACCAGCACTGCAAGCCGCGATGCCTTCCGGAGTACCGTCCTGTTTGCCGTCATCAATCCGCCCGGTCGCATCTCGAAACTGTCTTCACTGAGCATCTCGAATCCTCCGCAGTCCTCCGATCATACACCGGCTTTCCACCCTCTCCTAGGCCCCGCGACCCGCTGAGTAGAGCCAGATCCTCAAGTGCTGTGGACATGATCACCTCAGCTGCTAAGGAATCCGCATGCTGGGCTTCTTTGGGCGAAACTTCTCCCCGGCCACCCGCCTGTCGACGTGGCGTCAGATCTCCCTCGAGTTGTGGGGCGAACCTCGCGATCCGACCGTCTACGGCAACCTCGAGATCAACATGACTCGAGCGCTCGAGTACCTGCGGCAGGCCTCGCAAGTCTCGGGAACGAAAATCACGGTCACGCATCTGGTGGCCAAGGCGATTGCACGCGCTCTGGCCGCCCATCCCGAAGCAAACGCGATGATTGCGGGCCGGCGCATCTACATGCGCGAGACGGTGGATGTGTACTGTCAGGTCGCCACCGAGGGCGGTCGAGATCTGTCCGGAGTCAAGGTCGTCTCTGCCGACCGAAAAACGATCGCGGAGCTGGCGTCGGAGCTGGCGAGTTCGGTGAAGCGGGTGCAATCCGGAGACGACGGGTCCGAGGGAACGAAGAAAGCGGTGTTGAGAGCGCCCGCCGCGCTGCTGGGACCGATGATCGCGCTCGTCGACTTCGCGACCTACCGCCTGCAACTCGATCTTCGTTCGCTCGGAGTGGCGTACGACCAGTTCGGCTCAGCGATGGTCTCGAACGTCGGCCATTTCGGCGTCGACCACGGACTCGCGCCGCTGGTTCCGAGGACGCATGCGCCTATCGTTCTGCTGGTCGGTCGCATCGCTGACCGACCGGTGGTTGTCGATGGGCATGTTGTGGCGGCGCCGTGCATGACGGTGGGCTGCACCTTCGACCACCGGCTCATCGATGGATTTCAGGCGGGCTCCATGGAGTGCATCATACGCGAGACGCTCGAGGATCCGTTGACCTGGCTCGGGCCCCCCACCCGACCCAGCTCAACTGACGACCGCCCGAACCGGGCTCGGCCCGATAGGAAAAGTAACGGTCCGCACAGCAACGGGTACAGGGCCCAGAGTCGAGTATCCGATCCGAACGAACACCGGCCCTCTGCAGCAGCAGGCGGTTCGCCTCCCGAAGGTCGAGCTTCACGCCTCCCGGCGAACGCCGAACCGGCAGCCCCTGCTGTTCGAAGCGAGCCGCAACGTCCTCGCCCACCTCGTAGCAGCACGGACCGATCGACGGGCCCAGCCGGGCGTGGAGCAGCCCGGGTTCGATCCCGCACGAGCGCGCGCGCTCGACGGCGTGCTCTGCGATCGCGGCGACGGTCCCGCGCCAGCCTGCGTGGACGGCGGCTGCAAAGCACGAGGACCCGTCGTCGCCAGCGGCGGCGATCAGGACGGGTACGCAGTCAGCGGTCCTGATCGCCGCAACGGTCAGCTCCGCGTCGGGCGCACGTAGCCCCCTGATTACAATGCCGTCGGCTTCGAGCTCTGAGACCCCGGTCGCTGAGTCGGGTGCCTCCGGCGTAATGTCTTCAACCGAGCAGATGCGCGCGCCGTGCGCCTGCTGCACCTGAAAAATGCGTGCGTCTTTCGGCGGCCGGAGAACACGATCACCGAAACCCGCCTCGAGTCCGCAGCTCGTGAGCTCCCTGACCCCATGGAACGGATCACCGGTCTCCGAAACCCGCGGATTCGAGGTCCCGGCCGAAGCACTGGCCGACGTCTTGTCCGAAGTCTTGTCCGAAGACTTGTCCATCGCTTTGCCCGGTTTCCCTGCCTGCTTGCCAGCCATTCGTCGTGTGATAGCCTCCGTCGGTTGTACGCTCCAATTCCCCCTCCTCCGGTGCAACGCGAGTGAAGCGAACGATCAAGATCGCAGGCGCACGGACGCATAATCTCAAGGGCGTCAGCTGCCAGTTCCCGGCACGCAAACTCAGCGTGGTCACCGGAGTTTCGGGCTCGGGCAAATCCTCGCTCGTTTTCGACACGCTCTATGCAGAGGGTCAGCGGCGATATGTCCAATCGCTTTCGACCTACGCACGACTGTTCCTCGAGCAGATGGAACGACCGGACGTCGATTCGATCAGCGACATCCCGCCGGCGATCGCGCTCGAACAGAAGAACGCGATCAAGAACGCACGCTCGACCGTCGGAACGATCACTGAAATTCACGACTATCTGCGGTTGCTGATGACCAACGCCGGGGTCGCGGCGTGCCCGGACTGCGGGGCTGCGGTCACCGCTCAGACCGTCGAGAGCGCAGCGGCCGACCTGGAGTCACGCGACGACGAACCACGCGCGGTCTTCCATGCGGTCGTTCGGTTGCACGGCGCGGACCCCGCCGAGGCACTCGCTGTTCTCTCGAAGCAGGGTTTCTCGCGCGCAATGGTTGACGGCGAAGTCCTCACACTCGACGAGGCGAGGACCGGTCTGACGCAGGCTGAGGAGATCGCCGTCGTCGTCGATCGCCTGCGGCTTTCGAGCGAGCGGGGATCCAGAATCCGCGAGGCGGTCGAGCGGGGTTTCGAGATCGGTAACGGTCGCGTCTGTGTCTCGATCGAAGGCGAGAAGCAGCCGCGGGTCTACGATCGAAGGCCGCTGTGCCCGGGCTGCGGACGTGAGGTCAGTCCGCCCACTCCGCATCTCTTCTCGTTCAACAGCTCGCTCGGAGCGTGCACCGGATGTGAGGGCTTCGGACGCGTCGTCGACATCGACGTCGACAAGGTGATCCCCAATCGCAAGCTCTCCCTGCGCGACGGAGCCGTCGCCCCGTGGAGCACGCCCGCCTACGAGGAGTATCAGCGCGATTTTCTCCAGGCCGCCGAGCGTCTCGGATATTCGATCGAGTTGCCCTACTCGCAGCTGTCGGAAGACGCCCGGCAGTGGGTGCTCGAAGGAGACCGCGAGAATCCGGGGATCCGCGGTTTCTTCGAGTGGCTCGAGTCGCGTCGCTACAAGACCCATGTCCGGATCCTGCTCGCGCGCTACCGGAGTTACCGAACCTGCACGACCTGCAAGGGCGCCAGGCTCAAACCGGAGGCCCTGGCGGTCAGGATTGGCAGGAGGAACATCGCCGATTTCTGCGCGATGAGCATCGCCGATCTCAACCAGGCTCTGACCCGACTCAAACTCGATGCCGGCGCGCGTGCGCGCACGCAGTCCGTCATGAGTGAACTGCGCGCAAGGCTGGACTACCTGGGCGAGGTCGGTCTCGGCTACCTGACGCTTGATCGTCAGGCGCGTACTCTGTCGGGCGGCGAAGCACAGCGTATTCACCTCGCCGCAGCGCTCGGAAGCTCGCTGACAGAAACCCTCTACGCCCTCGACGAGCCAACGGTCGGTTTGCATCCGCGTGACAGCGCGCGCCTGCTCAAGGTGCTTCGCAAACTGACCCGCGCCGGCAATACGGTCGTCCTCGTCGAACACGACCCCACTCTCATCACAGGAGCCGACCATGTGATCGATCTCGGACCCGGCGGAGGAACGCGGGGGGGAGAGATCCTGTTCGAAGGAAAGGCCGCCGATCTGCCGGCGCAGGATACGTCGACCGGCCGGCTTCTGCTGATCCGCGCGCTGCACAGGCAGAAGAAGCGCAAGCTCAAAAAAAGCGCACGCAGCATAACGATTCATGGCGCTGCCGAGAACAACCTCGACATCGAGCGAGTCGAGATACCGCTCGGTCGACTGGTCTGCGTGACGGGTGTCTCCGGGTCGGGTAAATCGACGCTCGTCGAACAGGTGTTGTACGAGAACTACCTGAAGGCGCAGGGCTCCGGCGGACAGGAGGCGGGTCGCTGCGACAGCATCGAGGGATTCGATTCGATCAATGACATGATCATGATGACCCAGGCTCCGATCGGCCGATCGCAGCGCTCGAACCCAGCCACCTACATCAAGTGTTACGACGAGATCCGAAAACTCTTCGCTGCGACCGCGGGAGCAAAGCGCGCAGCAGTGACAGCGGCCGCGTTCTCGTTCAACACGGTCGGCGGCCGTTGCGAGCGCTGCCAGGGCACGGGCACCGTCACCATCGAGATGCACTTCATGGCGGATATCGACGTGGCCTGTGACGAGTGCGGCGGGAAACGATTCAAGCGCAAGATCCTCGATATCCGGTACCGCGATCGGACGATCAACGACGTCCTCGAAATGACCGTGAACCAGGCTCGTGAATTTTTTCACGATCGCGCTCCGCTTCGCGCGCGACTCGATTGTCTGGCCTCGGTCGGGCTCGACTACCTGACCCTCGGTCAGTCGACGGCGACTCTGTCCGGCGGCGAAGCACAGCGGCTCAAACTCGCGGCTTTCCTCGGCGAACAGTCGAGCGATCGCGGCACTCTGTTCATTCTCGATGAACCCACGACAGGATTACACCTGCAGGACGTACACACGCTGATCGCGGTTCTTGACGGACTCGTCGAGCGCGGTCACTCGGTCGTCGTTGTCGAGCACCACACCGACTTCATCTCGCATGCAGACCATATCATCGACCTCGGCCCCGAGGGGGGCGACGGCGGTGGCAAAATCGTCGTGCAGGGGTCGCCCATAGACGTCGCTGAGTGCGACGCCTCTTACACCGGTCGAGAACTGCGAGAACTGCTCGGGATCGAGTCTGAGAACCCGTCCCCTTCCTGACACGCTCCGTCGTCCTGACGATCAGGTCGGCGGCCGCTCGATCTGCACCAGCGTCACTCCTGAACGATCTCGAATCTCTTCGATCGTGTCGATCTTGTAGGCCTTGCCGTAGAAAACTCGCCTCACTCCCGTGTTGACGAGGGTCTTGAGGCAGTGGATGCACGGCGTGTGCGTCACGTAGATGTCAGCGCCATCGATACGACTGCCGTTGCGTGCTGCCTGAGCGATCGCGTTGATCTCGGCGTGGATGGTCCGGAAGCAGTTCTCCTCGACATCTCCGCTTGGGGTCTGGGATGTGTAGATGAGGCAGCCGACATCCAGGCAGTGCGGCATCCCGGCTGGAGCGCCGTTGTAGCCCGTCGCGAGAATACTGCGGTCACGGACGATGACCGCACCGACCTTGGCCCGGACACAGGTTGATCGCTCGGCAACCTGGGCGGTGATCGTCATGAAGTACTGATCCCAGGTGGGACGCGAGGCCGAGCCTCCCCCGGCCCCACCGGCTCTGTCTGCGGTCATGACGTCGCTGATAGCCGAGGCGGGGGGCGGACGGAACCGCTGCCGTGCGCTCCCGGAGTTGACGCAAGAACGCATGCGGTCATATTTAGGGGCTGAGCAGGCGGGTGTAATTCAGTGGTAGAATGTCAGCTTCCCAAGCTGAACGTCGCCGGTTCGATCCCGGTCACCCGCTCCACTTTTTCCGTGCCGGACGACGACACGAGCGAATCCACCGTTTCCACGCAGCCGGGCCCGGTCCGTCGACTGGTCTGCCCGTCCTGCCGGGAGCGATTTGATCGATCGGCATCTGACCACCCCCCTTTTTGCTCCGAGCGCTGCAAGCTGCTCGATCTCGGCAACTGGCTCGACGAAAACTACCGAATTGCGGGAGATCCTGCCCCTGACGCCGCCGAGGATTCGGATCTCGACTGAATACCGACCCGCTCGCCCGGCGATGCCGTCGTAGCCGGATTGCGGGTTTGTGGGCTGCGCCCCGTCGGGTTAGCTTCTACTGGTAGTCATGAACCGACAAGCCAAATTCGTGGTGGGAATCGCGCTGATCGTCTCGTCGATCGGCCTGCTGGTGTACTCCGCGGTCGACCAGACGAAAATGTACATGGTTACCGTCGGCGAGTATCTCACCGCGGCGGACTCCTACGCGGGAACCACCGTTCGAATCGCCGGCAGAGTCGCGGAAGGCTCGATGGAGTGGGATGCAGGGACCCGGGATCTGCACTTCCAACTGGACGACATCGAGCATGACGGCGTCGTCACCGTCCACTTCAACGGACTGCTCCCGGACATGTTCTCCGAGGGCCGCGACGTGATTGTCGAGGGCCCTTCCACCGGAGGCGAGGTCTTCGAGGCCTCACAGGTGTTAACAAGCTGCCCGTCGAAGTACGAGGCGGAACGGGCTGACGCCGCGCTCGAAGCGAACGCTGAGGCCCCCGAGACAGCCGCCTCTTACTGAAATGATCGCAATCGGCAATCTGGCTCTTTTCCTGGCGCTTCTGGCGTCCATTTACTCCGTGGTCGCATCCGTCTACGGAGGCCTGCGTCGTCGCAGAGACTTCGCCGCGAGCGGCGAACACGCCGCGTGGGCCTGCTGGGGCGCCGTTCTGGTCGCAACAGCGGTCATGGTTCACGCGCTGGTGACCCACGACTTCAGCATCAAGTACGTCGCGAGCTACTCCAGTACGACGCTACCGCTCCGGTTCCGCGTGGCTGCGCTGTGGGGCGGAATGGAAGGGTCGCTCCTGTTCTGGGTGGTCATCCTGACTTCCATGTTCGCGGTCGCGCTCTGGCAGAACCGCGAACGAAACCGCGAGCTGATGCCGTTCGTCACGGCGACCGTCATGACGACAACGGCGTTCTTCCTGGCCCTCCTGGCGTTCATCACGCCACCGTTCGCGCAGCTCGCCTACATTCCCGCCGAGGGCACCGACCTGAACCCTCTGCTGCAGAACTACTGGATGCAGATCCATCCTCCAACGCTCTACATGGGCTACGTCAGCTGGACGATTCCCTTCGGCTTCGCGATCGCGGCGCTGGCGACCGGGCGACTCGATGACCTCTGGATCCGGACGACGCGTCGCTGGGTGCTGGCAGCCTGGTTCTTCCTCGCCTGCGGAAACCTGCTTGGCGCACGCTGGGCCTACGAGGTCCTCGGCTGGGGTGGCTACTGGGCGTGGGATCCGGTCGAGAACGCGGCGTTCATGCCGCTGATGACCGGCACGGCTTACCTGCATTCGGTCATGATTCAGGAACGCAAGGACATGCTGAAAGTGTGGAACATGTCCCTGATCATCTTGACGTTCTGTCTGACGATCTTCGGCACATTCCTGACCCGCAGCGGTGTGATCTCTTCGGTCCATTCGTTCACCGAATCGGGCCTGGGACCGTTTTTCCTGAGCTTCCTTGCAGTCGTGATCGTGATTTCGGTCGGGCTGCTGATCTACCGGCTCAAGGACCTGAGGCCGAGACACCAGCTCGATTCAGTGCTTTCGCGCGAGTCGGCGTTCCTGTTCAACAATCTCCTCCTGGTGGGGATCGCGTTCGCGACGTTCTGGGGCACGATCTTTCCAGTGCTGTCGGAATGGGTTCGGGGCGTGAAAATCACGGTGGGGCCGCCGTTCTTCAATCAGGTCAATGCGCCACTTGGAATCGGCTTGCTGCTGCTCATGGGCATCGGACCGATTATCGCCTGGCGTCGTTCGACCGTGGCCAATCTGGCGAGGACCTTCCTGTGGCCGACGGTCATAGGAGTCGCCGGCGGCGTGGTCGCGTTCGCTGTGGGTGTTCGATCTCTCTCGCCGATGCTGGTCATCTCGATGTCGGCGTTCGTGATCTACACCATCGTCTGGGAGTTCCACCGCGGTGCGACCGCGCGGCGATCAATGGTCGGCGAGTCCTACGGGACCGCGCTGATGGCGCTGTTCACGAAGAATCAGCGCCGCTACGGCGGCTACGTCATCCACCTCGGCGTGGTGTTCATGTTCATCGGCGTCACGATGTCATCGGTGTACCGGGTCGAGGAGATGTACACCGTCAGCCCCGGTGAGTCCTTCTCCATCGGCGACTACGATCTGGCCTACCAGGGCGTACGCGACCTGAGCGATGACCACGTCGCCCGGCTGGCAGCAACCCTCGTGGTCTCGCAGAACGGCGAGCAGATCGCCGTTCTCGAGCCTGAGAAGCGCTTCTACAAGCGCCCGGAGCAGCCTGCGACCGAGGTCGCTTTCCGGTCGACGCTTAAAGACGATCTCTATGTAATTCTGGGATCCGCTGAAGGAGAGGTCGCT
The DNA here is from genome assembly GCA_964225545.1 of Candidatus Nitrosopumilus sp. Classification (GTDB taxonomy): domain Bacteria; phylum Desulfobacterota; class Binatia; order UBA1149; family SPBQ01; genus SPBQ01. Next base: position 2,805 of record CAXQPB010000176.1, on the reverse strand, counting down.
ACATTCCAGGCCTATATCAATCCCCTTGTCGCATGGCTCTGGCTCGGTGGCATCGTGCTTATGATCGGCACCGGCATAGCGATCGTGCCGCTGCGGACCGTTCGTCAGCGAGAGAAGGCGCGCGAGTCGGCGTCTGCGAGGCGACCGCAGGGAGCATGAAAGCTCTTGGAGTCGGGCAGTACGCGGCTCTGCTGGGCCTTGCTCTCGTGCTCGCGACCGCGTCGCCGGCCGCGGCATCGACACGCAAGGCGGCCGAGGAGAGCCTGACCTGCCAGTGCGGCTGCGGACTGACCGTCCACACCTGCAACCACCTTCAGTGCAGCTTCGCAGTGCCGGTTCGCGAGGATATCGCGAAGTCCCTCTCGGCCGGCCAGACTACCGAAGAGATTCTCGACCGCTACGTACAGGAGTACGGCGAGAAAGTGCTCTCAGCGCCGACCACGAGCGGCTTCAACATACTCGCCTGGTGGGGCCCCTACATCGCCCTGGGCTTCGGTTGCGCGGCTCTTCTCCTTGCATTCCGCAGATGGCGCCACATCGCGGGCGACACGCCGCTCGCCGCCTCAACCGCGGCGGAGCCGAAATCCTTGAACTCACAGGATCGTGACCGCCTCGAGCGGGAACTGGAGGATCTGGACGCGTGACGGTGGTTTTCGGTTTGCTGCTGATCCTCGCCGTGGCTGCCGCTGTGGCCTCCCCTCTCCTCGCCCGAGGAACGGCTGAGCTGCCCGATGAAGCCCCCGCTGCCGAGCAGACCGAACTGTTCGAGCGCGAGAAGAATGTAGCGCTGCTCGCGATTCGTGAGGCCGAATTCGACCTCGCCATGGGAAAGCTGAGTGATGAGGACTACGCCGCGCTCAGGGGTGTTTACGAGGAGCGCGCGCTCGGCGCGCTCGGAGAACTCGACGCGATCCATCAGAACGAAGCCGGGAATCGGCCCGACTCCGCGGTAAAAAGCGCCTCGTCCGCAACAAGGGCTTACTGCACCCGGTGCGGCGCGGCCGTCGAAGCCGAAGACCGTTTCTGCGGCGGTTGCGGGGCGCAGAGACGCCCCGCCTGAGGTAGACCCGCCCGCATAGCTACAACAGAAAACCTCGGTTAGCTTGCGCGCGATGAGCAACGTTCGCCCGCCTGTCGACTCCGAGACCGTGGACTCGATCTCGCATCTCGAGGCTTACTTCGAAAGCGGCTGCCGCGACCGGCCCGACTGGAAGGTCGGCGTCGAGTACGAGACTCCCGTCGTTGATTCTACCCACGCAAAGGCCGTCCCTTACGACGGCCCCAACGGTATTGGCGCTTTGCTAGCGTGCCTGGAAGAATCGACGGGCTGGCAAAGAGTCGAGGAAGCGGGCCGCATCATCGCCCTGAAAAACGAGCACTCTTCGCTGACACTCGAACCCGGCGGCCAGCTCGAAATGTCCGGCCAGCAGTGCGATTCACTGCACTGCGCTGACCGCGAACTGAAAGACCACGTAGCGGCGATCTCAGCCGCCGGTCGGGAGCTCGGGCTGCGGTTCCTGGGGCTGGGTGCAACCCCGGCCACGGACCTGGCGGCGATGCCGTGGATGCCCAAGGAACGTTACCGGATCATGCAACGGGTGATGAGCGCGACCGGCTCCCATGGCCACCGCATGATGCAGCAAACCGCCACCGTCCAGGCGAATTTCGATTTTGACAGCGAAGATGACGCACAAAAGAAGATGCGTCTGGCGATGGCGCTTCCGCCGATTGTCGTTGCCGTTTCCGCGAACTCGCCCCTGATTGACGGTCGACTGAACGGATACAAGAGCTTTCGCGCCCGGATCTGGGCCGATACGGACCCGGCCCGTTGTGGTATCCTGCCGTTTGTCTTCGACACGCAGAGCCTGTTCGGAGCCTACACGCGTTACGCTCTCGACGTCCCTCTGTATTTCCTCGAAAGAGACAACCGACTGGTTCCATGCAGGGGCGAGACTTTTCGAGACCTTCTCGAGGGGCGGATCGAGGGCGAGCGAGCTTTTCTCTCCGACTGGGCGACCCACCTGACGACGCTGTTCCCCGAGGCCAGGCTCAAGACGTACATCGAGCTCCGTTCAGCCGACTGCCAGCCGATCGACGCGATGCTCTCCCCTCCGGCTCTCATGAAAGGGCTGGTCTACGAGAACGACTGTCTGGAGGCAGCGATCGACGTCATCTCCGACTGGTCCGCCGAAAATGTCCGCGATTACTGGCAGGCGGCAGCCAAGGACGGGCTCTCCGCCCGCGCCGGCAGGCATACGCTTAGAGATTACGCCCGTGAGCTGCTCGGAATCGCCGAGGAAGGCTTACGCCGTCAGTCCGCACTGGACGATACGGGCGATGACGAGACCCGCTATCTGCGGTCCATCCGCGAAACCGTAGAAAGCGGGATCACCCCCGCAGACGCGGTGATTACCAACTGGTCCGGCATCTGGCGCGAGAGTTTTCCCGGCCTGATCGACCATGTCGGGGTACCGAACTCGAAATTCGATTGACTTTCGCCTTTCATTCGCCCAGACTCTGAAGAGATTATGGAAGTCCAGGCCCCTCTTTTTGAGGATGAGCCGGGCCGCGAATCAGAGAAAAAAAAACGATCTCGCGTGGCCCGCCATTCCTCTGCGCAGCGCCCGACTGCGGCCGGGTCGGAAGCGCTGCAGGAACTGCGGCAGAAAGCACGTTCGGCAGCCCGGGCGACAACGACCAGCGTCGACCGCAACGCCCGGCGCGTTCGGGCACTGGATCGAAATCTCGAGTTACTGCTGGGTGGACCTGACACTGCGGGCTCGCGACACCGGCAACGGCGTCGCG
>CAXQPB010000175.1:0-3060 GCA_964225545.1 Candidatus Nitrosopumilus sp. | reverse complement strand
CCGTTCTCGAGCCAGCTGTGCAGCTTTCCGCCAAACGTGGAGCGGTCGAAAAGGTCGGCGTCCATCGTGCCCCGCACCAGCGAACCACACGTTTCGTCGTCGTAGGCATCCCGCAGCGTGACATGGCGAGCCATGAGAAGGTCGATGATCTCCTGCGGCGTTTCACCGAGCAGCTCCTGCGGCAGCCCGAGCAGAAAACAGCGATACCGCGACAGCTCGACAGTAGCCCTCTGCTCGTGAGTGAACTCCGTCTTCCCCTCCCGAAGAAGCCTCGCGGACATCAGAAACGTTCCGATCGTACCCGCGGGCATCTGGTCGATCTGCGGAATTGGAATTCCGTAGGTGGCGACGTCCCATCTTCCCGAGTTCAGAAGATGGAACCGAACCATCGAATGCATCAGTCGTACTTTCGCCGCAGCCTCAAAGCCCTTGCCGTGGCGGTCGAGCGCGCCGGGGAGCGTGGTAGCGGTAAAGAAGCTCGCCGTCTCGAAGACCCGCTTTGCCGAGGCCTCGTCCGACAACGTCCCCGTCATGGTCATCGGCAGCGCGGCATACTTGTTCAGGAAGGTTGCAAGAAAGGCCCCGCGGATCGCGAAGGGCGTCACGACGGCCATCGGAATGCGCTCGGCCCGGGCTCCGGCCTCGACCAGGTCCATATCAACCCATTCCGGCGTGTCTTCCATCGCCCGGATGAAGGCGACGAGCTCTGCCGGCGGGTCTTCAATCGCCTCGATGCCCTGCCGGCAGGCCGACTCGAGCATCCGGATCAACGAGGGAAAACCATACCTCGGAATCAGCGCGGCGTAGGCGTCGGCAACACGATCGCCGGTCATCGTCGAGTCGCAGACCCGTTCGATCAGGTCGGGATCGTCGAAGACGCGAGCGACCTGCGACCGAAGCGGGCCGAAGCGCTCGTCGTCCAGCCTGGCCTCCCGGTCGAGACGCTCCGGGACAATCGAGAAATCGACCTCACCGTAGAGTTCGGGGATCTCGTCGCGCTGCCGGCGCACCGCGTCCGAGTACTGCACGTTGCCCATGCGTTGAGTGAACCAAGGGACTGGTTGCATGTCGAACCGTGATGGCTCGCCTCCTCGTGCCGAACCGTTCCCGCAGGTTGACTGCATCACAAGCGCGCCGCCCGGACCGGTCGATCCGTACGACGCGGCAGACCCGCTCGAAGACTGAATGCACAAGACCTGTCGCAGTCTGTTTGAGTCGTTCGTAGATTTCGCCGATTAAAGACCAACATGAACAAACGGATTTTAGGAGGGCGATCGGCGATGCGAAGCGATCAACAGGGGCGAGGCCTGCTCGCCCCGGGCCTGCTCACTCTGTGCCTGTTCGCCGTCGCAGCCTGCGGCGGCAGCGGGGGAAGCGGCACCGAGCAGCTGTTCTTCGGCACGAACAACATTCAGCGGTGCAGTGCCATCACTGTCGACATCGACCTCGAGGCGTCCGCGTCGGAAGTCTCGACACGCGATGATGGAAGCCCGGACTGCGATCTGACAGCAGAACGGATCGGCTGCCGAGCACTGTTCGAGCAGATTGATAATGGTTCGACGCTTCGTGCCGTGATTGACGGCTGCGAGATCCCCGAACGTGCCAGCCTTTTCGGTTGTCAGTTCAGCGCTGCGGATACCGCGGAGGTCTCGGCAATGACAACCGGCACGTGTGACTGCGTGGGCGAGCCTGAGTGCTCGCGGAACATCTACTGCCTCGAGCAACCGAACATCTGCGTCTCACCGATTGACGACCCCGGCGCCTGCGAGGACTGCTTCAACAACGAAGATGATGACGGGGACGGCTTTGTCGACTGCGATGACCGCGACTGTGCGATCGCCGAGTGCGGATTCGGACAGACCACGATCACGTGCTCGACGTCGACGACCAGTTCGACACTGAGCCTGCGCGCGCCGTCCGAATGAACGTGGAAGGGAACCTGACAACGCGATTCGATACCGGCGGCACGGAGCCGGGAGCTGGAGAGGGTCAGGGCAATGTCGAATGAAGAGGTTGTGCGCGGTGCGTGCCAGGTGATCTGGAGCGATGGCGATACGTCACGGATTCGAGAGTTCTACGCCGAGGAGTACAGAGCAGACTATCCGTTTGGCGATGGGTGGGGCGAGGGTCCCGACGGCGCCCGGGCGCTGGCCGATGCGATACGGACCGGCTTTCCCGATTATCACGAGACCATTGAAGACATCGTCGCTCAAGGCGACAAGGTATGCGTCAAACTGCGTATCCGCGGCACGCATCGCGGTCCCATGTTCGGAATCGAGGGCACCGGCAAGACCGTCGATTTTCGCGACGTGACGATCTGCACCCTGCGCGACGGCAAGATCGTCGAACAGTCCGGCCTTACCGACACTACGACTCTGTTCCTGCAACTGGGGCTTCTCGAAATGCCCGCAGCGGGGTTGCCACGCTAACGGCGCGGGCAACGCCCCCGGCCTCGTCTTCAATATTGTTACGGATAAACCGATGTTGCTCGCTTACATCAGCGGCCGGGGGCACAACCCGGATGGATTCCGATCGGGCGCTTCGGAGTCCGGGATCACGGAGCAGCAGCGGGAAGAGCCGGACATTGTCCAAACGTCTGGAAGGTGTAGTAGGCGTCGGGAACCGCAGGATCGCTACTGATCAAATTGGTCCGATTTTTTAGTGATTGCTTACAGTTCTGCTCCTGCGAGAACAGGATGCGCCCGCCGACGTATCGAATACCGTAGGGATCGGAGCTGCTTTTCGGGTACAAATCGCTGCAACGATTCGCATTATTCGGATCGCAGCTCCAGACAATTCCGCTGCCCAGTCCGGCGTAGACCCGTCCGTTGGCGTAGAGCATGGATGTGTAGCTCGCGCCTTTGCCCGCGGTATCGAGATCCGTGCAGCGATTCGACAGTAACGGGTCGCAACTCCATAGGGTTCCCTGATCATCCTCGATGCCGGCATAGACCCGGTCGTTGCCGTACGCCAGAACCTCGATCGGTCCGCCGGCGGTATCGAGCGTCTGGCAGTCGTTCGAAGTGTCGGGGTCGCAAGACCAGAGCTGATTGCTATCGA
>CAXQPB010000174.1:0-13247 GCA_964225545.1 Candidatus Nitrosopumilus sp. | reverse complement strand
CCACCATCTTGCGACCCGGGAGTGGGCCTCAGGCCCACTCCACCATGACACGCCCTTGTTCGGCCGCTTCGCGAGCGAGTCTCTGCGCGAGCTCACCGAAGCGGCCGTCGACACGTTCACGGCGGATCTTCAGCGTTGGGGTCAGGACCTCGTTCTGGATCGTCCACGCCTCTTTCGTGATGATCACGGCGCCGATCCGTGCGTGTTTCTCCACCGTGGAGTTGACGCTCTCGACCTGATTCCGCAGAGCGCCCTCGATCTCGTCGCGTTCACGCTCGCCCGCGAGCGCGGAAAGTACGCAGACCATGACGGTCTTCGAGTAGCCGCGCCCGAGTAAGCAGATCTGCTCCGTATAGTCATTGTCAGCGAAGCGGCCTTCGATCGGCGCTGGAGCGACGAACTTCCCCTGGATCGTTTTGAAGTAGTCCTTGACCCGTCCGGTCAAATAGAGAAATCCGTCTTCATCTACCCGTGCTTTGTCGCCGGTGTGAAGCCAGCCGTCCTGAATGAGTTCTGCCGTCTTCTCCGCTTCCTTGTAATAGCCGGGTGACAGGCCCTCGGCGCGCACCAGCAACTCGTCGACGTCGCTGAGCTTCCACTCTACGCCCTGAGCCGGCTTGCCGATCGATCCGATACGTCGATCCTTCAGCGTGTTCGCGACCAGGCCCATCGCCTCGGTCTGTCCGAAGCCCTCGAGCAGAACGACGCCGAGTCTCTCATACCACTCGATCAGAGCCGGAGGAGTCGGCGCGGCCGCAGTCAGGCAGTAGTCGGCCTCCCCGAGCCCCAGCATTCCTACCACCTTGGCCCTCGTGGCCTCGGCGTCCTCCGCCAACGCCTTTTCTACCGCTTCCGACGATCCGAACTGGCCGACCACCACCTGCTGAAGCTGCTCCCAGACTCGCGGCGGACCGAAGAAGAAATTCGGACGCACAGCCTGAAGGTCGCGGATGATGGTCGGCAGCGACTCGTTGAATGTGACCGTGCCTTTTCGCAGCAAGGAGTGAAATTCGACGAGTTGTCGTTCCGCAATATGCGACAGGGGGAGGTAGGACATGAAGCTGGGGTCGTCGCGAACGGCAAGCTCTTCCTCGAAGCGGGTCATCGGAATCACATTCGAGTCGTGGGTCTGAATCACACCTTTCGGAAGTCCGGTCGTGCCCGAGGTGAAGACCAGTGAGATCGTGTCATCGTGGCGAGGCTCATACGTCGGCCGCGGTGCGGGAGCTGCGGCGAGAAGATCTTCCCAGCGCTCGTGCGGATGGTCGAGTTCTACTCCCGGGAGCGTCACGATCGTGATGCCTTCCGGAAGAACCTTCGAGACTGCATCCCAGTTTTCAGTTTCCCCCAGAAACAGTACGCGCGTTTCAGCGAATCCGAGCACGTGCTCCGCTGTCGGGCCCGGCAAGGTGGTGAACACGGGAATCGTCACGTTTCCCGACGCGATGATAGCAAGGTCCGCGAGAAACCAGTGAGCGCGGTTCCGCGAGAGAATGGCCATGCTGGTGCCGCTGCCATGGCGCGCCTCGAGCGTGGCCGCGACCGCGTGGATCTCGTCCGCCGCTTGTTTCCAGGTCCACTCTGTAAACGTGTCTCCGGCGCGATCCCGCAGCCAGACGGCGTCAGGGCAGTCCGCTGCCCACTGGTTGAGATAGCCGGTCAAGGTATCGTGTTGCATCTTTCTCCTCCCGCGCAGACCGAAATCCTGTCGGGGGTTATCGCAATGCCCGACTCAGGTCGAGTGACCGGCGACGCGGATCGGCTGAGGCTGCGACACGCGCGCGGCGCATCGGGAGAGACGTAGTTCTTCGCTTGCCGTTGAAGGCGTGGTAGCGGTTTCCCATGCGGGTAGCGGGCGGGCGAGACGCACGCTCTCAGGCCGGGAAAACAATCCGGCAAAACAATTCAGGAACAAAATGGACGTCGAACGCTTCAGGCAATTTCCGCTCATGGGTATCGTGCGAGGCGACGGTGCCGACGTGATCGAACCGCTTGTCGAGACGGTGATCGCTGCAGGGCTGGAGACGCTCGAAGTTGCGATGAACTCGCCGGGCGCGGCGGAGATGATCGCGCGTGCGAGCAAGGTTTCCTCGGGTCGGCTTGCGGTGGGGGCGGGGACGGTCACGACCGTCGAGAGGCTCGAAGCGGCATGCAGCGCCGGCGCCGGCTTCGTGGTGATGCCGGTGCTGATCGACAGCGTGGTACGAACCTGCCGCAGTCGATCAATCCCTGTCTTTCCCGGGGCGTTTACGCCGCAGGAGATCTGGAATGCCTGGCAGGCAGGGGCCACGATGGTCAAGGTCTTTCCGGCGAAAACGCTCGGTCCTGAATACATCGGTGAGGTCCGTGGGCCGTTCGATGAAGTTGAACTGCTCGCCTGCGGCGGTGTGAGCGCGGGCAATATGCAGGCGTATTTCAATGCGGGTGCCGCTGCGGTGGCATTTGGAGGTTCCGTCTTCGGCGCCCGGCGGCTCGCGGAGCGCGATTTCGACGCCATCGGGGCGTCGGTGGCGGATCTTGTCGAGGCCGCGCGCAGCGCGACCCTTGCCCGATCCCCGGCAGTCCCTTAAATACGCAGGGTTACGCGGTCCGGACTCGACGGACCCGGGGACTCAGGAGAGATTGAATCCGACCATGAGCAAGAACGGCAACGGCAACAAGGGCACCTGGCTGACCTATCGACCCGAAATCAAGGTCCTGGACTGCACCATCCGCGACGGTGGGCTGATGAACAACCATCGTTTCGACGACTCGGTTGTCCGCGGGGTCTATGAGACCTGCGTCAGCGCCGGAATCGACTACATGGAACTCGGTTACAAAAACTCCAAGGCGCAGTTCCCCGTCGAAAAGTTCGGTCCCTGGAAGCACTGCGACGAGGCCGACATGCGGCGGATCGTCGGGAACAACGATACCGATCTGAAGCTCTCCGCGATGGCCGATGCGGAGAAGTGCGATTACCGCGAGGATATCCTGCCCGCCGATGAGAGCGTGCTCGATATGATCCGGGTCGCGACGTACATCCACCAGCTGCCGGTCGCGATCGATATGATCAACGACGCTCACGAGAAGGGCTACGAGACAGGCGCCAACATCATGGCTGTCTCCACAGTTGCGGAGAGCGAGCTCGATGAGGCTCTCGGACTTCTCGCGGAGACGCCTGCCACCGCGATTTATCTGGTCGACAGCTTCGGCTCTTTCTACTCGGAGGAGGTGCAGCGTCTCGTCAAAAAGTACAGGGCGATCGCGAAAGAGTGCGGAAAAGAGGTCGGGATCCACGCCCACAACAACCAGCAACTCGCCTATGCGAATACGATCGAGGCGATCGTCAACGGGGTGAACTTTCTCGATGCCACGGTCGGTGGACTCGGGAGAGGCGCTGGCAACTGCCCGCTCGAGCTGTTGATCGGGTTCCTCAAGAACCCGCGTTACCGGTTGCGGCCGATCCTCGAATGTATCGAGAACCACATCGCGCCGCTGCACGCGAGCATGGAGTGGGGATTCGATCTGCCCTACATGCTCACCGGTCTGATGAACCAGCATCCGCGAGCTGCGATCGGGCACCTGACGAAACCCAAGGCGGAGCGGCAGAGCATCGTCGACTTTTACGACGCGATGATGGGCGATATCTGATCGAGCCGCGAGCGGGACGAGGACGGCGTTATGGAGACAAGCGATACAGGAACCGCGACCTCCCGGTCGTTTGATCCCCGTACTCTCGATGTCATCTCGGCAGAGCATTACGCGGCCAACGGATACCCGCATGCGGAGTGGAGTTGGCTTCGCAGGAACGCGCCGGTCTGTAAGATCGAACATGCGGACACCGAGCCGTTCTGGGCGATCACCCGGCACGCCGACATCATCGAGATCGGCAAGCAACCGGCTATCTTTCTGAACGCGCCGCGAGTCGCCGTCTTTACCCGTGACCTGCCGCCGCCCGCAGAGGGGCGGCACCTCCTGAACATGGATCCTCCCGATCATGCCCGTTACCGGCGTCTGACCAGTGGCTGGTTCACGCCCCGAGCGATTCGGGCGATGGACGAGAAGGTCGGACGGGTCACCGCGGATGTTCTCGACGGTGCGGCGAAGCTCGACGGGGGCGATTTCGTCACCGAGATCTCCGCTCGAGTCACCATCGCCGTCATCGCGGAGATGCTCGGAGTCCCGGAGCAGGACTGGCAGAGCCTGTTCCGCTGGACCAACGAGATCATCGCGCCTCAGGATCCCGAGTTTCAACGCGGCGGGACCCCGCATGAGACCATGGAAACCGCGAGGCTCGAGCTGTTTTCGTATTTCAACGCGATGGCCGAGGAGCGGAGGAAGAACCCGACAGACGACATCACCAGCGTGATCGCCAACGCTGAGCTCGATGGCGCGTCCCTGCCGGTGCTCGAGCTGCTGTCTTATTATTTCCTCCTGGTCGTTGCCGGAAACGAGACCACGCGAAACGCGATGACGGGAGGGATGCTCGCTTTCATCGATCATCCCGAACAGTGGCAAAAGCTGAAGGCCGATGAGTCCCTGCTCGACGGCGCCGTTGAGGAGATCTGTCGTTGGACCTCGCCGGTTATACAGTTCGCCCGGACGGCAGCGCGAGACTACGAGATACGCGGTACGACCATTCGTAAGGGGCAGTCCGTCTGCCTCTTCTACGCATCCGGCAACAGGGATGAACAGGTCTTCGACGCGCCTTTCGAGTTTCGTATCGATCGCGACCCGAATCCGCACATCGGTTTCGGCATGGGGGAGCACGTCTGTCTGGGCGCACATCTCGCTCGACTCGAACTGAGGCATGCATTCGGACAGCTGCGGACGCGGCTGCGATCGGTAGAGCTCGCAGGCGTCCCGGAGCGTGCGCGCTCCAGTTTCGTCGGTGGGATCAAGCACGCTCCGATGCGGTGGAACCTCGTCGGCCGCTCCGCAACCTGAAGGACGGAAGACTCCGCGCGCGGTGTTTTCGGCTCGAGATCAGTCGGGTTTGTTCCGATCGAAACGGAACAGCGGCTGAGCGATTCCCTCGCCGAGCGTGTAGTAGGCCGCGCCGTCGGCCGAGTAGGCGATCGACTCTCCTTGAGGCTCGGCCGGAGGGCCCGGCACGGGAACCGGGTAGGCCTGCTTCCCCAGCGCGGCTGCGATCGACTCCCCCGGAGTCCGGAGACGGATCGCTGCTTTGTTGTACGTACGGATGAGGATCTCGTTTCCGGTTCGGCTGATATCCGCGCCTGTGATCGCGAGATCGGAAGCGCCGCTGCCCTCGAACGCGATGGACGCCGTCTTCTCGAGTCGCGTTCGTTTCCCGGCCGAGTGAGGAAACGGCGCCCTGTAGACGGCGCTCTTGCCGGTCACCTTCTTCGTGATGATGTAAAGATCGCCGCTCAGGGGGTCTGACATCAGAGCTTCGGCGTCATGTGCGCCGTCGGGGTAGGTGAACTCGAGCGCGCTGATTCCGCTTGAGGCCACGGTGCCGCCGCCCTTCGTCGTATCCGGCTCCGCGAAGCGATAGATCACGATGAAGGCACGTCGTTCGAGGTTGTCTCCGATGTCGGCCAGGTAGACGAAGTGGACGCCCGGTTCCGGGCCCGGCCCGACCGCGATGTCTTCGGGGTCTTTTGCGCGGACTCCCTCGAGGTCCCAGGTGCCGAGCGTCGAGCCGTCAAGGTTGAGCGCGAAAACGCGTGACTTGTGGCCCGAGTCATTGTGGACCCAGAGAGCGCCCGGTCGTGTACGCGTAGCGGCCAGACCCGAGGCCTCGCTGATCTCCCCGTCCCCCACCGTGCCGACCTGTACCCCCGGCATGAATGACGGGGCGGACTCCTGCGCGTCCGCGCCGAGGGACAATCCAAGAGTCAGAAGTCCGCAACCGAGCCCGATCCGGACTCGCGCTATGACTCGAGAAGTCGGCGATTCTGCATTCATAAAGGCTCCCCGGCGCTGCTGTGGCGTTCCGCGCGGCGCGTATTATCGGCCGCACACGTTATGCGGATGAGGAGGTGCCTACAAGGCCGACAACTGCTAGTCTGCCCGCCATGGTGCCCGAGATTCTCACGGTCGGACTTGCCGTGTCCATGGTTGCCGGCCTCATCATGTCTACGCTGCATCCCGACACCGACGGCTTCGCCTTCTGGAGGAGGCTGCTTTCCCGAGTGTCGGTGAATATCAGGATTGCCGACAGCGATGCCTCCGATGATCCGTCCGCGGACGTTGAGTCCTGATTCGCCGGCCGATGCTCCATCGCGACGGGGCAGTTCATCGTTCACTTCCTCCCGCGCGCGCCCGCTGGAGACCAGCCTCTGTTCCATGCTAAGGCATGGGCACCATGTACGTAATTGCAGATGTCTGTGTGGTGCCTCTCGGTGTCGGGGTGTCGGTATCGAAGTATGTCAGTGAGTGCCTGCGAGTTTTCGATGAGGCCGGACTCCGGACCCGCCTCCATGCCTACGGCACCAATGTCGAGGGGGACTGGGACGAAGTGATGGCCGCGATCCGGCTGTGCCACGAGGCGGTTCACGGGCTCGGCGCACCGCGTATCTCGACGAGTATCAAGGTGGGGACCCGGACGGATCGGCATCAGACAATCGAAGACAAGATCGGCAGCGTCTCGGGCAGCAAAGCGGGGCCCAGGAGCTCTTGATCCAGCCGTGACCGATCGACTGCAGGACGACGAACTCCAGGACTGGCTCGATTCGCTCGACTCCGTTCTCGAGCGGGAAGGGCCGGAGAGAGTTCAGCGGATCCTCAGAGAACTCGGGGCCCACGCGCACGAGCGCGGCGTGCGGATGCCGTTCTCCGCCAACACGCCGCAAATCAACACTCTCCACCACGGTATCGAGCCGCGTTACCCGGGTGACCTCGAGATCGAGCGGAGGATCAAGAGCCTGATTCGCTGGAACGCGATGGCGATGGTCGTGCGCGCCAATCGCGAGGAGCATGGCATCGGCGGGCATATCTCGACGTATGCGTCGGCGGCGACGCTGCTCGAGGTCGGGTTCAATCACTTCTTCCGTGCGCGATCGGAGGACTCCTCTGGAGATCAGGTTTATTTTCAGGGGCACGCCGCGCCGGGAATTTACGCGCGTGCTTTCCTCGAGGGCCGGCTCGAACGCGGCCAGCTTGAGAACTTTCGGCGTGAGCTGAGCGTCGATGGCGGGCTTTCCTCGTACCCGCACCCGTGGCTGATGCCCGGGTTCTGGCAATTTCCGACGGTATCGATGGGCCTTGGCCCGATCATGGCGATCTATCAGGCGCGGTTTAACCGATATCTGGAAGATCGCGGTTTGAAGCCGCCCGGTAACGAGAACGTGTGGGCCTTCCTCGGCGACGGAGAGACCGACGAACCGGAGGCCCTCGGAGCGCTTCATCTGGCGGCGCGAGAGCGGCTCGACAACCTGATCTTCGTCGTGAACTGCAATCTGCAACGCCTCGATGGGCCTGTGCGTGGAAACGGCCAGATCATCCAGGAACTCGAGCGCGTGTTCCGAGGAGCTGGCTGGCATGTCATCAAGGTCGTTCTGGGGCGCGACTGGGATCCAATCCTCGATGCGGACCCTGACGGACGACTCGCAAGGCGGTGGACCTCTGCGCTCGATGGTGAGGTCCAGAAGTACTCAGTCGAGTCCGGTGCCTACCTCCGCGAGCATTTCTGGGGCCGGGACCCGCGACTGCTCGAACTTGTCGATCACCTTTCGGACAGCCAACTCAAGCGTCTGACGTTGGGCGGCCACGACCCGGTGAAAGTTCACACTGCCTATCGTGCAGCGGTTGATCACGAGGGCGCGCCGACGGTGATCCTCGCACGAACCATCAAGGGCTACGGCCTCGGCGAGAGCGGGGAAGGAAAAAATATCACCCATCAGCAGAAGAAGCTGAACGAAGATGAATTGCGCGACTTCAGGGCGCGCTTCGCGATCCCGATTTCCGATGAAGACCTGGCCACGGCGCCGTTGTACCGTCCTTCCGAGGGTTCGGAGGAACTCCGGTACATGCGCGACCGTAGAGAGGCGCTCGGTGGCTACCTTCCCGAACGACGGACTTTCTCGAGACCCTTGGAGTTGCCCTCAGCCGAGCTCTACCGCGAGTTTTTCGAAGGGACGGACGGAAGAGAAGTTTCGACGACGATGGCGTACGTCCGACTGCTTGCCAAGCTCCTGAAATCGCCGGAGATCGGAAAGCTCGTTGTGCCGATCGTTCCGGATGAAGCTCGTACATTCGGAATGGAGGGGCTGTTCCGTCAGGCCGGGATCTACTCTCACGTGGGGCAGCTTTACGAGCCCGTCGATGCCAGCAGTCTTCTCTACTACCGGGAGGCGGTGGACGGACAGATTCTGGAGGAGGGGATCACCGAGGCGGGGGCTATGTCGTCTTTTGTCGCCGCCGGGACCGCTTACGCCACGCATGGCATCGATACGATTCCATTCTTCATTTACTACTCGATGTTCGGCTTCCAGCGTATCGGTGACCTCGCGTGGGCCGCGGCCGATATGCGCACCAAGGGCTTCATGATCGGAGGCACGGCGGGCCGAACCACGCTGGCCGGAGAAGGGTTGCAGCATCAGGACGGTCACAGCCAGCACCTCTCGCAGGTAATCCCGACCTTGCGATCCTACGACCCCGCGTTTGCGTACGAGATCGCGACGATCGTGCAGGACGGACTGCGTCGGATGTACACCGATCGCGAGGACCTGTTCTACTATCTGACGGTCGAGAACGAGAGCTATGCGATGCCGCCGATGCCCGATGGCTGCACCGACGGAATCCTGCGAGGTCTGTACAGATATCTCCCGGCAGCGCGTGCGGACGACGAACGCCCATCCGTTGCGTTGCTCGGAAGCGGAGCCATTCTCGGGGAGGTCGTGGCAGCACAGACGCTTCTGTCTGAACGATATGGCGTCAGCTCGGAGGTGTGGAGCGCTACCAGCTACTCCGAGCTGCGGCGGGATGCGATAGCGACGGAGCGCTGGAATCTACTGCATCCGGATTCCATTCCACGTGTTCCCTACGTGGCATCGGCCCTGGCGGGCCATGACGTGATCGTCGCTGCCAGCGACTATATGCGCTCGGTGCCGGATTCGATCGCGCGATGGTGTCCGGGAACGTTCACTTCGCTCGGAACGGACGGGTTCGGTCGCAGCGATTCGCGCAGAGCGCTGCGCGACTTCTTCGAAGTTGATGCCCGTTACGTCGCTGTGGCCGTGCTGCACGGACTGGCTCGCTCGGGACACCTTGCACCGACAATCGTGTCGGGGGCGATTCGCGACCTCGACCTCGATCCGGACAAGCTGGATCCGTTGTACGCGTGAGCTCTCTCATGACTGATTTCGCCAGAGAGGAATTCGCCGATGTCGTATGACTGTGTGTTGCCGGAGCTCGGGGAGAATATCTCGACCGCTACCGTGGTCGAGCTGTTCGTCAAGGTCGGGGACAGTGTCGATGTCGATCAGGCGATCCTCAGCCTCGAAACCGACAAAGCCGAGTTCGAACTGCCGTCAACCTCGGCGGGCGTCGTGACCGAGATCTTCGTGGCGGCGGGTGACGATGTCTCCGTCGGGCAGCTTCTACTTCGGCTCGATGCAGACGGCGGCGCGTTTCGGGCAGAGCAGGCGGACGATGAGACTACGCGTCCGCCGAGCGGGGATTCGACCGGAGCTGCGGACGGGGCCGGGCGCTCGCATTCGCAGCCGTCGCCGCCGCGCCAACCGGAAACGACGCGCGAGACGCAATCGACAGTCGAGGAGACCGCCGTACTGTCCGAGAATACGGGTGGATCTGGTGATGCGCCGGACGAGGCCCCAACCGCAACGGCGGGCGGTTGCGAGCCCGCGGAAGCGGCCGATGCCGGAGCGCTCGCCCGGGGTGCGGCCCGACAGCACTCGATGCCGATCGCGGCTGCCCCGTCGGTCCGTCGGCTGGCCCGTGCGCTCGGCGTCGAGCTGGCCGATGTCCGGCCTGCAGACCCTTTGCGATTGACCGCTGACGATGTGGAAAGACACGTTCGAGCGATCCTGACGCGGCAAGCCGGTGGGCCGGGCGCAGCGACCACCACCGTTGGGTCAGGCGGCGATTATGCCCGGTACGGGGAGGTCGATGTCGAGGTCATGACCAAGGTGCGTCGCCGCACCGCGGAGCGGATGGCGGACGCATGGGCGCAGATTCCCCACGTCACACATCGCGATCTGGCCGACATTACCGAGCTCGACCGACTCCGACGTCAGTATGCGCAGCGCGTCGAGCGGGCAGGGGGCAAGCTGACTGTCACGGCTGTTCTGCTCAAGGTCGTCGCGTCTGCGCTGAAGCGATTCCCCAAGTTCAACTCGACCGTGGACATGGAGTCGAGTGCGATCGTCCACAAGAAATATGTGAACCTCGGCGTCGCGGTCGACACCGACAAGGGCCTGCTCGTTCCGGTCGTCCACAACGCGGATCACAAGAATATCGTTGAACTGGCGCTGGCCCTGCGCGATCTCAGCGAACGGGCTCGCAACCGCAACATCACGCCCGACCTGTTGCAGGGCGGCACTTTCACCATCACCAATCTCGGGGGAATCGGCGGAGTCGCCTTTTCGCCTTTGATCAACCCGCCGGAGGTAGCGGTTCTCGGAGTCTCGTCGGCCGATCACCGGCCGGTCTGGGTGAATGACCGCTTCGAGCCGCGTCTGATGCTTCCGCTGTCTTTGAGTTACGACCACCGGGTGATCGACGGCGCCGACGCGGCTCGCTTTCTGCGCTGGGTCTGCGAGGCGCTCGAGGAGCCGTTCGTCATGGACCTCGAGGGCGAGTAGGGCACGCTCGTGACGACAGGAACCGACACGGATCTCCACGCCGACGTCGTGGTTCTCGGTGCCGGGCCCGGAGGCTACGCCGCGGCGTTCCGCGCAGCCGACCTCGGACTCGATGTTCTGCTGGTTGATCCCGAGTCCAACCCGGGTGGAGTGTGTCTGTATCGGGGATGCATCCCTTCAAAGGCGCTGTTGCATGTGGCGCGAGTGATGCGGGAGGCGAGGGACGCATCGGATTGGGGAGTCGATTTCGGTGCCCCGCGAATCGATCTCGAGCGCTTGCGTGGATGGAAGGACGAGGTGGTCGATCGGTTGACCGGGGGCCTCGGGACGCTGTGCAAGGCCAAAGGCGTGCGTTTCATGCGCGGTCGAGGTGTCTTTCTCGACTCGGAGACGCTTCGGGTGGAGGACGGGCACGGGCCGGGGCACACCCTGCGCTTCGATCATGCGATCGTGGCGACGGGCTCTCGGCCGATGATGCTGCCGGAAGCGCCGGAGTCGCCGCGTATCATGACCTCTACGGGAGCGCTGGCTCTCGAGGATATTCCCGATTCCCTTTTGATCGCGGGAGGCGGTTACATCGGCCTCGAACTGGGCTCGGTTTACGCCGCCCTCGGAACCCGGGTCAGTGTTGTCGAGATGACTCCGCACCTGCTCTCGGGCGTCGACACGGATCTGACCCGTGTGGTGGTTCGCGAACTCTCCCCGCGGTTCGAGTCCATACGAACGGGGACCCGCGTCGTGAGGATCGAAGCGGACAATGACTGCGTCACCGTGGAACTGCGCGCCGGCCAAGGGGAGTCCGAGCAGGCCTCGACGGAGCGCTACTCGCGGCTGCTCGTTGCGGTCGGGCGGCGACCGAACACCAGCGGCCTCGGTCTCTCGAACACCGCGGTGCTGCTCGACGAGCGAGGGTTCATTCAGGTAGATGGCTCAAGACGCACGGCCGATCCGCGTATCTTCGCGATCGGCGACGTCGCCGGGCAACCGATGCTCGCTCACAAGGCGACGCATGAGGGAACGACGGCCGCCGAGGCGATCTCGGGACGCCCGGTCGCTTTTGCGCCGGCGGCCATCCCTGCGGTGGTTTTCACCGACCCTGAAATCGCCTGGTGCGGGCTGACCGAGGCTGAAGCTCGGGCGGCGGGCCAGGCTGTGCGGGCCTGCCGCTTCCCGTGGCAGGCATCGGGTCGGGCAGGGACGATCGGGGCGTCGGCCGGGCTGACCAAGCTGATCATCGACGAGGAGAGCGGCCGCGTCCTGGGGGCGGGCATCGTGGGCTTCGGGGCAGGAGACCTGATCTCCGAGGTCAACCTCGCGATCGAAATGGGAGCTGTTGCGGAGGACCTCGCCGAGACCATCCATCCTCACCCGACACTCTCGGAAACCGTGATGGAGGCCGCAGATGTATTCCGCGGCCTGAGCGTTCACCTCCACCGCAAACGCTGAGGCCCCCGCTGCAGCGTCTGCGCCCCCCCTGAAGAGGCTGGGTGAAAGGCGGACGAACAAAGCGGTGCCGGGGATCGGCCGGCAAGTATGGTCTGCCGTCAAAAGCTCGGTTTTGTTGCCCCGACTGGGCAAAAAGCTCGGTTGCCGGTGTGGCCAAGCGCATATACTGGGGATGCGAGGTGTGCTGGCAGTTCGTGTAACCCCTGGCTGGGTGTGTCCTGACTGCTAGCATGACTATCAAACCCACTCGCGCGCGGTGAGAAAGAAATGACGGCAATCCTCGGAATTTCAGCGTTTTACCACGATTCGGCGGCGGCCCTCGTGGTCGACGGCAAAATCGTCGCGGCAGCTCAGGAGGAGCGCTTCACACGGAAGAAGCACGACCACCGGATGCCGGTCAACGCGATTGACTACTGCCTCAATACGGCCGGTATCGGTGTCAAAGACCTCGATTATGTGGGGTTCTACGACAAGCCCCTGCTCAAGTTCGAGCGCATCCTCGAGACCTACCTGGCGTATGGACCGGTCGGATTTCGCTCTTTCCTGAAGTCGATGCCGCTGTGGCTCAAGCAGAAGCTCCATCACCCGCGCGAAATTTCGAAAGGCCTCGGCGGCGAGTACGACAAGCGCTTCATCTTCACCGAGCACCATGAGTCCCATGCTGCCAGCGCCTTCTTCCCTTCGCCTTTCGAAGAAGCGGCGGTCATGACCCTCGACGGCGTCGGCGAGTGGGCGACCTCGAGCTACGGAGTCGGCCGGGGAAACAACCTCGAGCTCACCCACGAGCTTCGCTTCCCCCATTCGTTGGGGCTGCTCTACTCGGCCATCACCTATTTCACCGGCTTCCGCGTCAACTCCGGTGAGTACAAAGTCATGGGGCTCGCACCGTATGGAGAGCCCAAGTACGTCGACGTCGTCGCGATGTACGAGAGGGCGAGTGACGGTGACGACGACTCCGACACGAACGAGAAACGACGCGCTCTGGCGTCGCACTTAGTGTTGGAGCTCTCGCGCAACGCCTCGGACGCC
>CAXQPB010000173.1:0-5355 GCA_964225545.1 Candidatus Nitrosopumilus sp. | reverse complement strand
TGGTTCGTCTTCATGGCCACCTACCTGCCGGTCGCCGCCGCCGGCGATGCCGCAGCCGCGGTTTTCGCCACTGTCCTGGCAACGACGGCGGTCCTGCGAATTTTCGGCGGCCGGCCGCCCCGAGACTCTCGATCCGCAAATCCCGCACGAACTTGACGCATTGCATTAGCCGCCGGCCGGGCTATACGCTGAGGGCGTCGGTTCGCGGTCGACAAGAGGTCGACACGCGGTCGACACGCGGTCGACAAGCGGTCGACAAGCGGTCGACAGGCGGTCGAAAAATTCAGCGGTCCGGAGCGGACCGCCGAACGCTACGGAGGTGGGCAGGCGAGTGGCTGATCTGCGCAGCAGCTGGAACGCGATTCTCCCGGTGGCCCGGAGTGTGCTCGGACTCGAGGACGATTCCGCCAACGGGCATACGAACGGGCATACCAGCGGGCACACGCTCGATGATCTCGCGCCGATGGATCTCACGATCCTGTGCACTGACATCGAGAATTACGCCGGAGCTGTAGATACGCTCGGGGACCAGCTCTCCCTCGAGCTCGTCCACGTTCATAACCGCCTCGTTCGCGAAGCGCTCGCGCAACACGGCGGGCATGAGATCAAGCACACCGGCGATGGGATCATGGCATGCTTCGCCTCTGCGAGCCGCGCAGTCGCCACAGCCGTAGACCTTCAGCTCAAAACGGATCGCTACAACGTCGCGACCGCGAAAAGCGGGCAGAGCGAGCCGCTCAGCATCCGCGTCGGCCTCAACACCGGCGAACCGATTCGAGAGGACGGAGATCTCTTCGGCACGCCGGTGGTGGTCGCGGCTCGCGTCGCCGATCTGGCAAGAGGCGGACACATTCTCGTCACCGATGTCGTTCGACAGCTCTCCGCCGGTAAAGGCTTCGAGTTCACGTCGATCGCGACAGCGACCCTTCACGGGCTCAGCGAGCCTACCGCGCTCTTCGAGGTCGACTGGCGTATGTCCGCGAAGGCCGCAGAGAGTTTGCCCTGACTGCTGCCCCTGACCGCTCGCGGCGAGAGCCGGTCCGCAGCGGTCGCCGCGCCACGCGCCTGCTGCGCTTCGGTCAGTCGCCCGCGCAGTTCTCGATGATCTGCCTGTAGAGTTCGCAGCCGTCGTTGGTGCAGTAGACCTTGCACTTCGCACCATCGAGCGGCCGTCCACAGGACGGGCAAGCCTCGAGCAAAGGTACGACCGCCGCGCTTCCCCCCTGCTTCGACACGCCCGCCGTCGCGTCCGGATCCGCTGCGGATCGCACAACCCCACCGAGCTGATTCACACCCGTTCCAGCCATGGTCGCGGATCTTAGCTTCGCGTCTCGGCGCACGGAGCGTGCTGCGCACACCCCCGAACGGGGCAAGGCCCGCGGACGTCCGGGTTCTCCTTGACATACGGGCTCCACGGCAATTACGTTCGGGGTCTTCATACGCAGCTTGCGGCACCTGCCGATTCCGGCCGAATAATGTCGAGTCACGTACCCGTTACTTCCAAACTCACACACAGGGAGACGTCCATGCACCGTTTGACCTCACTCCTCCGCGCCGCCTCGCTTACAGCGGCAAGCCTTGCGTTGATCGCGACCGCCGATACGGCGGCGGCCCAGCTGTACTACGGCGCGCCCGAGTTCAAGTGCGTCAGCGCCAAGCAGAAGCTCGCAGGAAAGTTCTGTGCAGCGGCCCTCAAGGCATGGTCGGGCTTCGATAAGAAGGGCGACGCGGCAAAGCGGGATGCGAAGATCAACAAGGCCGGCACGAAACTGGCCGGCTCGTGGTCGAAAGCGGAGGCAAAATCGAGCGCAGCCGGTGTTGACTGCGCCGCGCAGACAGTGACGGCCGGTGACATGTATGCAACGGTCAACGCTGCGGTCGCGGCGATCGCCGCAGAGGTGAATACCGGCCTGACCCTGTCAGATCCGGCCGACGCCGACTGCGGCTCCAAGTTGCTCAAGTCGACGGCTTCGCTGTGCGGTGGACTGCTGAATGTCGAAAGCAAGCAGACCAAGGCTCTGCCGAAGGGCGGTCTCGGCGACAAGCAGACCGAATCCGAGCAGAAGGTCACGTCCAAGTTCGACGCGGCCTGGACCTCGCAGGCAGTATGCTCCACTGCTGCAACGTCGAACTCGGTACAGGCCAGTGTGTCGGCTCTCGGCACCGAGGTGAGATTCGATACTCTGGTCTCGCCGACACTCGACGACACCGAGTTCCAGCCGGTCTCCTTTGACGGCCTGACCGACACCGTCGACTTTGACGGCGAGATCCTGACCCCGCGCTGCGGGTTTGACGGCAACGAGGATTATCACTTCTTCGTCAAGCGCGGCAGCGTCAACAAGGTCGTCATGTACTACCAGGGCGGCGGCGCATGCTGGGACAACCTGACCTGCGGTGTACCGGTCTGTAAGAATGGATCAGACCCCGTCAGCGACGATCCCGACCTGTTCACGACCGGATACGGCGACCTGACCAATCCGGACAATCCGTTCAAGGACTGGAACATCGTCTTTGTCACCTACTGCACCTGCGACATCCATTACGGCGATGCAGTCAACACCTACGAGGGCCAACTGGCGCCGGTCACGGTTCACCACAACGGCTTCACCAACGCGCAGGTGGCGGCGAAATACGCTCGAGACTGGTTCATGGCTCCGGACGAAGTCTTCGTCACGGGATCGAGCGCCGGCTCCTACGGCGCCCTGTTCAACGGTGCCCGGCTCCCGGAGATCTGGCCGTTGCCCGAGTACAACGTCCTCGGCGATGCCGGCAACGGCGTCATCACGCCGGACTTCCTCAACAACGAATTCGGTAACTGGAACTTCCAGGCCAATCTGCCCGACAACATTCCGGGTGTTCTGGAGTCGATCATCAGCGGCGACGGCCTGCCCGCGTACCTTGAAGCGGTAAGCCTGTACTACCCGGATACGAAGTGGGCGAATTACTCGACGGCTTACGATGGCGGAGCGGGAGGCCAGAGCGGCTTCTACAACATCATGCTCAACGGCAACGACCCGATCGCCGCGCTTTCATGGTGGAACGGCGCGTGTCCGTTCAACGCGGTGATGGTCCAGCAGGCGATCGACACCGAAGCAGCGATTGCTCCCGTGACCGACAACTACCGCTACTACGTCGGCACCGGCTCGTATCACACGATGTACGGAATCGATCGTGTCTACGATCCGGTCAACGGCACCCTCGGCGGTGAGTCGATGACCGTGACAGCCTGGATCAACCAGATGCTCGATTACGAGCCGGGGGTATCGCCCAGCAGTGCGTGGGAGAACGTAAGCTGCTCAAACTGCGGATACGTGTTCGACATCGATCCGAGGCCGAACAACATCCCCACGCCGCCGTTCCAGGCGGGTGGACCGACAGGCGTCGAGATCGTCTGTCCGTAAAAAGACCAGACCGTTTCTCGGCTTCCGCGCCACAGACGGTGGTCGAGACAAACGCCTGACGATAATCAAGGCCGCTGCGGAGCACCGCAGCGGCCTTTTTTCGTCTGGACGCATTCGGATCTCCGTTGTACACAACGGCATCATGTCGACGGAGCAATTCGGCAGTTACATCAGCCTCGCAACCTTCAAACGTGACGGCAGTGAAGTACGAACACCTGTCTGGTACGCGACCAGCAGCGGGAAAATATACGTATTCACCGAAGGCGAGGCATACAAGGTGAAGCGATTACGGAAGAACGACCGCATCCGGGTGGCCGCCTGCGGGGTCGCCGGACGCATCCTCGGCCCGTGGCACGAGGGGCGTGGTCGCATCATCGACGATGAGGCGACCGAGAAGCGGGCTTACGCCGCGCTGCACGCGAAGTACGGCTGGCAGATGAAAATCGTCGATCTGCTGTCGACTCTCGCGGGACGCATCGGCGCTCGCAGTATCCTCGAGCTCGAACTCGACGATCCGAACTCGCGCGGTTGAAGTCCTCCCCGACCCGTCGCTCCCGCAGCGCTGTGACGGCCGCGTTCGTCGCCGCATGGGCTGCAGCCTGTGTCGCAGCAGTTCTGGGCGCTCCGACACTCATCGATCGCGCCGTGAATCGGATCCACTCCCGGGACCCGGACCCGTCGCGACGTGGAGTCGTGCACGCGGAGCCCGCCGTAGCCGGCGCGCCGGGCGTGCTGATCGCCGACCTCCACGCGGACTCGCTGCTGTGGCCGCGCCGGCTGCTGGACCACGGAACGCACGGTCATGTCGACGTTCCGCGGCTGATCGAGGCCGGAGTCGGCCTCCAGGTGTTCGGGCTGGTTACGCGGGTACCGCTGATTCCCGACCTGCACAGCAATGACGGCGAGACCGACGCCATCGCGCTGCTCGCACCCGCCTCCCGATGGCCGCGCGCGACCTGGACGAGCCCGCTGGAGAGAGCGCTGTTTCTGGCCGGCAGGCTCGACGCGCTCGTCTCGTCCTCCGGCGGCCGCGTCTACCCGGTCCTCAGCCGCGCGGATCTTCAAACGCTGATCGCCCGAAGGGCCGCGGGTGAGCGCGTCGTCGGCGCTGTGCTTGCCGTCGAGGGCGCACACGCCATCGAAGGCCGGCTGCAGAACGTCGACCGGCTCTTCGAAGCGGGCGTACGCATGATGTCGCCCTCACACTTCTTCGACACCCGAGTCGGAGGCTCTGCCCACGGCGCTCGCAAGCACGGACTGACGCGACTCGGCCGCGAGGTCATCGCGCGGATGGAGACAATCGGCATGGCGGTCGATCTGGCTCACGCTTCGCCGGCAACGGTCCACGAGGTTGCGGCCATGTCCACGCGGCCGCTGGTGGCATCCCATACCGGAGTCCGAGGGACCTGTGATCACATCCGCAACCTCGATGACGAGGCCGTCGACGCCATTGCCCACAGCGGCGGCGTGATCGGAATCGGCTATTGGGAGACGGCGATCTGCGGACGCGACATCGCGTCGATCGTGCGCGCGATCCGCTACGTGGCCGATCGCGTCGGCCATCGCCACGTCGCGCTCGGGTCGGACTTCGACGGCGCCGTCACCGTGCCATTCGACACGACCGGAGTGCCGCAACTTCACGCCGCACTCCTCGCCAACGGCTTCAGCCGTGAGCAGGCCGCCGACATCATGGGGCGCAACGCGCTGCGCGTTCTGCATGAGACTCTTCCGCCCGGACGCTGACGTCCATCCTTCGGACGCGGCACATCCGGTCCGACCGCTGCGTTCAGCGTCAGCGGAGCCGGGACCGACTCCCGGCGCTGTGCCCACAGTCACCGATATGCGACAACAGGACCGGAGCGAACAGAGATGAGTCCCCGGCCTGCCCGCGACACCCGAAAGCCGCTCCCGGCCTATGCCTACACACCCGGATCAGGCCGGCCGCACCCGGTTC
>CAXQPB010000172.1:0-10533 GCA_964225545.1 Candidatus Nitrosopumilus sp. | reverse complement strand
GCAGGTGGCGGCTGCACTCGGCAGCATCCAGCAGGAAATGAATGCGCTCCAGACCGAAGCCAGCCACAGCCTCGACAGCGCACAGGAGCAAGCCCGCGGGGTGGTAGTGGAAATCTTCGGAGTCTTGGAGATGCCGTGAGTGTCCGGACGCAATGGACGGCAACGCCGGGTCCTTTGCTGGAGTCGATCCGCCAGTCAGATCGGCGGAGCGCGCGCCGCTGATTCGGGAACTGGAGAGATACTCTGAGGCGGGTCTCAAGCAGGTCGAGCTTCGCGCCGCGATTGCGCATCCCGGCGAGGATACAGCGCCTCTGTCCCGCCTTCTCGATCTCGCCGACATGATTCACGGTGCCGGTTTGAAGGTCGGTATTCGGACCCCCTTCGCCCTCGGGGATTCGGGCTTCATCCGTAAATTCGCCGAACTGCTGTGCGCGCACGAGGTCGAGTCCTGGCAAGTCTCGTTCTTCGATCTTTCCGGCGCGCAAGATGGACAGGCAGCACCGACCGCAGCTGACATTCATGCGGCGTTCGCGGACTTGTACGCCATCGAACGAGAGGGGGCTCTGGTGCTGTCCGTTGTCGAAGCGCCTCACTACCGGCGATATCGCGAGGACCGAGAGCATAATGAAGCGCTGGGTTGCTCGGATGTGACGGATCAGAGCGTGCGCGAGGCGGTCGAGTATCAGTGCGGCGAGCACGTCGATGTAGGCGTGGCTCGTCATGTGGAGGACGCCGGCCGCCCGTGCGTCTTTATCGATCACAGCGGAGAAGTATTTCCTTCGGAGCGGTTACCGATCAGCGCGGGAAATATTCGTGAGCACGCGTTGATAGAGCTTTATCGCAACGCCCCGGTGTTCGTGATGCTCCGCGATGCAGAGCGCCTCGAAGGAAAGTGCGCTCGTTGTGGATTCCGCATGCTCTGTCGGGGCTCCCGCGCTCGCGCGTGGAAGTCGAGCGGCAACGCCATGGCCGCTGATCCCGCATGCGCGTTTCCGCCATTGCGAAGTTGATCCAACCTCTTCAGGGCTCAACGCCAGGCGACGCGAGTTTCTCGAGGTTCGCCTCGTGCGCGGCGCGCGAGATCCTGTAGCCGGCGACAAACGCCAGCGAGATTACGTACAGCACCATCAGCACAGGGATGTAGACCAAGCCGAGTTCGGTGACGACCTCCGTGGAGACCCCGCCGGGTTTCGCGTCAGCAGGAAAACCGATCGCGGTGAGCATCGCGGTGGCTGCGAGCACGCCGATTCCGTGTACGGATTTCTGGATGAAACTGCGCGCCGCGAAGAACACGCCTTCGGATCGGCGCCCCGTGATCAGCTGGCTCTCTTCGACCGTGTCGGCGACCATTGAAGACATCAGAATCGACGCTGTGACGATCAGCCCGACCTCGATCACAGTGAAGAAGAAAAGTGTCGGAAGCAGGGCAGGGGAGCCGTTGAGGGGCATCAGTCCGAGCAGTCGGCCCGCGATGGCCATCGGTGCCAGAGCGATCGCCAGGCCGTAAACCAGCAACGCGGCCTGCCTCTTCCCCATTCGCTTCGACATGATCGGGGCAACGACCAGAGCGATGGTGGATGAGATGAACGGCCCCAGGGTCAGGATCGCGATCTCGTCGGAACCCAACTCCCAGAAATAGGTGTTGAAGTAGATGTTCAGGGACGTGACCACGCCGGCGGCCATGGCCGCGAACATCCCGGACGCGAAGAGCACCAGAAAGGAGCGATTCGACAACGTCTCGCGCAGCTCGCCGATCGAACGGCCGAAGCTGAGCGGCTTCTTGTCCGGGGGCTGGTGCAGATAGGGAATGTGGCGGTGCGTGCCGAGAGCGGAGACGAGGATGGCGATGAACATCACGACGGCAGCGATGGTGCCGTATTGTTCCCAGCCGGCCGGGTTCAGCTGGCCGACGGGGAACTCCTCGCTCGGTTTGAGTAGCGCGGTATAGGTGAACACTGCCATCGCGAGCCCGCCCCACCAACCGAAGAAGTAACGGTAGCTCAGCATGGAGGTGCGCTGGTCGTAGTCGTCGGTGAGTTCAGCGACGAGCGAAGAGCTTGGAATTTCGTAGAAGGTGATGAACGTCCGTACGAGAACCGCGATCGTGAGAAGATATGCAAACAACCCGACCTGTGTCATGCCTTGTGGCGGGTTCCACAGCAGGTGGAAGCTGATCGCCACCGGCGCCGCAGCCGCGTACATGAAAGGATGACGGCGGCCCCAACGGGAATGGAGGTTATCGGATACGTACCCGACAACGGGGTCGGAGATCGCATCGATGACGAGCGCGACCATGATGGCGGCGCCGACCCACGAGGCCGGCAGTCCAAGCACCTGGTTGTAGTAAAGGAGGAGGAAGTAGGCGAAGCCGTTGTCCTTTACCCCGTAGGCGACAGAACCGAAACCGTAATACAGCTTGGTCGAAAGTGCAGTTCCGTCAGGCGGCTGTGATTTCATAGTTCGAGAGATCCAGACTCGAGCAGTTTGATTGCAGAGCAGACCCCTGTGAAGCCCGTGCCGATTACGACGGCGTCGTGAATCCGCAGCGGGGCGGCAGTGTCGCCGTTTTCGATATTGCGAGCCACTCGGGCCTACTTGATGAAGTTTTCGGGGCCGGCGCTGGGTTGTATGGGATTGGCGCCTGAGACGATTTGTTGAACGCGTTCCTGCAATGCGGGAGCGGTCTGCTCATGAGTGAGGATGTAGAACGTTTTCTCGCGAATCGCCTCGAGGCAACGATCGGCGACGACATCGGGCGACATCGCCATCGCGAGGAGGTCACGGATGCCGTGGCGGAGCATGTCATTGATGGCCTTCGCTTCGTCATCGGACGACGCGCTCGCGGCGAGGTCACTCTCGGATCGCAGGCGATCGGAATCCCATATCTGCGTATTGACGAAACCCGGGCACAGCACCGAACATCCGACGTCCGAGCCTGCAGCCTCGAGATCGGCGTACAACGTCTCGGAGATGGCTACGACCGCTTGTTTGCTTGCGTTGTATGAAGCCATCCGGCCGGAAGAAACCAAGCCGGCGGTAGAGGCCGTGTTGATAATGTGTCCCTCGTTCTGCTCCAGCATCGCCGGCGTGAACAGTCGAATGCCGTGAACCACGCCCCAGATGTTGGCGCCGAGCACGAACTCCCAGTCCCGAACGCTGATGTCCCATGTGAGTCCGGTGGTCGCGACGCCGGCGTTATTGCAGACAACGTGGACGGTGCCGAAGCGCTCGAGCACCGAGGACGCCATCGCTTCCATGGCATCCTCGCTTGATACGTCCGTTTGGAACGTCGCGACGTCGACTCCTGTCTCCCGCAGTTCGGTCGCCAATCGCTCCAACCCCTCCGTGTCGAGGTCGACGAGGGCCAGCCTCATTCCCTGTTTGCCAAATCGCAATGCCAGAGATCTGCCGATTCCGCTGGCGGCGCCGGTGATGACCGATATCTTTCCTTCAAAATTCTGCATCGTCTCGTTCTCGCTATTCGTCGTATGCGTCTGAATTGTTTCGCGCGACCGGGGCGCTGAGCCCCGACAACCCACGAAGCGTAAGTTGCACGAGGCCGTCGATGAGTCGCTCCCTTACCGCCTCTCGTTGTGCCCGAGGGATGGACGTGTAGTGACGAATCGCTCCGTCGGCAAGCATTCCGATAAGCTCCGCGGCGAAGTCGACATCGAGATCGTCGCCATTCACCTCGGCGATACGCTTGTAATCCTCGCAACGGCTGTCATGCCAATGTTGCCGGTCGCGCTCGTAGAACTCGACGAGACGGGGGTCGTCGGCGGGTGTCGCGTGCTGCTGTATCCGTATGATGTCGGTGTGCCGGTCCACCATGTCGAACACGAGCGCGTAGGAGTCGCGGGCAATTCGCTCTGGAGTTCGCGACAGACCGGGACGGTGAATCTCGCTGAACTGCTCGCGCATTTCGGACGAGTGCTGCTTGAGGATCGTTATGAGCAGGTCCCCCTTGTCCCGGAACTGGTGATAGAAGCTGCCGACCGACACCCCGGACGGTTCGAGGATGTCCTTTTTGAGTTTTACGGCTGCGAACGGCTTCCTGCTGAAGGCCGCGCGGCCGGCCGCGATGAGCCGATTGCGAGTTTCGGCTGCGCGGCGCGATAGCGCTGCTGTAGCTGTAGACTCCATATTGTCTAGAATTGCTAATCTAGAAATCCAAGTCTAGTACTCTTGATTGCGTTCGTTCTGCCCGGGGCCGGGCAGGGCAATTGACGGTGCATCTGAGGATGCACTCAGGGGCATCAAAGACACGCGTGAGCTGACGGTCGAAATCCTCGAGGCCGTGAAAGTACAACACCAACTGCCGGTCGGTTTCGCCGGCTCGGTTCGGTTCGGAACCAGGAGTCTTCCTGTTGCGGGCTGCCTGGAACGTGGATCTTCTGCGGCCCCCGCGTACGCCAGGCGTCGGCACCTCATTCAACGCGAACAGTGGAGACTCCGCGGGGTAGGGTGGCCACGGCCCCCTCAGGTGGGGTGCTGTTTGCGCAAGCAGATCGCATATTCCGGCGCAATCCAGCGCTAAAACCCTACAGCCCTCTCATTCTAGAATATCGCTGTTCAGGCGCATCCGGGGCGGTGGACCCGAACTTCCGCTGGACCTCCGTTACCTCAACAACTGTCCGCGGGGCTTGTTATCCTTGCATGATCACTGAGATTCGTCCGCCTGCCGGCTGAGCGCGGCCTCCTCCCGTGAAGTTCGTGATCACTCGGATGAGGAGCGGCGTGAGCGCACAAATGGCCGCAACCCTTGACGCAGCGGGCGCCGGTGCGCCATCGTCTGGAAAAGCTGGGGGGACCGGCAGGTCAGGTTTGGGGGAAGTTTCGTGGCAGCAGATTGGTGGGCACACAGGTCGTAATAAAACCCGCCCGGCTAGCAAAACAGGGAGGCCAGTATGAAGCCGTCCAATATCTCGCGCCTCGCGAGAATCATTCTTTCCGTATTCGTAACGTCCGCGTTTGCTCTCGCGATCCCGACCGCGTCTGACGCAGCGCCGACCAACAAGCGCGAGATCGGTTGTCAGGCGAAGCTTGGCAAGGGACTCGGCAAGCTGTGGAAAGTAGAGGCCAAGGTCAACTCGAAGTGTCGCGACACTGAGATCAAGAAGCCTCCGCTTTCGTGTCCGGATGCGAAGGGGCAGGCCAAGGTCGACAAGCTCGCGGCGAAACTCGGCGCGATTGCGGCTGGCTCGTGTGGAGGCACCTGCGATCCATCCTCGACTGTCACCTGTCTCCGGGATTCACAGTGCCCCCCCGACGGCAGCTCGGGAGAACTCTGTTCCGGTTTCGATCTCTCGAATCTCGGTTTCGACGGCGCGCTCTGTCCGGCGCTGATCGGATCACAGATCACCGGACCGGACTCTCTCGGACTGTGTCTTTCCAACGGCGCGGCGGCGAACGCGGGCTACTTCATGAGCGCGGTCTACGGTGAGACGACCTCGGCGAGCGGTCTGAGCGCCACCGCCGGAAAGTGTCTCGCATCGGCGAGCAAGGCAGTCCAGAAAGCTGCCAGCACGATATACAAGTCCATCACGAAGTGCGTTGATGCGGTCAACAACCAGAAGATCGCTCTGTCTGATTCCTCGCTGTGTGCGACCGATGACCCCGCGACGGCCGCGGCCATCGCCGACGCTCTCACCAAGTTAAACGATGCGGTCAACGCAAAGTGTACCGACGCGGATGTGCTGCAGCTCGACCTCTGCGAGGCGGGCACCGGCGGCACTGCCACGGCGGCCGATGCCGGAGACTGTCTGCAGGAAGTCGCGGTCGAGCTCGCGAATACGAGCCTGAACCCGGCGGAGCGTTCGTATTCTTCTCTCACGCTGACCGAACTGTTGATCCCGCCGGCCGCGGGCACCTGCGGAGACAACCTTTTGAATCAGTTGCCCGAGCCGTTCCTTCCGATCGGTGAAGAGTGTGACGGCACGTCGGACGCGGCATGCCCCGGAGAGTGCCTGCCTCCTGGAGATATCTTCGAGTGCACGTGCGCGAATGTTCCTCGCCTTTGGAACCAGGGCAAAGGTGGTCCGGACATCGACATTGGCTGGACAGGAATCGCACAGAACAAGGATACCGTGGCTGGTTCGGGCTACATGACCGAGGTCGGCAACGACTGCGATTGCGACAGCATGACCGGCCCCGAGTGTACGGGTACCTCGGTTGACAGCGTCTGCTCCGTCAGCGGCCGTCAACATCCCGTCTGTTCATGGGATGTCACCAACCCGCTCAGGTGCGATGAGGTCGGCAACGGAAACACCGTCGAAGAGAACGGCGACTGCGCAATCTGTGATGTAAGCAGCAGTAACTCCGGGACGTTCTGCTCGACAGACTCGGACTGCCAGGCGCAGTGCTTCGATGCGGCGGGCACCGCGACGGGAGCCTGCACAACGCAGGCCGACTGTGGTGCCGGAGAGGCTTGCAGAGGACGATGTGACAAGACGCCGACGTGCGTGCGGCTGCAGCACGGGCCGCCGACGCCGACCGTGAGTCTCGGGTCGCCGTCATGTATCTGGAGTATCTTCCGCGACGATATCGTCGGAACCTACGATATGGTCACAGGCGCTCACTCACAGTATCTGTATCGCACCGCCTTAAGTTATACCGGCGAAGCTCTCGCCCGTCCGTGCCCGGTCTGTGGCGGGGTGTGCGTGGGTGGATCCGCGGCCGTCGAGGGCAGACCCTGTGAGGGCACTTGCTCCATCAGCTCGGATCGCTGCCGACTCGATTCGGACTGTCCCGGCGGAGAAACCTGCACCACAGCGGCGGCCGAGTGTGGATCAGGAACCTGCGATCTCGAGTTGCGTTGCGTTGGTGGCGATGACGACGGCGAGCCCTGCCGGCTTCACGGAGCCCCCGGGCCCTATGGAACGCCGTCGACGGACTGTCGGCCGCAAAGCAGTTTGAATTTCTCCGGCGCAGGGACGGTGTCCGACTTCGCGCCAAGCACGAGCGCTGCGGTAACCCTTCCCCAGGACGCGTACGCATGCTCGGCGAACGGCTTTTCACTGTTCGGGTGCCCCTGTGAGCCGGTTGGCGGAGCGGCGACAAAACCCAACAATTGCCTGTTCGCGTGCAACGCCGGCGCGGAAGAGGGTGATCGCTGCGTGACGCTGACCCAGTGTTCCGGTGGCGACAACGATGGTCTGAACTGTGACGAGGACGCCGACTGCGTGAACGGCGGTACCTGCTCCGCGAACCCGCTGCAGTGTCTTGGTGACCCCGCATTCCCGAACACGGCCTGCACCACCAATGCGGATTGCGGAATCGGCACCTGCGGCGATCCCTGTCCGTCGGGCATCTGCACGCCTCTGTGTCTGCCGACTGCGGCTGATCCGGAGAACGGAGAGTGTGCTGCCGGTCCGTTCTTCAACAACTGCACGGGAGACGTGTTCCGCGTTTGCAGTGGCGCCGCTGCAGTCGGCGGTTGTACTGCGACGTGCAGTGTCTCCGCGACCGCATGCTTCGGAAACGGCGACTGCCCGGCCGGGGAGACCTGCGAGGGGGATTGCGAGAAAGCACGAGGCTGCGAGGCCGGTGTTGACGGAATTCTCGGTAACAGCGACGACTGGCCGGAGGCCGGCGTCTGCGAGTCCGCACCGTCGCCTTGCCTGCTGCCTGATATGCCGATGGAAGGCGGCGATACCATAAACGGCAAGGGCGGGGTCGTAGACCGAGTCTCGGTGTCGGTCTACTGCATCCCGGCCAACACCTCAGCTGCTGCCAATTTCGGAGCAGGCTTGCCAGGGGGAGGATCACTGCGTTCACGGAGCACGAACTCCTCGAACGGCTTCCCATCGCTGCCCTGGCCGTAGTAACGACTGACTGATTCAGGAGAGGACCGACCGTCGGCTGATCGCCGGCGGTCGGTTTTTCTCCGCGTCTTCTGGCAAGCGATCACAACTCCGGACCGGGCTGCGGCGCCAGGCAGCCTTTACCCCTTGTCGCTCCGGGTTCTCCCGGCTCCTCGGCGCGTAATCTCCGAAATTCTGCATTCTGTTCGACGAAATGTGGGATAGACGCTTGTCCGGCCCTGTCTCCCCGTCGTAAAACCGTCCCTGACTGCCGCTGGCTATCCGTTTCGGGGACTGGGTTCATTGGGGGCAAAATCCAACTTCGCGCGCGCTGCCGGATTCATTGGAGCGCTGTTGCTGCTGGTCGCTTTCGTGCGCGCCACCGGGCCTGTCTCCCCTGCGCAGGACTCAGAACGGAAGTCCTATGAGCCTCAGGTCATCGCGGCTGCCACGGAGCCGTCGGAGGCAAGAGACTCGAACTCATCCGCAGGAGCCTCCGGCAGCCCCGGTCGCAGCGTAGCGATCGATCCAGTAGAGCACGCATCGCGGTCGCGAGCCGGCTATGACAACGCTCTGGAGCATTACAAGGCGCTGAGTCGGTATCCGCGTGGGACGCGCCGAATTTCGGCGGACGCTTTCGATCTCCTGAACCCCGGTGCGCGGCACGAACGTCGAATGGCGTTGCCGAATGGTCGCGACAACCCGGATCGAGACTGGGAAGTTCTGCTGACCGCGGACCGATACCTGGTGCGCGGCGCGGAGCCCGTGATTGTCTCGTTGGAGCTGTGGAAGGACGGGAAACAGATCCAGCCGCGGAGTGTCTACATGACCGCGGAAATTCAGAGAGCCGGTGAAGGCGCGGGATCGATTGTCGAACTGGAGATAAATCGCGCCGGCGGTTCCGTGTCTGCCGAATTCCTGCCGAACGACTACTGGTCGGACCGTGCAGGAGCGGTGCGGGTTACCGTCAATTTCGACGCGCGTGAATTGCCCGAGCAGAGCGGTCAGCTCGATTTTTATTTCACAGGCGAAAACCGAATTCCTGCACGCTTCACAGGCGCGCATCGTGACCGGCTGGATGCCGGTGATCTCGTATTCGACCTCGGCCTCTCCGTGAGACGACCGGGGAGATACTTCATCGAGGGCAATCTGTATGACTCTTCAGGCGAGGCCTTCGGCTGGGCTCGTTACGAGGGGGATATCGCAGATGGTGTCACCTCGGTTCCGCTCCGCTTCGCCGGATTGCTCTTCCATGATGCCGACAAGGCCGGCCTCTTCTCGCTACGGCAGGTGAGGGGCAGACGGATCCAGCCACGCTCGATTCCTGCTCGAGAAGACATGGCCGATCTTGATGCCGAGGTGAAGACTGCCGCGAGCTACCGACTCGCGGATTTCAATGGCGACGAAAACGACTCGCCGAGGCGTCGTCGAATGATCGCAATGTATGAAGACGCCATGAATCGTGGTGTCGAACTCACGCGTCCTGAGTACTCGGACGTGCAGCACTGAAGGGGAATGATTTCGATGAATCAGCAGCAAGCACAGGTGATCTCGAAAGCGCTTTGCGCGACGTGGGCGATTCTTATCGTCGGACTGACGGTATCCGCGGTTGAAGCCGGCACCATCGGAGGCGGTGACCAGGGTCGATGCGAGCGCCTCGACAGTGAGTCGACTACCGTCTGCACGGGAAAAGGAAAAAAGCGTACATGCGTGACTGAGGACACGTATTGCGGCGGGGCCGGCCGCGGAGGCTCGTGCTCGTGCGAGCCGGGCTGCGAGAGTGCCGGCAATTGCTGCGCCGATTACGGTCCGGTGTGTGCCGGCGATTTTCAGTGCGCGCCGGACAGCGGACAGATCGCGTTTCTCCACGTCGGGGGGATGTGTTCAACGAAGTGGGATTATGCGGGGGACCCGGATCGGCTCGCCAGCGTCGCCGGCATCGCGGGCGGACTCGCAGTCGATGTCCAGGCGGTTCAGACCGATTCGAATGGCACGCAGGTAGCAGCCGCAACGCTCGCCCGTTATCTCGATGCCTGCTGCACCGACAGCAACAGCTGCATCATCTACAACTACTCCAACGGCGACAACGTCGTCGGGCTCGCACTCGATCAGCTCGCAACCGTCGACAGCGTCTGCACGGGCAAAGGCCGACGGCGGGTCTGTGAAGAGTCGCTGGCGTGGAACATCCTCGAGGTGCGCACGGCCGCGGGAAATGGCGGGGGAAGCGAGCTTTCCAACTGGGGCAGCCTCGCAGACCTGTTCGCATGCTCGCTTGCCCCGGAGATCAGCCCCAGCACGATTCGTAACCTCTACGATCACAACAACACCAGGGGCGTTCCCATCTACCACATGGGAGGCTTCCTCGATCAGACGACGGGCAGTGATGACATCACGCTGGATGCCGGATGGTGGTTTCTGCCGTGGCACAGTGACGGAGCGGTCGCGTACCACTCCTCCGGTGCGCGCAATAATTCGGTCGAGTGGTGCGGAGACGGAAATAACCTTTCGTGGGACTGGGACTACTTCGGAAACTGGTGCACGGACGAGAATCTGTGCAGCAGCAATTATGGAACGCTGTTTCAGGGTCATGGCATTGCCTTCTGCTCGATGCAGATGGAGAACAGCGATCACTACGACCAGAAGATGGCGTACATTCAGTACATGGGGCAGTAGCCCCGCCGTACAGCCGTTTTTCTGCAGCCGTGGCGGCAGCGCACGACCGACATCCTGT
>CAXQPB010000171.1:0-3748 GCA_964225545.1 Candidatus Nitrosopumilus sp. | reverse complement strand
CAGCGGCCACGCTCCCGATGCTGTTTCTGTTCCTCGTATTCCTGCGCATCGAGACTCCGGCAATCGCCGAGCTGCGAGGGCTGCTCGATCAGTTCGTGGTGAATGTTTTCGGCAGCGCCGGCCCGCTGGAGCTGGCGGCGGTCGCTGCAGCCGCCGGGATCGGTGAGGAGCTGCTGTTTCGCGGCTTTCTCCAGGCCGCGTTCGAGCCCGGCCTCGGAGCCTGGGGCGCGCTCGTGGCCGCAAGCCTCGTGTTCGGCCTCGCGCATGCCGTCTCTTTCGCGTACTTCGCCATGGCCACGGTCTTCGGCGCGTGGCTGGGCTGGATCTGGGTGCTCTCCGGCAATCTTTTCGTGCCGATCACCGCTCACGCACTCTATGACCTCGTAGCACTCTGGTTCTTTCTTTTCGTGCGAAACGGCGCTGACACCGGCGTGCGCGACCGGATTGCAAACTAGACCGCCTGCGGGGACACTTCGCCGCTGCGGCGTCGGTTATCAACGACGAAATCGCGGGCGGAGCTGCGAAAACGCCGAGCGCTGAATGCGGTCCCGGCAAAGCAGCGGCAAAGCACCGGAAAAACGCTAAAAAAGCCGACTACGCGCCGGGAGCGGCGCGCCCGGAGAGGCCCCGGAGAGGCCATGAAGATACGGAGGAAAGGAATGGTTCTGGAGACACGACGAAGCAGGCACACGCGCGTGGCGCACGGGATGCTTACCGCGCTGGCCGCCGTTGCGGTCATGAGCGCTGCGGGCTGCAGCAAGGGTGGAGAAGACGGCGGCTCGTCGGCGAAAGGTGCGCCGAAACCTGTTCAGCAGGCACTCGAAGGCCCGGCGCGGCCGGCCCTGCTTCTCAGTCAGGCGTGGTTCTGGACGGACTCGGCGGGCAAGCCGAACCCCGGACCGGCGCGCCTCGATATCTGGCGTGACGGAGACGACGGCTGGACCTACACCCGCCTGGAGGACGCCGGATCCAACGTCTTTCACAAGGCCATCCAGCACGGCGACGGCATCCTGACCATCGGAGCCGAGGACGCTCTGCTCAAGCTCTGGAAATTCGAGAACGGTGCGTGGAACGCGACAACCTTATGGGAGCGCTCGTGGGGCGGACGCTTCGATCGACTGCGTGATATCGAGATCGGGGATGTCGATCACGACGGGCAGGACGAACTCGTCATTGCCACTCACGACGCAGGCGTGGTGGCGGTTGCCGAGCTACCCGAAGGCGGCGGCCCTGCGACTGTCGTCGAGATGGACCAGAAGGCCGACACCTTCGTGCACGAGATCGAGATAGGCGATCTCGAGGGTGACGGCAAGCTCGAGTTCTTCGCGACGCCGAGCGATCGAAACAAGGCGAACGCCTCCCAGGCCGGCGGCGTGACCATGTACCGCTGGAACGGCAAGGAGTACGTCAGAAGCTGGGTCGAGAAACAGGAAGGCACCCACGCCAAGGAGATCCTCGCCCGTGATCTCGACGGTGACGGGAAGACCGAGCTGTTCTCCGTTCTCGAGGCCGAGGTCGACCCGAACGACCGGTCGAAACTGCTCAAGCCAGTCGAGATCCGCCAGTACACATTGAAACCGGACGGGACGTTCTCACATCGGACCGTTGCGACCATTGACGATCGGCTGACCCGCTTTCTCGTCCCCGGGGATTTCGACGGCGATGGAACCGACGAGCTGGTCGCGGCGTCGTTCAAACGCGGGATCTTTCACATCACACCGCCGGCTGCCGGCGTGAACTCGCAGGCGCGATGGACCACCAGCCTGATTGACTCGAACTCCTCCGGCTTCGAGCACGCGATCTATGCAGCCGATCTCGAAGGCGACGGAAAAGTAGAACTCTACGTGGCGTCAGACGACCAGCGCGAGCTGCGGCGTTACGACTTCGTCGACGGGAAGTTCAAAAAGACGGTGCTCGGCAAGCTCGATGCCGACATCCTGACCTGGAACATCACGACCGGAAAGATGTGATCGCGGAAGGTCGAGTGGGGAGGACGGAGGCTCCGGCCTCCCCACTCATGATATACCGACTCGAATCGGGACTACTTGCTCATCTCACGCGAGAGGATGCG
Source organism: Candidatus Nitrosopumilus sp. (assembly GCA_964225545.1). Lineage (GTDB taxonomy): Bacteria > Desulfobacterota > Binatia > UBA1149 > SPBQ01 > SPBQ01. The sequence goes on along the minus strand of CAXQPB010000171.1, from coordinate 1,677 downwards.
TGAAGTGCTCTCTCGCATGATTCGCGGATCCACCGGCTCGCCGGCCTGGAGGGTCTTGCGGACGTCCTTTCCGGAGATGAACACCGGCTTCTCGTCCGGGTGGTTCTCCATCAGATCAACGCGCCCCATCGACTCGTAGTACGCCGCGAACCCGACCTTCAGCGGCTGGATCAGCAGTTCACCACCTAGATTGTCGAAGATCTCGTGGGCGTCGAAGTCGCCCCAGATCGCCGAGCCGTCGTTGTAGGGGGCGTCCGCATGCTTGCGACCGATGATGATGTCGGTGAACCCGTAGTTCTGGCGATAGATGGCATGCATCACCGCCTCCTTGGGTCCTCCGTAGAACATCTTGATGTCGAGGCCGAGCAGGATCACACGATCGGGAACCGACTCGCCGCGACCGCCCCAGAGCTCCGCGTCGCTGTCGCCCTCGCCCATCTCGCGATTCTGGATCAGCGTCTCATAGGTCTGCATCCGGATGTCGGCATCAACATCGTCGCCCTTGACCTCACCGATCAGCGGGTTGAGACACGCGCCGGCGTTGTGACCTGCGCGAATCAGCGTCTCGAGTCCGTACACGAGCGCATATTCATGCGCGCGATGAAGCGGGTTGCGAGTCTGGAACGCGACCACTCTCTCCCATCCATGTCCGGCCAGAAGCTCGCGGACCTCAGCGGGGGAAAGGACGTACTTGCCGAAGCTCGCGTTCGTGGGCTGAGGAAGCACGCGGATGCTCCCTCCGAGGAGGTGGCTGTTCGCCGCATCGCCCTTGAGCACCATGTCGGCGCCGGGGTGGTCTTCCCGCTCGGTACCGTAGACCGAGGCGAGGTAGCGAGGCTTGTCCCACTCGAAGACGTCCTCGACATCGAGCACCGCGACAATGTCGCCCGCCGAGTTCGTGAGCGCGACCTTCTGTCCCGCCGAAAGACCTCCGGCGACTTCGGCCGTCACCGGCAGCGACAGCGGTATCGTCCATGCGTACTTTTTGCCGCCGTTTTCGATCACGGCCTCATCGAGAACCCTGTTGAAGACGGCCGAGGTCATCGGACCCTCGAGCGGGCTGAGCGCCCCGTCACCAAAGCGGTAAACGGTAGAGAGATCGGCGTCCGAGACCGGAACCTTGCTCAGAGAAGCAGCTTCGGAGAGGAACGCGTCGCGCTCCCCTGCGGGTACCGTGCGCGTTACCGGCCTGTCGAGGCCACCGTGCGGAGAAATGAGATCTGCCATGACACCCCTTGGTTGGTCGTGATTTTTCAGTAAACCCGCGGCTCCCGTTCGCATCCTGCGGACGACTCGCGTCGCGTTGTTCACGCGGTGAGGATCCAGTTGTGCGGAACGGACGATCGAAGTGAGCCCCGATGGGCCCCGGAACAGCGGATTTAAAGGTATAACGGACCAGACCCCGGATGTCGAACCTCCGCCCGGGCGCCGCTGTCCCGGCGTCCCCCGCCCCGCCGCCCGTCAGTCCATGTAGCCCAGGCGACGCAGCTCCCGGTGGAGCTTGCGCGGGAGCGGCGCCGTCTTTTCGCCATCACGCTCGAGCGGGGCATGATCGCCGACAAAGTCGGCGAGAATTCCAGCCAGAACCGCCGTGCGCGCCGTATCCGCGACCGGCGACCTTTCGCGCCGGTCGCGCTCGAGATCGTGGTACTCGGTCAGCTCGGCATCAATCCAGTG
>CAXQPB010000170.1:0-4446 GCA_964225545.1 Candidatus Nitrosopumilus sp. | reverse complement strand
CGCGCATAGACCACGACCAGACACAGAATCGGCCAGTACAGTACGGCCATATGAACGTAGTCCTGCGGACGGTTGAGTGTGATCAGCATTATCAGGCCGAGGCCGATCGACCAGAGGGTCAGCTCCCGAAGGTAGCCGTCGCGAGTAGCCCCGGAACCGAGCTCCTGCCGTCGACTCAGCAGCCTCAGTGCGCCGAAGGCGAGGATCAGGTAGGGCAGGCGGTAGAAGGCCTTGATCGCCAGGTCGAGGAGAAAGCTCTCATTGAATGCCCAGCTCTCGTTGACGGTTTGCCAATCCACGGTGACCAGGATGGCCGGGAAGTGTGAGGCGATGCCGATTGTAGTGCGCAGGAAAGGGTCCTGCTCGAACAGCGGCCACAGACCCGGAAACGACATGTATTCGTACGACGCCATCCCGACGAAGTGGTTGAACACCGTGAAGCGCAGCAGGTCGCCAAGCAGGCCACGCCACGCGAAGTAGGCACCCAGGGCGAGGCCGACGCCGGCGGCGGGGCCGAGGAACCCGGTGAAGACGGCGACCACTCCCGGCTCGCTGCGGCGCGATCGCGCGAAGACGACCATCGGAATCGACAATGCCAGCAGCGCGGCTGCGCCGTAGTCCTGTTTGAAAGCGACGCCGACGCCGTAAATCACGCCTGCCGTGATCAGCAGTCCGGTGCGTCCGGTCTCGAAAAACCGCAGCAGGATCATCGCGCAACACAGAAAGATCAGCAGCGCCGAGGTCGAGTAGCTGTACATGTGCCAGTGCGGAAATGCCCAGATCCGGTAACAGAGCAGCAGCGCCACCAGTGAGACCGCGTAGCCCGGCGGGACCAGCCTTCGGACCAGCGCGTAACAGAGCGCAACGAACGCGGAGAACTGGAGGGTTACCACCCAGCGGGTCAGGATCACCGACGGTTCGAAGATGCGGAATAACCCGGCGAGGAAATAAAACGAGCCGGGGAGGGGGTACACCGTCGCATCTCGATACAGATTGCCGCCGTCCGCGATCATGTCGGCAAACTGCAGCAGATGGCCCTCGTCCATGAAATTGACCCATCGGTCGAAGAACGGGAGCTGAAACGCGAGTGTGACGAGGAAGACGAGCGTAGCGGGCACCGCGGCCGCAGTACGGCCCCTGCCCCCCATCCGCGCATCGGGCGCAGTTCTCGCCGGGTGCTGACCGGTCATTGAGGGCGCTTCCGATACCGGCCCGGGAGGCTGTCCACATTGACGGCGCGGACCGGCCTGTTTACCGTGATCGTTGTCATGGCGCGCAAGACCCTCGACCGGCCGACTCTACTGCTGCTCACTGCCATGTACGCGTTGATGATCGGCAATTTCGTTGTCTACTGGACGATGCCCGGGCCGCTCCTCGTCCACGTCCTTGTTCCGGTCGTGGCCATTCACTTCGCGTTCACAATCTGGCACGAGGCTGCCCACAACAACGTCTCGCGTTCCCAATGGGTGAACAACGTTGCCGGCGTTCTCGGCATGTTCCCGTACATGACGCCGTATTTCATGCAGCGCTGGGTCCACCTTCGCCATCACGCTTACCTGAACGAGCCCGGAGATCCGAACCTCATATACACCGACGGCTCTTTCTGGACCGTGCCTCTGCGCTACCCGCGGGTACTCGCGTACGCCGGCGAGGTCATGGCGAGTGACCCACGCAGTCCGGGCCAGAAAGTCTCCGATGCGTGCTCGGTCCTGTTACTCGCGACGATCTTTGCGGTTGCCTGGTGGTGCGGGGTTCTGCTGGACCTTGTCCTGCTGTGGTTCGTGCCGCTGGTCATCGCGAAACTGGTGATGGACTGGTACATAAACTACCTGCCTCACGCCGGCTTACCCGCCCACCGCTACCGGGGGACACGCGTACTGGATATTGACTGGCTGACGCCGCTGGTTCTGGTCCACAACTACCACGCGATTCACCACCTGTGGCCGAACATCCCGTGGCATCGGTACCGCGCTGTCTTCCGGGACAAGCGTGAACAGCTGGTGGAGAACGGTGTGCCTGTCGAGACCCGGATCATCGGATCAACCAGTTACGGTGTTCGACCGGCCGGTGAGGAATCCATCTCGGTCTGATCGGAAGACGTCCGCGCGGACGTTGCGGCGGACCGGCCCGGAGGCGACCCGGCCCCCTGATCCTCCTGTTTCCGAGCGACTCGCGACCGTGACAGGCGGGGCGGAGCGATCGCAGTGCGCAAGACGTGCCATGCCGCGCGGTAGATCTCTTTCGAGTCGATCTTGGAGATGCCCGCTGTTCGCTGGACGAAAACGATCGGGACTTCAGCAACGCTGAATCCGCAGCGCTCGACTCTCCAGGCCATCTCTTCGAGAAACGAATAGCCGGAAGCCCGGATCGCGAACGGGTCAGCGGTTTCGAGAACCCGGCGTGAGTAGCAGCGGAATCCCGACGTGCAATCGCTGACGCTCAGCCCGAGCAGCAGACGCGCGTACAGGTTGGCGAACCTTGACAGCGCCTGCCGGTGGGCCGGCCAGTTTTCGATGCCTCCACCGGGCACGTAACGAGAGCCGATCACCATGTCGTGGCGGCGCGAAGCGTCGAGCATCGCCGGAAGATGGTCCGGGTTGTGGCTGTGGTCACAGTCCATCGTGAAGACGCGCTCGTAGCCGCTGTCCAGTGCGTGACGGAATCCGGCGAGGTAGGCCGTTCCCAGTCCGAGCTTTCCAGGGCGGCGATGCAGACCGATCCGCTCTTGGTCTTTACCCGCCTCGGCCACGAGGTCTCCGGTCCCGTCGGGGCTGTTGTCATCCACGACAAGGATATCGATGTCGCCCGACTTCGAGAGGATCTCTTGCGCGAGTCCAAGCACGTTCTCCGCTTCATTGTACGTCGGGAGAATGACGAGGGTGGTGCGGCGGCTTTCGCTCATGGCCTTGAATTCGTGCCATCCGACCGCAGACCCGGCAACCGGTCGTATGCCGGGGACCGTACTCCCCGGATACAGGCCTGACTGTCGGGTAAGTCGCGCGGCGTTGATCGGGTGATGCCGACGGCTGCACCGTCACGGTTCCAGCCGGATCGGATACCCCTTATGGTGGCAGGAGTGATCGGGTCTGAACAACCTGCTTCTGCCCGCCGCCCCCGATGGCATGGCGTCCGGGGGGCAGCCCCGGCTCTGTGTCCGGCGCTTTTCGTGCTGTGCCTTTGCCTCGCCTGCCAGAAAACATCCTTAGATACGGGGTCTCCAGGCACGTCGCCCGCGGCCGGGCGATCGAAAGCCATCAAGGTTTCCGGAGGAGCCGACAGAGGCAGCGGGCTGAAGGCCATCGCATCGGGGGGTTGGGAGGAGTTGCACAGGGCCGCAGTTGAGGGTCGGGCGGATCGGGTGAGAGAGCTCCTGGAGGGCGGGACGGCGGTTGATGTCAGTACGTTCGCCGGTGCAACGCCGCTGTATCTGGCTGCCGGCGCGGGCCGGCACCGTGTGATCGAACTGCTGCTCGATGCCGGAGCGAACCGTGACGCGCCGGTTCATGGCGGCTGGACCCCACTTCACGCGGCCGCAGATAACGCGTCTGCAGAGGCAGTGGCCATTCTGCTCGCCGCAGGTGCCGATCCGCTTCGGCGAAGTGATTCGGGGGTCTGTCCGGTCGACCTGGCCGCAGTGCGCGGCGACGTCGCGATGACGGTGACCCTGCTCGACGCTGCGTCGTCATCCAGCGCCGGCCTGCAGCAATGCGATTCGCTGCTTCGGCGGGTTACGAAGGTTGGTGAGATCGAAATTCTCGAGCTGCTGATCGAGCGCGGATTCCCCATCGACAGTGCCGACGCTGACGGTGTGACCGCATTGCATCTTGCAGCGGTCACGAACCAGGTTCCGGTCGCGCGCCTCCTGCTCGAGAAGGGCGCTTTCGCCGGAGTGCGCCGCGAAGACGATGCAACGCCTCTTCATGTCGCGGCCTTCATTGGCGCCGGTGCGATTGTCGAGATGCTTCTCGCGCGGCGAGTGGAAATCGATGCGATCACGAAGTCCGGGGCCACGCCGCTGCAACTGGCGGCCAATAGTGGACGAAGCGATACCGTTGAAGTCCTTCTTCGCGCCGGTGCGGACCCGAACACTCGCAACGCAGCCGGTATGAGTGTGCTTCAAAGCGCGGCTTTCGGCGGGCGCGCCGAAAGCGTCCGACTGTTGATCTCCGCCGGTGCTGACCCGAACGAGCGGACCACGCAGGGTGCTTCATCGCTGTGGTACGCCGCCTACGGTGGCGACGCGGATACCGTGACGGCGCTGCTGGAATCCGGCGCCGATCCGACACTCGCCAACAAGTCGGGGACAACACCGCTTCACGTCGCTGCAATGCGCGGAGACGTTAAGTCATCCACCCTGCTCGTCGCCGCGGGAGCGGATCTCGAAGCTCGGGATTTTCTCGGGCACAGGCAGATCGGAAGAGCACACGTCTGAACTCCAGTCACTGC
>CAXQPB010000169.1:0-21168 GCA_964225545.1 Candidatus Nitrosopumilus sp. | reverse complement strand
CAAAGATCGGATCGGTGCCCCTCACGTCCCGCAGAAAACGCCCCTGGCTCCTCCCTGACCTTTTGACCCCGAAGGGCAGACGAACATTCGCATACGGCACCGGACTCGTCATCGCGACATCTCTGCTCGGTGTTTTTGTTTCATTCCCCGAGGGCCGGATCCTCGCGAAGGGGCCGGCCAATCCCGGACACTCGGAGCTCGACTGCGCCGATTGCCACGAGAACGCCCCGGGCACACTGCGTCAGCAGCTGCAGGGAGTCGTGGCTTACGGGCTGGCAAGACGCCCGGACCTGCCCACCGTGGGACGTCTGCCGGTCTCCAATGAGACCTGCCTTGATTGCCATGTGCGGCCTAAGGACAGGCACCCGGTCTACCGGTTCTTCGAACCCCAGTTCATCGATGCACGCCGCGAGATCGGGGCGAACCAGTGTCGGTCCTGTCACCGTGAGCACTCAGGCCGTCACGTCTCCAACGCGGGCGACTTCTGCGTCGCGTGTCATGAAGACATTCGGCTCAAGCACGAAAAGATCGACCCGAGCCACGAACAACTGTCGGCAGACGGTCGCTGGGAGACCTGCCTCCGCTGCCACGACTTCCATGGCAATCACGAATGGGAGACTCCCGATTCGCTGGCACGCGCCTTGTCCCTGGACGAGGTTCAGCGTTACCTGGAAGACGGAGAGTCCGTATACGGCTCGAAATCGGTTCGGGCGCGCAGCGACTAGCCGAGTCATCTGCCTGTTACGATGCGTATTTACCTCTCATTACTGCTCGTCGCGCTGTGTATTTACCTGTTTGTGACGTCTCCTGCGCCGTTGCCATCGGAGCGGATCGCGGCGCCCGAGATCCCGGTGCACGAGGCCCTCAGCGTGCTCGCCGAGGAGAACAACGTCGTTCGCACACTGTGGACCGCCGAGATTGTCGGGAAAGGGAAACCCGCCGGACTCGCGTTCAATGAGGAGTGGAAGGAACGCGACGTGGAAGCCGGCCCCCTGCCCGCGCTCTTCCTCCGGGAGATCTCTCGACAACTCGAGGCCGACCCGATGCAGATCGGACTCTTTCTGGGGTCGGACAACCCGATCAATGTCTCCAACCGCTTCCGCGGACGACAAAAAGAATATTTCAACCTCATGAAGCGAACCGGATCCGCGCAGTTTTTTACAGCCCCCGAGGTGCAGCTCGAGACAGCGATGTTCCCGGACGTCGCGGGCGCGCAGGCGTGCGTCGATTGCCATAACGAGCACGCTGATTCTCCCCGCCAGGACTGGAGCCTCGGGGACATGATGGGCGCGACGACGTGGACCTACCCGGACAAGGCGGTCACGCTCGAAGAGCTGGTCGCGATGACGGGTGCTTTCCGCAGGGCCGCGCACGCCGCCTACCAGACCTACCTCGACAAGACACGGACGTTCGAGAACCCACCGGCGATCGGCGCCTGGCCTGAAAGCGGCTATTCGCTTCCCTCCGCCGACGATTTCATGGCCGAGAGCTCACGCCGCGCGTCTGAATCGACACTGGCAGCGATTCTCGCAACGCACGCGGCGACAAAGTGAAGTATCCCGACCAGGCACGAAGACCGGCGCAGTTTGGACTGTCGCTGCTCGCGCTCTGCTCGCTGATCCTGGTCGCCGAGCCCGAGTCCGCGCGCCTCGCGGATATTTACGCGGGCAACACGTACCGGATGGTTACGGGTATTCTCGCCGCCGCGCTTCTGGCTGTTCAGTGGTCGCTGCTCAACTCGCGTAGCGCCGCACCGCAGGGGGCACGGACACGAATGGTCCGGCACTACTGGCTCGGAGCGGTGGCCCCGCTGTTCCTGCTCGCACACGCGACCTCGGCCGGCTACGGCTATCAGTCGGCGCTGGCATGGGCCTACGTCGCCAACTGCGGCCTCGGACTGATGGCGCCGATGATTCCAACCAGCTCGGGAAGCGCCTGGCCGCGCGCCTGGATGCCGATGCATATCATCGGCGCGATTCTCGTCACCGCACTGGTCCTCATCCACATCGTCGTTGTCTTCCGCTACAACTGACAGCGATGCCTGCGGGGGACCTGAAGCAGTTGCCGGTAACCGCGGCGCGAATCGACAAAACGCGCGCGCTTGATCGGCTCCGTACTCTCACGCGCGACAAGCTGACCGCGCTGACCGACTCCCAGAAAATGGCGCACGCCGGCGCGATCCATGAGGAGACACGGCAGGAAGACCCGAAGGATACACGCGCGATCGAGGCCCAGTACCTGGCTCGTGGACTCGCCGAGCGCGTCGAGGTCCTCGAAGACACGTTGACCGCGCTGCAGGCTCTCCGCCCGCGGGCTTTCACCGATGAGAGTCCGATTGCGCTGACAGCGATCGTCGCGATCGAAACGCTCCAGGAAGACCCCGCGGATCGGGCGCTGAAGACGAGCGCGGAGTCGGTGCCGACTTTCTACTTTCTCGTGCCTGTAGCCGGAGGCGAGCGCATTGAACTGGACGACGCCACGATCCACTGCATCACACCGGGCTCGCCGCTCGGCCAGGAGATTGTCGGGCGTTATCTTGACGACGAAGTCGAACTCGAACTTCCCGGCGGATTGCGCAAGGCGCTGATCGTGGACCTCGCGTGATGAGACCCTCGGGACGACCCTGATGTCGACAAGGGTCTTTCATCCCGGGCTCGAGGGCTTGCGTGGCATTTCGGTGCTCGCGGTTCTCCTCTTCCACGCGGATCTGGGACTGCTGCCCGGAGGTTTCCTCGGCGTATCGACATTTTTCACGCTCTCCGGATTTCTGATCACCGGCCTGCTGGTCGACGAGTACGAACGTACCGGCGGAGTCCGCCTGGGAGCGTTCTGGGGGCGACGGCTGCGGCGACTGCTGCCCGCATCGCTGACAGCGCTCCTGGTCATCGGGCTGCTCGGCCCGCTGTTCGCCGACGGCAAGCAGGAGATGCGGCTCGCCGGCGACGGGCTTTCGGCGCTGTTCTACGTGTCGAACTGGTGGCTGATCTTCACCGACTCGGCCTACGACGACCTGGTCGGGTCACCGTCTCTTGTGCAACACTTCTGGAGCCTGTCGATCGAGGAGCAGTTCTACTTTGTCTACCCGATCGTAACGCTCGGTGTCCTGCGCATTGTCGGTGGTTCCCGCCGCGCGTACGCAGCCGTACTCGCCTTACCGATCGTGGCCTCGTGGGTCGGCATGGGTTGGCTCGCGACCACCGAGGTTGCGACGGAACGAATCTACTACGGCACCGACACACGGGCAGGAGAGCTGCTGATCGGAGCCGTACTTGCGCTGCTTGTCGGCAGATCCTCGACATCGGCCGCCGGAGCGTTGCGACCGCCTCTGCAGGCAGCGGGACTGCTCGGTCTGGCTGTCACGATCTACGGATGGACATCCGCCGCCGTCGAGTCCACGGAGCTGTATCAGGGTGGACTCGCCGTCTACACGATCGGCACAGCCCTGGTGATTGCGGCTGCGGTTCAAACCGGGGGGCCGGTGCGCTTTCTGCTTTCGCTCACCCCGGTGCGCTGGCTCGGTCGAATCTCTTATGGAGCGTACGTCTACCACTGGCCGATTTTTCTTGCCTTCGACGATAATCTGATCCGTTTCGGACTCACGCTCGTCCTTGCGGATCAATCGTATCGTGTTATCGAGGAGCCGATCCGCCACGGCAGACGGATCGTGTCCTGGCGACGCTTCGTCGCCGCACCGGCAGCGATCGTGCTGGTTGCCGTGGTGCTGCTTCGCGCGGCTCCCTCTGCTCCCACGCTGCCTGCCGAGCTCTCTCAACCCCCGGCGCTGCCCGATCTCGAGCGGCCGCTGCGTATCGCGGTCGTCGGTGACTCGCTCGGCAGGGATGTCGGTCAGGGGCTGGCAATGTGGAGCTGGCGTGCGAAGCAGTCACGCGTTCAGAACCTTGCCGCGCCCGGCTGCGGCATCGCACGGGGCGCATGGCCGGGAGCGATGGAGCGAAGACGCGCAGGCTGTGACAGTTGGTTCGAAAAGGCGCACGGGCGTCTCGTCGCCTTCAAACCCGATGTCGTCGTCGTGGTGACTGCCGGTTGGGACCTGGTCAACCGGCAACTGCCGGAGTGGGAAAGTCCGAAGGGTCCCGGTGATCCGCTGTTCGACGAATGGCTGATCGATCAGTACGACCAGGCAGCCGACGTCTACACGGCGGCCGGCGCCGAGGTCGTGTGGCTGACTGTCCCATGCAGGGCCGGCGCGCCCGGCATCGAGGGGAGCCCCGAGGCCGAGGCTCAGAAACGTATGAACGAGTTTATCCTGCCGACACTCGCGTCGCGGCGGGAGGCTCGGGACATCTCGCTGGTCGACTTCGGCGCAGCGATCTGCCCTGACGGCCGCTACGAGAAAGACGTACACGGTATCGAGGGATTTCGTCTCGACGCAACCCATCTGTCCGACGCCGGGAAACTGTGGGTAGGCCGATGGCTCACACGCTGGATCCGCAGCGGAAACAGCGACGGCGACGGTACAGCCGGTGGTGGCGACAAAGGCTGAGCGACCCTCGCTTCGACGCGCCAGCGCGCTTGCGCGGCAAAATACGGTGTGATCTCCTCGGCGCCGATGACCGGCCGAGTTCAGGTGGATCGTGTACGTGCCGCGCATTCGTTCGCGACTTTCGTATCGACAGCGCTGGCTCTGCTGCTCGTCTGTTTCGAAACGGCACACGCGAAGCCGCCGGCAGACTTCACGATCACACTGCTGTCGGACGGTTTGACGACCGGGGGACTCTTCCGACGCCCGTTTGATGTTGTTTCGGCAGACCTCGACCACGATGGCGATCCGGACCTGCTCATCAACTGGCATCATATCGAGCCGCTCGAGCTGTTCGAGAACCGCGAGGGTCAGTTCATTCACCTGAACCCTGTCGGCAACGACTCGACGGGCCTGTACGACAACGCCGGCATCGAGAATCTCTTCGTGGATCCATCCGCGATGTCGAACCTGATCACGGCTTCCGGCAAGCCGGGGTTGTACATCTGGCACGATCTGACCCGGACCGCCTTCTGGCGGATGTGCCTGTATGACCCGCGTCTCGAATTCACAGGGACACGACTCGATATCGAGACAACGCTCCCCATCACCGGCCGAGTCGGCTTCGGGGAGAATACCGAGATCGAGCACGGCGCCGCCGGCGACGACGGGCGACATGCATCGATTGCCTTTGAGACCCCTTCACCGCGCCACGATCTCGGCCTGCGCGTGCGCCGGAACGCCACCGAACTCTACCTCGAGCTCACCTCTACGGATGGGGCCGCCGCACCTCCGATTTTCGTCGGCAGCGGACTCTCAGCGATACCACCGGACACGGCGGCGCTTTCGATCTGGAAACCCGATCCACATGGGATCGCATGGGTGAACGTCCGGGACGACCCGCGTCCCGAGATTTTCATCGCCGAGGGAGGGCTCGGAGGCGAGCTGGCACCACCCGCTCGGCCCAGAGCCGACCGCTTCTACATCGGCAGCGCAACGGGTCCGTCGCATTACACTAAAGTCACAACGGGGATGGTTCCGGCAAGCTATGGCCGCGGCCGCCGTGTCGAGTGGGTGGACGCGAATTCGGATGGACAGCTCGAAGTGTCGATCTCCGGCGAGGGCACACCGACAAAGATCCTCGGCGGCGGGGAGTCAGGCGCACCCATGATCGACATCGCAGAGGAGATCGGCATCAACGGGCTCGTTGCGCCTGTACAAGCCTGGGGCGATTTCAATGATGACGGGCGCGCCGACCTTTTCTATCTCTCAACCGATGCGATCGACGTTCAACGGGCGCTCCCGACAGGCGGCTTCGAGCGAATCGATGGGAAGGAGATCGGGCTCGCCGCACCGCCGGTCCCGCGAGCTGCCAGCGTGATCCAACCGAGCGCGCTCCATTTCACTGACTACGACAACGACGGAGATCTCGACCTGTGGCTGGTCGCGCACGGGCGCAGCGGCACCAACCGACTGTACCGCCGCGAGCCTGACCGCTACACGGACGTAACCACGGCGTCTGGGATCGCTACCGAAGGAACAGACGCGATCGTTTTTCTCGACTCGGACAACGACGGTGACCTCGACGTCGTGAGTCTCGGTAAGGCGACTCGACTCTGGCGCAACCAGGGCGGCGGAGTATTCGAGGTCGAGCCGCTCGCAGCCGATGTGACGCCCAATCAACTGCGTGCCGCGACGGTTGCTGACTTCGATGGGGACGGTCGCCTCGACATCTTCGGTGTCGGCCAAGCACGCTACCTGCTGCAAAATCAGACCGCTGACAACAACCGCTGGCTCGATGTCGAGCTGAGCGACGGTGACGTGCCGGCGATCGGCGCCGTAGCGACCGCGGTCTATTCAGACGGTTCGAAACAGGCGCAGCGTCTCGGCTCCGCGGCAAGCAGCGCATTTTCGCAGACCGCTGAGCCGCTGCACTTCGGCATCGCGGAGGGCATCGAGGTGACCGAGCTCCAGATACGCTGGCCGCGTGACGGAAGCCTCACCAGCCTCCGCGCCCCCGGCGCTGGCCGGCGGGTCCGCATGGATCGCCGCGACACCTCGGCCTCTCACTGAACGGCGTGCCCGACGTTTCACCAACCACGATCAAGCGCGCCCTTTTCGGCTGCCTCGTGGTCATCGCCATTCGCTACGCGTTCGTATTAAGCGGCATCGGACTGATCGGCTGGGACAGCTATCCGTTGATCGAGATCAATCGCGTCGGAGGCGCAGTCGATCTCATAGGTCTGTTCACGAGACCTTTGATGGGGGATTACGGCTCGGGCCTGTACTACCGCCCGGTGCTGAGCGCTACCTTCGCGCTCGACCATTCATTGTGGGGGCTGTGGGTTCCCGGCTATCACCTGACTACACTCGTCATCTTCGTGGCAACCTTGCTGTCGGTTCATCGACTGCTGCTGCGCGCGGCTCCCTCGGCGGGCGGAGCATTCGCGGCAGCTGTCGGGGTGATCTTCATCGCACTGCACCCGGTGCACGGTGAAATACTCCCCGTCGCCGCCCGCAGGGCAGACCTTCTGGCTGTGCTGTGGATGTCCGCCGCGCTGACAGATCAGCTCGCGGACTCGAGCCGCGGCCGCAGCAGGCCGCTGCGCGCAGCCTTGTGGACGGCTCTCGCGCTGCTGTCCAAGGAGTCGGCGCTGCTGCTGCCGGGCCTGCTCTGGATCGCAGCTTTTGTCACTGCACCGGCGACGTCCGCTGCGTTCGCGGCATCCCCTGCCGCCAACACGCCGGCCGCGAATCTGCGCGATGTCTTCTCGCGCGCGCTTCATGCACTGCGAGCGATTGTTCCCAGCCTCGCGGCAGCCTTTGCCGTGCTCGGGATTCGCTTGCTGCTTCTCGGCGGCATCGTCGGCAACCGGCCCATGCTCGAGTCGGGTCTGGCCACCGCGAGCGTGACCATGCTCGCCCGCATCCTGCGGGCGTCACTCGACTGGGAATTCAGAGCGGGCGGCGTGGGCACCGGATCCATCGCCGCCGTCGCATTCGTGATCGCATACGGAGCACACTCGCTTTTGAGCCGACGTGCCGACGGCGGCAGCGACCGATGGTTCGCGGTCGGCTTCATCGCGCCGCTGCTCGGGCTCGGCTGGATCATTGAGGCCGCCGTGCTGTTCGCCAAAGGCCTGATTCTGCCGCGATGGTACATCATCAATCCCGTGGTCGCCCTGTCGCTGTTACTCGCCGCCGGGATGGCGAGCTCCGGTCCAGCGCCGGCCGACGCTGCCGGTCGAACCGCCAGGCGTGGCATCACCGCCGCAGCCCTCGTGCTCCTCGTTGTCACGGCTGCGAAATCTCCGGTAATTCGTGGGCTCGACTCCTGGCACACTGCGGCTCGAATTCAGACCGACTATCTCGATCTGCTCGCCGGCAAGATCGAGCAAGCTCCCAATGGGTCACGGATCGAGATGCCCCGCGTACCGGCAATGCTCCCTCGGAAGGAGGGCGGCAGCCCCATTGGCGGCCTCGCCATCATGGCGGGCTATTCCGTAAAGGCGTGGGCGTCGCTGCGTTATCCGGACCGGCCGATTCGCGTCGAAGTCGGGCGCGCAATCAAAACTCCGCCCGGACCTGACGAGGTCGTCGTGCAGCTCGGCGCCCTGCGTTCATGATAAGGCGGGGCCTGTCAGAGCCTGGACGCGCCGGGCTGAGGATGGACGAGCCTCAATCGTCCATGTAGCCGAGCAACTCGAGCAGCCTGGGGTTCTGCTTCCGGAGCGTTCCGCGGCGCGGCTGTTGCGGCCAGCCTCCCGGATCGGGGTCCGACTCGATCAGCTTCAACAAACGCCGGCCCGGTTCCTGATTCGGCGGCCACATCAGCGCGCTTCTCTCGCCGGGGTCCTTCTCGAGATCGAAGAACAATCGCCGCGTTGCTTCGGGGCTCGCGCGCCGAAGCAGCGCGACCCATTTGTAACGCGGACCGATCGCCGCGCGACGCTGGGTGCTGAATGGACCGCAAAGAGATTCCGCGAAGACCACTCGCGGCGCACCGAGCGAACTTTCATCAAGCAGATCGATGCCGTCGAGACCCACGGGCCGTTTTTCGCCGGCGAACGCCAGCATCGTTGGGAGAACATCGATGCCGGAGACCGGAGTTTCGACGCGGCGGGGCTCTATCCCCCGCATCCAGAGCATCAGGGGAACACGGACCTGCTCCTCGAAAACCGCCGTCGCGTGCTGGAACCCCATCGCCTTGCGCTCCGCAAGAGTCTCCCCATGGTCGGCGGTCAGAATGACGAGAGAATTCTCCAGGCCCGCGATCGCGTCGTAGCGTTCGAGCAACCGGCCGATCTCGTGATCGGTGTAGGCGATCTCATGATCGTAGTCATCGATCATACGCAGCGAGATCGCCGCCTCGCCCTCATGCTGGTACTCGACCTCGTGCTTCGGTGCCCGGTCGCCCTCGAGTGTGCGATCAAACCGGTTCTGCCATTTTCCGGGCGCTTCATACGGAGTGTGCGGGTCCATGTAGTGAACCCAGAGAAACAGCGGGCGGCCGGGGTCAAATCGGGCTTCGAGCCACGAGATCGCGGCGTCCGTGGTTTCCGCAGCTGTCCGCTGCAATCGACCCGAGATCCAGTTCATCGCTTCGTCGTAATGATCGAATCGAGAGGCGAGCCCGATTCCGGCGTCAGACAGAACTCCGTTCGAGACGACACCGACGGTCTGGAATTGCGGCGCCAGGAAGTCGGTCACCAGCTCGATGTCCTCGCCGACCGGCTGATCGAACAGACGAACCCGATGCTGCTGCGGCAGCAGCCCCGAGAGAACACTGATCATGCTCGCACTGGTAAACGACGAGGTCGCGTACGCGCGTTCGAAGACCACGCCCTCGGAGAAAAAACGGTCCAGCTCGGGTGTGGTCCGGCGCGAATACCCGTAAATGCCCATGTGGTCGGGGCGAAGAGTGTCTACTGTGACGAGGAGGATCCGCTGTGGAGTCGAACCGTCGGGTTTGCAGGCCGGCAGACTGAGGAGCGACGCGATCGCAAGCGCGCCGACAAGACGAATCGTGACCGGCCTCATCGATGCGCTCGGTATCACAGGGCTGTCAGCAGACCAATCGGGTCACAGAATTGCCGGGATGTAGCAGCGTGGCGCAACGGCGTGCGGTCGTCCCGCTACGGAATGTACCCGAGCGCCCGCAGGTTCTCGACGGTCTCGGGATCGATCAGCGACAGGGGCGGCCGGATATCGGTCGAACTCATCGAGCGCGATGCGACGATCTCTTCGAGTCGCGCGGACAGCGCTGCCACACGCTCCTGCTGCACGGCGGCGAGATCTTCGAGCTCGTCCGGATCCTCGGCGAGGTTGTAAAGCTCATGGCGACCGTCCGAAGCCCAGATCAATTTTTCATCGCCGACCCGCAACGATCGCAGTCGCCTCCGGTACTGCGCGACAGCCTCCTGGATAGAAGGCTTGGGGAGAAACCGGTCGAGGAACGTCTTCGGCTCGTAATACTCCGAGACGATCGGCCGATCCGCGGCGAGCGGCGCTCCGAGCAGGTCGGCGCCCGCGGCCTTCGGCTCGTCGGCAGGCAGCCCCGCGGCATTCGCGAGCGTGGCGTAAACATCGGGGAGCGAGACCGGTTCTTTTCGCCGTGATGCCTGTGATCCCGCGCCGCCGGGCGGGCGGATAAGCAGCGGGATACGGATCGCGGTTTCGTACAGGGTGAACGAATGTCCGTGATGACCGTGCTCGCCGAGATTCTCGCCGTGGTCGGATGTGAGAACGAGCAGAGCGTCTTCGTAGACATCCGCCGCCTTGAGCATCTCGACGATCTCTCCCACGACCGTATCGACGTACAGCACCTCGGCGTTGTAACGGACCCGTCGCGCATCGCGCGCAGCGGGGGTGATCCGGCGTGGGCCTGAGTACCACTGGATCGCGCTGAAGTTGGCCGTGCGGATATCAGCCAGCCCGGGCCGAGCGCCAGCAGCCTTGCGCAGAAACTCTTCCGGCGGGTTGTACGGCCAGTGCGGCTCGATGAGATTGACGAACATCAGAAAGGGCTTGCCCGGGTCGCGGTTGTCGAGCCACGCTTTGATCGCCCCGACCGTCGGATGCACGTCAATCTCGGCTTCGTCGACCTCGGCTTGGTCAATCTCGGCTTCGTCGACCTCGGCTTCGGCTTCGGCCGCGGCTGCGCGCGCTGCTGCGGCCGGGTCTTCGCCGGCAGCCCTGGCCGATGCGATCGCCTCGAGGATTTTCGCCTGACGCTCCCTGCCGTGGCGCCACATCGGTTCGACCGTCGAGAAACCGCGCGTCAGATCGGTGATGTTCGACAGCCACGAGTTGTTCGTGAAAGCGATCGTCTCGTACCCCCGCGCGGAGAGCTTCTCGGCAAGTGTAGGGATCGCCGGATCGAGCCGAGGATTCTCCTGCGTCGCGTTGTGACTCATCGGCAGCAGGCCGGTGAAGAGCGAGCCGTGCGAGGGGACGGTCCAGCAGGTCGTCGAATAGGCGCTGGAAAACACGACCGCGTCGCTTGCCAGGCGGCGAAGGTTCGGTGTGTCGAGCCCCTCACCTTCGGCGAAGCCGACGCGATCCGCGCGCAGGGTATCAATGACGATGACGATCAGATTCCGCGTGGAAGCCGGCTTGGGCGTAGTGCAGGCAACAAGTCCGGTGCTGAGGACGAGCCCTGCCGCGCACAGCTTCCAGCCTCTCACCCGTTTCCGTCGCTGCATTCGCTCCATTCGCCGCATTCGCCGCGTTCGCCGCATGATCGCCGGGCGGAGCCTATCATCGCATGTTCCGGCAAGCCAGATTCTGAACGGGCAGCAGTGCAGTGACGTTCGGCCCGCAGGCCTCGAAAGGAGCCCGCAGCGTTTCGCCTCACGCTCGTGCGTTAACATCACCCGCACGCTAGACAGCCCGATATGTCGCAAACAAATCACAAGTCCGCTCTCGTCGTCGGTGTCGGCCATGCGGAAGGGGTCGGCGCAGCGGTCGCACGACGCTTCGCGCGCGAGGGCTTCACGGTAACCGTGTTCGGCCGCAACGAGGCCAAGCTCGACAGCGCGCTCGCCAGCCTGCAGGCGATCAATCCGTCGGCCCGCGCTCGTGTCGGTGATGTGACCGACGAGAATACCATTCGTGACCTGGTCGCCGAGTGTGACCGCGAGGATGCTCCCCTCGAGGTCGCGGTGTTCAATGCCGGCGGCAACTGGCCGAAGGCCTACCTCGAAATGGACGGCGCGTACCTCGAGTCGATGTGGAAGGTCAACGCGCTGGCTGGCTTCTACTTCTCCAAAGCCGCGGTCGAGACCATGCTGCCGCGCGGACGCGGAACGATCCTCTTCACAGGCGCGTCGGGATCATTGCGCGGCAAGCCGATGTTCGGCGGGTTCGCCCAGGGCAAGGCTGCGCTTCGAGCCCTCGCACAGTCGTGCGCGCGCGAGTTCGGACCGCAAGGAATCCACGTCGCGCACGTTGTGATCGACGGGGCGGTCGACGGCGACCGGATCAACACGCTGCTGCCTGATCTGAAGGGCAAGCTCGGTGAGGACGGACTGCTGCTGCCCGATGCCATCGCGGAAAACTATTGGAGCCTGCACTGCCAGCAGCGCAGCGCGTGGACACATGAGCTCGACCTGCGCCCGTGGGTGGAGACCTGGTAGGCGTTCCGCGGCTGAGGATGCGATCGGCGGCGTCCGGACGGTTAACGACCCCGCGGCTGCGGTAATGCAGCAACGACCGCGTCGGCGGTCCGGCCGATGACGGATGGATCGTCGTTGGAGTCGAAATACAGACAAAGATGCCCCGCACCGGCTTCAGCGAATGCGGCGGCGTTGTCGGCCGTGGCGTTCACGTCGGGCTGGACGAAGATGTGGCACGACAGCGTGATCTCCGAAGGGTCCCGCCCGATGCTCTCGCAGTGGCTGTGCAGGACGTCCGCCTTGTGTCTGAAGTCCTCGGGCGTACCGCCGGGATAGTTCCAGTCACGGGCAGAGCGGGCGACGATGCGCAGCATCCGCTTCTCACCGACACCTCCGATCATGATCGGCGGGTGCGGCTTCTGAACCGGCTTGGGCTCCATGTGAGCATCGACGAAGGTGTAGTACTCGCCCTCGTGCGTGACCGATGGCTCGGTGAACAGCCGCGTGAGAACCCCGCATGCCTCCTCGAACTGGCTCAGCCGCTTCCCGAGCGGCAACAGCGGCATGCCGTAAGCCTTCGCCTCATCCTCGAACCATCCCATTCCGAGCCCGAGTTCGAGACGTCCTCTCGAGAAGTGATCGAACGTCGTGACCATGTTGGCAAGCAGCCCCGGGTTTCGGTAGGGCACGCCGGTCACCATCAGTCCGAGCCGCAGTCGCTTCGTGATGCCCGCAAGAAAAGACAGCGCCGTCCAGCCCTCGAAACACGGACCGGTGCGCTCGCCGTAGATCGGATAGTAGTGATCGTAGAGCCAGCCGCCGTCGAAGTGCTCGATGCGCTCCGCCTCGCGCCACATGTCTTCGAGCGCGGTCCAGGTCGTATGCTCGGGCCGGTTCTTGAACGTGATCCTCACGCAGCGAAACTTTGCGAGAACTTGTCGAGCGCGCGGCCGAGCGCGTCTCCCTGCGAGATCGGATGATGCTCGAGCGTCAGCGCACGCTTGAGGAAGCAGTGGACGTCGTACTCCCAGGTGAAGCCGTTGCCGCCGTGCATCTGGATCGACTCCTCGGCGATCGCCCGAGCGGCAGACACCGCGAACGCGCGCGCAGATGCGGCGACCAGACCGGCATCGTCCGCGCCGGCGGCCACGCTCCACGCTGCGTGATAGACGATCGAACGCGCCGACTCGGCCTCGACGAGCATATCGGCCATGCGGTGCTGCAGCGCCTGATTGGCGCCGATCGGCCGACCGAAGGTTTCCCGCTCGCGCGAGTAGCTCACAGTCCGCTGCATCGCTGACTCGCAAAGTCCAAGCGCGTGCGCGGCGACGCCGACCGCCGTAAGATCGGTCAGCGCGTGCGCGAGCGCACGATCACCGAGTCGCCGGGCCGGGTTGTCGAACCGGACCTCGCTCAGCCGCGTCATCTCCTCGGCTGTCTCCATCGGCTCGGTGTCGAACGGGCCATCGGCCAGCACGGTGTTGTCTCCGGCAACAACGAGCAGCCGGTCAGCCGACGAACCGAACGGCACGAAGTAGGCCGCACCGCTCAGGTGGTCGCCCGCAAACGCCAGAGTCGCTTCGTCATTGGGCCAGACGCGATCACGATGGGCCGCGACGACGATCTCATCACCCGCGACGATCGCGCGGACGATATCATCAGCCGAACCGCTGTCTTCCAGCGCTCGCGCCGCGATCAGCACATCGAGATAGGGCCCGGGGAAGCAGACCTTGCCCATCTCGTGACAGACGACCGCAAGCTCGACCGCGCCGAGCCCCTGCCCGCCGACCGACTCGCCTGCAAGCAGACCGAGATAGCCAAGCTCGGCGAGCTGCTTCCAGTGCGCGCGCGAGAACCCCTCTCCGCTCGCCTCGGCAACCTGCCGGTTGTTCTCCAGCGTGCAGTCGCCGGTCATCAGATCAGCGGTCGCATCGCGCAGCAGTGATTGTTCCTCTGACAGATCGAATTTCATTGCGGCAGCCCCAGGATTCGCTTCGAGATGATGTTGCGCTGGATCTCCGAAGAACCGGAATAGATCGTCCCCGCGCGTGCGTACAGATAGTTGCGCGACCAGTCGATGTCCGGCGGCGCGTGACGGCAGATGCGTTTGAGGTGCGCACCCGCCCCGAGCAGGTCGAGCGCTGCGGCCTGGAGGTCCTGATTGAACTCACTCCAGAACAGCTTCTGGATCGAGGACTCGGCCCCCGGCGCCTTGCCGTCGGCCATGTCGGCGACCCCGCGCAGGGCATTGGAATGGAACGCCTGCCAGCGGACGACCAGTCCTGCGAGCCGGTCGCGTGTGCGTGTGTCGTCGAGTCCGAGTTCCGAACAGGTCGTGATCAGCCGGGCGAGGTCGTTGCCGAGCTCCGCAGTCCACGTCATCGCGCTCGCTGCGCGCTCGTACCCGAGCACCGTCATCGCGATCTTCCAGCCCTCACCGACATCGCCGACGAGGTTCTCACGCGGAACGCGGGCGTTGTCGAAGAACACTTCGCCGAACTCGTGCTCACCGGTGATCTGCTTGATCGGACGCATCTCGATGCCGGGCGTGTCGAGGTCGGCGAGAATGAACGAGATGCCGCCGTGGCGGTCTTCGGGGTCGGTTCGTGCGAGGACGAAGATCCAGTCCGCGAAAGGACCGAACGTCGTCCAGCACTTCTGGCCGTTGAGCACGAAGCTGTCGCCGTCGAGCTCGGCGCGCGTGCGCAGCGAGGCCAGATCCGAGCCCGCTCCCGGCTCACTGAAGCCCTGACACCAGATCTCATCGGCGTTGAGCATCGACGGGATGAAGCGCCGACGCTGCTCCTCGCTGCCGTGGTGAATCAGCGCCGGCGCGCAAAGGCCGAGGCCGAGGAAGTTGGGAATCGCGGGTGCATCAGCGCGTGCGAGTTCCTCGGCAAGGATCGCCGCCTCGACACCTGTGGCGCCGCGGCCGCCCCACTCCTCGGGCCATCCCATTCCGAGATAGCCGCCGGCGTTGAGCTTGCGCTGCCAGGCCCGGCGAATCTCGACCAGCGCCTGCTGATCGTTGTTCGGGTCGTGCACGGCCGCAGCCCAGGTCGTCTCGAGATTGTCCGCGATCCAACCGCGCACCTCGGCGCGGAACGCTTCATGTTCGGGGGTAAAAGACAGATCCATGCGTTCTGCTTAACTGCCGGCGCAAGCTGTTTCCAGATCTGCGACGAGCAGCTAAATTCAGCGCGCCGGCCCTCGCCAACAGTGCCGGAACCGTACTCGGCGCGCGAGGCCGCGCCACTCAGGAGACACCCGATGATCAAGCTCTACACCGCCCCGACGCCCAACGGCTGGAAGGCATCGATCACGCTCGAGGAGCTCGAGATCCCGTACGAGACGACCTTCGTGAACCTGATGGAGGGCGATCAGAAAAAGCCCGACTTCCTCGCGATCAACCCGAACGGGCGCATCCCCGCGATCGTCGACACCGACGAGGATGACTTCGCCGTCTTCGAGTCGGGCGCGATCATGATCTACCTCGCCGAGAAGGCCGGCCGGCTGCTGCCCACTGAGACCCGCGCACGCTCGCGGGTGATCCAGTGGCTGATGTTCCAGATGGGCGGCGTCGGCCCGATGATGGGCCAGGCCAATGTCTTCCATCGCTACTTTCCCGAAAAGATTCCGGTCGTGATCGAACGCTACCAGAACGAGAGCCGCCGGCTGTTCGAGGTTCTTGACGGACACCTGAAAGACAACGAGTGGCTGGCCGGCGACTATTCGATTGCGGACATCGCCAACTGGTCATGGGCACGCACGCATAAATGGTCCGGGGTCTCGATCGACGGGCTCAACCACCTCAAACGCTGGCTCGACACCATGCGTGCCCGGCCCGCCTGCGAGAAAGGCATCGCCGTCCCGTTCGATCTCGGCAATCTCCTCGAAGGCGACAGCGACGAGGCGGCGGAGGACTTCGCCAAAGGCGCGCGGACCATTCTCCAGAAATAGACTGGCTCGCCCATCGTAGCGCCCATCGTAGCGCCGATCGCAGCGCAGATCAGCCGATCAGCCGATAGCGGGATCAGGCTTTCGGCGCCGGTTGCGCACCGCGCAGCAGGCGGCCGCCGAGCGCGCCGGTCGGCTCGCCCTCGCGAAACGCGACGGCTCCCGACACCACGCTCGCGGTGTACCCGTCGGCGCGCTGTACGAAGCGTCGCCCGCCGGCAGGCAGATCGTGGACGACCTGCGGTTTGCGCATGCGCAGGCCGTCGAAGTCGATCACGTTCACATCGGCCTTCATGCCCGGCTCGAGCGTCCCGCGATCGGCCAGCCCGATCAGCCGCGCGCTGTCGCGTGTCTGCTTGCGGATGATCCACTCGAGCGGCAGCTTCGGCCCGCGCGTGCGGTCCCGCCCCCAATGAGTGAGCATCGTCGTCGGGAAACTCGCGTCGCACAGAATCCCGCAATGCGCGCCGCCGTCGCCGAGACCGAACGTCGTGTTCTCGTGGGTGAGCATCGTATGAACGTCGGCGAGATCGCCGCCGGTGTAGTTCATGATCGGAAAGTAGATGAACCCGCGGCCGTCATCGGCCGCGAGCCGGTCCATGACCGCCTCGAGCGGATGAATGCCGTCACGTTCGGCCTGCGCCGCGAGGCTGGTCGCCGGGTCGGGCTCGTAGTCCGGCACCTCGTCGACGGCGAACATCTTGTGGTAGCTCGTGATGATGTACGACAGGATATGCTCGGGGTCGAGATCGACGGACTCCTCGACGACGCGGCGGCGAAAGTCCGGATCGCGCAGCGCGGCGACCTGCTCCTCGAGCGGCCTCGGCCAGATCTGGTGAAAGGTCTTGTGCATCACCAGCGGGCAGAATGTGGTGGTCAGGCCCATCAGCACGCCGGTCGGCCGTGCCGGGACCTGCCCCTTCATCGGCAGGCCGCTCGCGGCAGCCCCAGCGATGCCGTCGAGCACACGGCTCCAGATCTCGGGGTGCCGATCGTCCTGCTCGATGGTCATCGACAGCGGCCGCCCGGAGACCTCGACCATGCCGCGGATCATCGCGAACTCCGGCTCGAAGTCCCAGAAGTCGGCGATCAGCTGCATGACGCCCTTACCGGCCTTCCCCATCGCACGCGCGATGCCGTGCAGTTCCATCTGCTCGGCTTTGAAGGTCGGGGTGTGGTTGCCGTTGCGGTCGCGGTGCTTCTCAGTACGCGACGTCGAGAATCCGAGCGCCCCGGCTTCGAGAGCCTCGACGACCAGCGCGGCCATGCGCGCTGTGTCCTCAGCGGTCGCCGGCTCGAGACGCGCGCCGCGCTCTCCCATCACGTAGGCGCGCAGCGCGCCGTGAGGGATCTGGAGTCCGACGTCGATCGCCAGCGGTGAGCCTTCGACCGCATCCATGAACTCGGGGAAGCTCTCCCAGTTCCATTGAATGCCCTCGGCCAGCGCGGTGCCCGGAATGTCCTCGACGCCCTCCATCAGACCGATGAGCCAGTCGCGGCGCTCGGGAGCGCACGGCGCAAAGCCGACGCCGCAGTTGCCCATCACCACAGTCGTCACGCCGTGAAATGTTGAAGGTTGCAGGTAGGGGTCCCAGGTGACCTGGCCGTCGTAGTGGGTGTGCACGTCGACGAAACCGGGCGTGACGATGCGGCCGCGTGCGTCGATCTCCTCGCGGGCCTCGCCGGCATATTCGCCTCTGCCGGCAACGCGCTCGATGCGCCCGTCGTCAATAACCACGTCGCCCTCACGTGGCGCGCCGCCGTTGCCGTCGAAGATCGTACCGCCGCGGATAATCAGATCGTGCACCTGGGGGATTCTCCTGAGGAAAGCTGCCGACGCCGCCAAGGCAGCCGGCCGGAGGGCCCGCTTGCACAGCGTTATTGCGTAAAATATCAACACTCGCGGACTAACAAAACGGCGGAGATCCATGAACGAGACAGAACAGACATCCGGCGGCGGGCTGCTCGACAACGTCTGGCAGGGCGACTGGGAACGCAACGAGAAGATCATCGACCTCAACGACGGCGGCTCGTTCATCCACGGCCAGCCGCACGACCGATTCGACGAGCTGCGCTCGCGCTGCCCGGTCTACTGGAACATGGAGAATCCGGACTGGGGACCCGGGTTCTGGAACCTGACCCGCTATGACGACATCGTCGAAGTCTCGCGCCACCCCGAGACCTTCAAGTCGGGGAGCGGGATCAACATCTCGTACCCACCCGAGGCCGACCCGGCGATCATCACTGCCGTCGTCGGCAACATGATCTGCATGGACCCGCCCGAGCACCGCGTCTATCGCAAGATCGGCCAGCCCTACTTCAGCCGGTCGCGCATCGCCGGGCTCGGACCGCGCGTGCTCGAGCTCGCCACCGAGATCCTTGATCGCGTCGTCGAGCGTGGCGAGTGCGATTTCATGGCCGACGTTGCCGCGCCGCTGCCGATCTCCGTTCTTTGCGACATCCTCGGCGTACCGCACGAGGACTGGCAGCTGATCTTCGACTGGAGCAATACACTGATAGGCGCCGACGACCCCGAACTCGGCGAATCGCGCGACAAGATCGAGCAGACCTTCATGGAGCTGTTCGGTTACGGCCAGCAGATGATCGAGGCGCGGCGCAAGAACCCGCGCGATGACCTGATGACGGCGATCGCGACCGCCAAACCCGAAGACGGAGAGGTCATCCCCGAGCATCTGATCAACGGCTTCTTCCTGCTGATGGTCATCGCCGGCAACGAGACCACACGCAACTCGCTGTCCGGCGGTATGCTCGCGCTGTGTGAGAACCCCGAACAGCGCCGGCTGCTGATCGACACCCCCTCACACATCGACAGTGCGGTCGAAGAGATTCTTCGCTGGGTCTCGCCGGTCAATTACATGCGCCGCACGGCCACGCGCGACACGGAGATCGCCGGACAGCCTATCGCCGAGGGCGACAAGATCGCCATGTGGTACGGCGCCGCCAACCGCGACCCGGCCGCGTTCGACCGCCCGCAGACCTTCGACATCACGCGCGACCCCAACCCGCACATCGCCTTCGGCATCGGCGAGCATTTCTGTCTGGGCGCGCGGCTTGCGCGGCTGCAGTTGCAGACGATGTTCAGCGAGATCATGCGGCGCATGCCGGATGTCGAGCTGACCGGGCCGGTCCGCTACGTGCGGACCAACTTCATCAACGGCATCAAGGAAATGCCCGTGCAGTTCAGCGCGCAGCGCGCGGGTTGAGCCATTCGCGACTGGATCCAGAGGCATCTGCTCGCCGCGCTCGTGACGACATCGGCGGTCGCGCTGCTGTGGCCGTGGAAGACCGATCCGTTCATCGCGAGCCGTCCGCACCTCGGCCTGCTGATCCAGATCACGATGTTCTGCGTAGGCTGTCTGATCACCCGTGCGGAGATTGCCGGGGTCGCAAGGCGCTGGCCGCTGGTGCTCGGCGGCACGCTGATCCAGTACACGACGATGCCGCTGCTGGCCTGGGGGCTCGGGCATCTTGCCGGACTCCCGCCGGCGTACCTCGTCGGCGTAATCGTCGTCGGCTGCGTCCCCGGAGCGATGGCGTCGAACGTGCTGACGCTCGCGGCGCGCGGAAACGTCAGCTACTCGGTCAGCCTGACCACTTCGGCGACGCTGCTGTCACCGCTGGTTGTCCCATTGGCCTTCTATCTGACTCTGCGGGCCTATGTGCCCATCGATCCGGTCGCCGAGGCGATCACGCTCATCACCCAGGTCGTCGGCCCGGTCGTGCTTGGACACCTGGTCTGCCGGCTGATTCGACCGGTCGCCAGTCCGGTACGGCGCGCGGCGCCGGCGCTCGCCAACCTGACAATCGTCTGGATCATCGCCGTGGTCGTCGCGCTCAACCGGGGCCGGCTGCTGGGCGTCTTCGGCGGTGAGATCTCGGACGCCGGTCCGATGCTGCTCACGCTGCTGGCGCTCAATGTACTCGGCTATGCCGCCGGCTACGCCGGCGGCGGCGCGATGCGGCTCGACGGCGCGATGCGCAGGGCGCTTACGCTGGAAGTCGGTATGCAAAACGCCGGGCTCGGCACCGTCCTGGTGCTCAATTTGTTCAAGGACGATGCCGCCGCCGCGATCCCCACGGCGCTTTATACCTTCGGCTGCATGCTGACGGGGACAATCCTCGCCCAGTGGTGGTCACGGGCCGGTGGGTAGAACTCCTCCGCTCGATCGCGTTCAGCGATCGTTCAGTACGCAGATCCGCGAGGGACAGCGAAAGAAAAAGGTCTTTGTCACACCTTCGGGCGGGTTGCAGTCACTACAGACCGCCACCCCCGCGCTCCAAAGAGATTTCTGTTTTCTGCACTGTCCCACCCGTCCGGGTGGGCGGCATTCGTTGACGCAGAGCAGGCGCAAGAGGTTTACTCCGGAAACCAATCACGCGGCCCCTGCGGCGCTGTGCGCAGAGCCGGGCATTCCCTGGAGGGGGACACGAACCATGAAGACATTTTCAACCCGAACCACCACAGCGCTGTCGCTTGCGGCCGCGACTGGGCTGATACTTTGCGGACTGAGTCAGCCGGCGCAGGCCGGCGACGCTGCGACGAAGTGCGGAACCGCGAAGCTGAAGGCGCAGGCGAAGTACACGGCGTGCCAGATGAAAGCGAATGCGCAAGAGCAGTTCGGGACAAACAGCTGGCCAGGCATCTCGGGGCAACGTTGCGTGGAGAAGATTACGCAGAGGTACAGCAGGGCCGAGACGAGAGGCGGGGACTCATGCCTGACCAGGGACGACCTTGCCGAGGTGCTGGCGATCCTGGATGCGGCGATAGCAAATACGTCAACGGTGACGGGCGGAGGCGCGGTCGTGAATTGCGGCAACGGCGTCGTAGAAGGCGACGAGTCGTGCGACGGTTCGGCGCTGGGAGGCGAGACGTGTGAGAGCCTGCTCGGTTCCGCATCGGGGTCGCTGGCGTGCACAGCCGGGTGCGGGTTCGACGTGAGCGGGTGCGTCGCGGGCGGAGGCGGCGGCCTGCCTGCGACGGGCCAGACGACGGCTTATGGGCCGGGCTCAGACGGAGCGATCCAGGCGGGCTGCGCGCAGAGCTACACGGACAATGGAGACGGGACGATCACGGACAACTGTACGGGTCTGATG
>CAXQPB010000168.1:0-18231 GCA_964225545.1 Candidatus Nitrosopumilus sp. | reverse complement strand
CGCGATCGCCGCGCATCATGTCCTGCCAGGAGCTGCGGGCGTCATAGATTCGCTGAACTGCCTGAACCTTGGCCGGCATCAGGCCGGGCAACAGCCGAGGGATGCTCTCGACGACGATGATCGCGAGGAACGAGCCGAGCGTGATCGCGGCGATTCCATAGCACAGATTTTTGCTATCGTCTTTCACAGCTTCCAGTCAGACGGACGCAGGCTTCGGTGTGTTGGCCGGCGTTTCCGCATGTTCACGTATCTCGGGCGCAGGGGGCAGCGGGGCCGATGTTCCTGATAGATTGGTCGGACCAGGTTCCGTATTACAAGGGGGTTTGGGGTCCCTGCCTGCACCTGCGGAAAACTGTTCGTGCCTTTTGCCCACCGTACCTGTCAGCTGGGTAGTGCGCAGACGTATAGCCGGTCGCAGCCGCCCACCCTACCGGGTGGGTCGAGTTCGACCATTGAAACTCTCGCGCGAGCCGACTCCACTACCCGATCGCTCAAGTATACCTGCCCCACATGCGCGGTGTGTCACGAGTTTGTCCCCTGCCGGAGGTTTGTCGCGATCGATCCGCGCGCCGATCGCTGCCTGCACAGGCGATGCGCCGCGAGCTCTCATCCTGCGTCCGGTGTGCGCAGTCCGAGCGCCCCCACCCGGGGGCGATAGATCCCGCAGGGGTCTGGCGTGCCTTCCGGTCTCAGCGCCGGGTGCTGTTCAGTCCGACAAAGCTGCCGCCGTTGTCTTCGGCGAGCCTGCGCATCAGGGCTGCGTAGCGCACCAGTGACTCGGGAATTTCTGAACGCGATCCAACGGTGAACAGGACCGGAAAGCCGACCGCATGGATTCGTACAAGGCGTTCGCCTCTCGAGTCTTCGCGATTGAGTCTGTCGATCACATCGACAACGGCCTGGATCGAGCCCAAGGCAAAGTCATCGCCGAAGACGAACAGGCTGATTTGCTTGTCGGGTGCGTGAAAGCGTCGAATCGCAGCTTCGATGCCCTCGACGGGGCTCGAGTTGGAGAAGGGAGCCCAACTTGCGAGACGCTGTGCGATCGCGCGTCTGCGAGCGGGAGTGTCCGGGATCCAGCGCCCTCGATACTGCGAGAACATGTAATCGCCCATATCGTTGAGGACCTGGATCCCCTTGACCTTGGGATAGATCGACAGGACCTCCTGAACCTTGCGGACGACCAATGGCCAGGCATGCTCGCTCATCGACCCGGAAGTGTCGATGATGAAGATCACGTATTCGCTGTCTACCGGAACGCCGCCGATCATCGAGTCCGAACTTCTGCGGGCGTAGTCGGGACCGAGGAGCCGTTTCATTTCTTCGGACAATGCCTGCGAAGCCTTGGCAAGATCTCCTTCGATCGCGGATTGCGCCGCGTACTCCCGCAGCGCTACGTCATGCCGCGCGCGAACTGTCGCCAATTTAGATTCAAGCTCGGCCAGACGCCTGCCGGCGTCCCCGAGTTCGCTACGGCGGTCCTCGAGATCGTCGCTGACACGCTCCCCTTCTGCCTGTGTCTTCGGCAACTGTTCGCTCAGCTGCGTAACGGTGGCTGTGAGATTCGCCGCCAGCCCTTCGATGACGCCCGGCTCCGAGACCTTTACGATGACCAGCAACAGAATGATCGCGCCGAAGCCGCAAGAGACGACATCGAGGAAGGACAGGTTCGAGATGTCGATGTCACGTTTTTTCCGACCACGACTCACGGCCAATCCCTCGCGGGCGTGAGGAAGGACCCTTCGGTAACGACAGCCAGCTTCCAGAAGGCCGCAGCCGCGTACGCATCCCCCTCCATCGGAAACAGGATCGTGTTCACGGGCACACGCGCTGGGAGTTCCTTCTTCGCGCGGCCGAAATGTGCGAGCCGCTGCTCACCGGTAACGGTAGTGCCTCCGGGCTTACCCGCACCCTGCGTCGGCAGTCCGTCCGTTACTAATATGATGTTATCCGGCGGCGGCGCCATCTTCGCAGCGGCGTCGAACGCGTTATAGAGACTGGTCCCTCCTTTCGGGACGATTGCGCGCAGTGCCTCCACAACCCCCTTCACGTCGTCCTCGCGACCGGTTTCCATCCATGTCCCCAGACTCGACGACACTGCAGGCCCGGCTACGGCATTGAATGCATACACCTGAAAACGTATGTCGCGCGGGAGATTGGCGATAATCCATTCGCTGGTCGCGACCGCTCGTTGCCATTTCGGCGAGCGCAGTTTGTCCGCTTCCGGCATATTCCTGCGGCGGAGCACATTGACGATCGTCTCGTCGAGCATACTCGCCGACGCATCAAGCAACACCAGAATGCGGCGACCACCGAGCCGCAGTCCGGTCAGATACTGCCGCTCCCCATCTCCGGTAACCTCATGGATCTGTCGCCCACGTTCGCGGTCTGCCGCCTTCTCCTGCGCGTCGGTTTTCTTCTGCGCCAGCTCTCGCAAGGCGCTGTTGGCGTCGCTGTTCTGTTCACGCAGCGCGGCTGTACGCGACTCCAGCCCTGCCGTTTCGCGCTCCGTCTTCTCAATCGCCATCCGTGTCGCGAGCGCGCTCGCCCGATGACTCTCGAGCTGAAAATCCACTGCCTCGAGTTCTCCGCGCGCTTCAAGAAGCACGTCCGTTGCGACGATCATTTCGCGCTCGAGCCGGACTATCTCCGCTCGATGGTCGGCGAAGACTTGCTCACGCTGATTGACCGCGTCCGCATTCATGATCAGTACGAGTAGAACCACAGCACCGAAACCACAGAACATGATGTCGAGGAACGACAGCGAGAACGGCGTGACACTGCGGCGCTGCACGGCGGACTCCGTTCAGCTCCTCAAACGCCGAATCAGACAGCTGTCCACGTAGCGTTCGGTGTCCAGCACCAGTCGTTCCTGCATGAGCTGCAACTGGTGAATCAGAAACATCAGCACGATGCTGATCACGAGCGCGATAAACGTGGAGTTGAAAGCCGTTCCCAGGCTCGCAGTCACGCCCGTGATATCGCCTTGTACCGCGCGATGAGCCTGGCTCAGGGCGTCTCCGATTCCTCGGACGGTGCCGATGAATCCCACCGAGGGGATCGCCCAGGCAATGTAGCGGATGATCGACAGTTCCGATTCGAGACGCTCGCCCTCCGATTCGCATACGTTCCTTGTCGCGGTTGATACATCCTGAATGTTCCCTGTCGCGGCATAGCGCTCGACCCCTGTCAGAAGCGCCCGCGCCGGCAACATCTCGTGTTCCGCGTCGGGTAGTGCCTCGATCCGCGCGCGAAGCTCCCGGGTGTCTTCGCGACCGATGGGCATCGACTCGGGAAGCCCGAGCAGGTCCGACTCCAATAGACGTTGCTCTCGATACGTGGTTACGGACTTGAATCCGAGAATGGCCATGGCCCAGAGCATCAGGATGAAACAGGCTTCCTGCTCGTAGTCCTTGATCACAACAAGAAACGAATCCTGCTCGATTCTGTCAGGGTCTGCTTTCATGGCAGCGGCTTCGCGCTCGAGAAACGCCTCCGCCTTCGGTCGCACCGCCAGCACATAGGCTCCATGGACGACAATGAACGCCGTCAGCAGGCAGAAGACCTGGTATACGAGCTCGACGGGAAACGCTTTTCTCACCGCTACCTCCTCTCTCAGATGTCGACCGGAAAAGGCACGACGCTGTCTGCGAGTATCTTCTCACTCGGCACGAACACGTCTTTCTCGCGATCACCCGCGCCGCCGGCTTTGCCCGCTTCACTGGACTGCCCTGCTTTCGCCCCATCCGGCGTCGGCGTACTCGTGGAACCTGCAGGCTGTTCCTCGCCTTGGCGCTGTCCCTGTTTCGGGTCTTGGGCATGGGCCTGGGCCTGCCGCGACGGGGTTGGTTCTCCGGTTGTGATCTGGCCGGCACAGAACGCCGGGAGCCCCGCAACGGCGAGAAAGGCAACGGCCACGGCAATTGCAGGAGCGCCGAACACGCGGGCGAATCCCGATGAGGTGCGCTCAGTCTGCATAGCGGGCGATCCGGAAGCCGATGTCTGCGCGGGGTTTGTCGCTGTAGTCACGATAACTGGCCCGCAGTTCACTCGTGGCGCCGTGCCGCCAGCTCGACCCCCTTACAACGCGGTGCTCCCCCTGCGCCGGACCCGTGGGATCGCTCACGAGTTCGGTCTCTTCTCCCGGATACACAGCATAATAATCTCCGGTCCACTCCGATACATTTCCTGCCAGATCATACATTCCGGCTGGCGCGGCAGCATAGCTGGCGACCGGTGCTGCGCCACGATAGCCATCGTTATAACCCGGCACGACGATGCTGAGCGTATCGGCGATTGATGCGTCAGCGAAGTTGCCGGCGTGCGCGGGAGGGGGATACGTGGTTTCGCCAGACGAACCGGCTGCCCCGCTCTGCCACGGGTATCGCGCGGGAGACGTACGCCCTGCGATACGAGCGACGTACGCCCACTCGGCCTCGCTCGGTAAGCGATAACCGTTGCCGAGCTGCTGAACGGGCACCACGGTGTTGCCGTGATCCTGATAATAGGCATCCAGCCCGTCGCGCGAACTCAACCAGTTACAATAACGGGCGGCATCCTCCCAGCTCACGCGCGCAGCGGGCATGTCGTCTCCATCAAGCGTTGCATCATCCTCGGTCCCGGCGTCGTGGGCGGCTCTGAACTGCCGAAACTGAGCATTGGTTACCTCGGTCTCGGAAATATAGAAGTCGCGCGTCAGGACGACGCGCCGGCGACTCTCGTTTGCCCGCCGACCCGGCTCGCGTCGCGAGGACCCCATGAGGAACTCCCCCTCCGGTCGAATCAGGCGCAGACGCTGGCCGGCTGCGGTGGTCACACCCTCGCTTCGAGCCGCGTCGAGGGTCACGAGATCGACCTCGAGGGTCTGGCTGAGGCCGGCACTCGGCGTCACGGACAACATCTTCGTCTGATACCCCTCACGCGAGATCGTCAACTCGTGCCGGCGGGTGGTGAGTCGGAGCCTGCGAGTGGCAGCTCCCAGCTCGCGTCCATCGACACTGAGCCTCGCATCGGCGGGCGTGGCGGTCATGAATACCGTCCCGTACTCAGGGCTGAGAACCATCGCGACTGCCGACTCCTCCTGGGAAGAGGTGCTCACACGCTTCGTTGCTGCAGCGTAACCGGGTTCACTCACGCGAACCTCGTGTTCGACATCCGGGCGGACCGCGATCTGAACCGGCGTCACGCCGGCATAGGCACCATCGACCGTGACGGTCGCCGAGGTTGGCTCGCTCGTGATGGCCAGATAGCCATCGAGCGGATCGAGAACTATATTCGTGAGCCGCAGTGTATCTCCAGCCTTGATTCTCGGGAACAGTGTCACCGGCTTGCGGTCCTCGCGGCTGACGACGATCGTCGGCTCTCCGTTGAGGATCTCCGTGTCGACTGGCGTTCGACCGATTTCGTCGCCATCGACGGTGACGGTCGCGCCGCTCGGGTCGCTCTCAAATCGTACATTCGCCCACGCCGGTTCCAGCGTCACCTCCAGGGTTTGCCTTTGTCCGAAGCCGTCGACCTCGAGTTCCAGTTCGTGAGGGAGATAGCGTTCGGTCTCCAGGCGCAGCGTGTGCCGGCCGCGCGCGATCTGCCAGCGGTCATCTTCTCCCCGCGGCTGCTCGTCCTCTCCAATCATCACACGCAGCGACCGGTGTGCCGTACCCGGCCGGAGCACAAGCTCGACGGAGCCCGGCAGCTCGAGCAGCTTCGCTTCGACATCAACTCTCTCTTCGAATCCGACTTCGACCTTCCGTTCGAGCGGGTGATACCCCTCTCGCGTAGCGCGAAATGCGTATGTCCCGGGGAGCGCAAGATAGCGTCCCATCAGCGGGATCGGTGGTGGGATACCTCGGAGCGACTGTTGTTCGGGCACAGGCTCGACCTCGATCACCACCGGCGTGGCGATCGCAAGGTAGGCCGCAACAAGCGCGGGAGTCACGAGGATCGCCGTGGCGAGCCTGTGTCTTCCGGCAGATCCGCCGGCCGTGCCGAGTGCCCCGGTCTGGCTCGCGGCCTGGCCCGTCGCCTGGCCCGGATGCCGGCCCGGATGCCGGCCTCTCAGGTCTGGATGAGGCGAGTCCGGCCGTGCCGCGGAGTTCAGCGGCGGAGGTTCGCTCGGTGGGGATACTGATTCACGCCTGCGCAGGCCCGAAGACACGACAATCTGGTCGCCCTCTACTTTCCACACGACTTCGCCGATCTCGTCTGAAGCCTGCCCGGAGGTGGGCGCCGATGCAGACTCCCTGCCCCCTGCCCGTTTGCGTGTCGTCGATGCGGCTTCGATCCGATCACCGGACTTGAGCCACTTCGAGGATCTCAAGTGCTCGCGATTGAGGAATACGTCGGCGCTTTCGCCGGTCGGTTGGATAAAGGCATGACCGCCCGACAGAGCGATGAGGGCGACAACACCGTCGCCGCAGCCTGCGATCTCGACGTCTGCACCTGCCCCGCCCAGTGAGACAGGAAACGATGTCTCATCTCCGCGTCGCTCACCGCGCGCATCTCGAACGATCAGAAGGCGGCTCAAATCGGTTCCTCGCAGCGGACCTCGAGATTTACCGAATCGTCCCCCGGTCGGATCTCGATCACGTGGCGGACGTCACGATAGCCCTCCCGTTCACCGACCACCGTATAGCGCCCCGGAAGGAGTTCGACCCGCTGTTCTTCGAACTGCCCGAGCCTTCCAATGTGATGGATGGCGACTCGGGTAAGCCCGTCTGACCGAATCGTGAGGTCGAGTGGCCGTGATGCCTCAGCGATCAGAACGGCGAGACGTTTCACTGCCGATGCGAGCACCGGTTCCGACGCGTCGAGCGGTGACGCGTCGGTTACCAATGACGACGCATGCGCAAGCCGCTCAGACGAATACAAGCGCTTGGGGTCGTCGAGGTAAAACCCGACCTGCTCATTCAGTTTCTTGCGCGCACGCGTCCGTTGCAGGCCCTCGATCGCGAATCCGGAGGTTGCGACGAGCGTGAGCATTTTCTCGTACTGTTCAATGGCAGCACCCCACTTCTCTTCCCTCTCGTATCGAGCAGCGCGACTCCGGCAAGCCGCGACGTCCCGCTCCAGAACCTTCTGCGCGAGCCTGCGCTGCGCATCGGCTATCGCGGGTGCGTCGGGTTGGACATCTGCCGCCGCGTCCAGCGCCTCGCGTGCGTCCGCTATTCGTCCGTCGTCAAGCGCGTCGAGGGCGGCCGTCATCGCCGCGTCGAATGTGTGCTTGTCGATCGCGGCGGACACTCGCGCCCGCCCGTCCGCGGCAACCGTGTGTTCACGGTCCAAAGTCAGCGCCGCCGCGTACTGCGTTCGTGCTTCTGCCATTTCCCCGCGACGCTCCGCTTTTAAAGCAGCGGCGAGGTGTCCGAGCACGGCATCGCGCACACTCGCCCGCGCCAGTCCTTTGATCGCAGCCTCGTTCTCCGGGTCGATCGCCAGCGCCATCGTGTAGGCGGCCTCTGCGTGCGCGCTTCGGTCGCCTTCCAGCGCACTATCACCTGCCTGCAAGGCGTCGGTCAGCCGGTTCTCACGCGACTGCGCGAGCCTCGTCAACAGTTCCGTCGCGTTTCCGTACGCCTGCCGTGCAGCGTCGTAGTCGCTGCGCCCGAAAAGACCATCGCCGTGCCCGACAAGCCCATTTGATTCGCTCCACTCGGGCTCCCCCCACCTGTCGGCACCATCGATCTCCAGCCGTGCGCGCAGCTTGAGGTACCTTTGCAGTTCAACTTCCGCGTCGTGCCGGGACCCGTCAGCGATGCCTGCGGATCGAATCACCGCCGGCTCTGCGCTGTCGATAGAACTCGAAACTTCCGATGGTTCGTCAGGCTCGGCAACCAATGCCGGAAGCAGAAACACGACCGACGCGGCGAGCGCCGACAGCAGCGCCGCGGCCAGCCAGACCAATACCGGCGCGCGGCGGGTTTGCGCTCGCACCTCGCCATCCGGCGGCTGCAATCGGGTAGCGTGCGGCGACCCGGTCTGATCTCGATCTTCGACTGACACCGTGTACTCGCCCTGCCGCTCGAGCGGTCTTTACGACACGCCCTTCTTGTACCTCCGGTATTCCTCCCAGAGCTTCTCTTTGAGCGCCGGGTCGGTCTCTTTTTCCGCAGCCTCACGCAGCTGGCGCGCTACGATGTCGTCATCGTCCACCATGTCTGCGTCCCGCTTCTTCTCCGAAGGCGCGTTCTTCCCGCGATCGCCGAGCGCCGCGTGTTCGCTTTCGTTCTGCGTGTCGTCGTTATCGGAGTCCTGGCCTGCTGCCGATGTCGGTTCAGTCGCGCTCGCCGCTGCATCGCCAGCCGGGGCGCCAGCCGGGTCGCCATAACCGTCAGGTTCATAGCCCCTGCCAGCCGGGGCGTTGCCACGCCTGTCGCCGACGCGTATCGGACCGCGGATCATTGCTTCGTCGAACTCACCAAGGGACTCGCGAAGCTCCTCATCGAGCTCGCGGGTCATCTCCGCACTCGAGCGTCCGCGGGTCGCGGCTTGCTCGCGCGAGGCTGCCACCTGCTCGGTGCGCACAAGGTCGCAGTCCAGATCTTCGGGAATCTCGATGTCGCGCTCGAGCAGCTCGAGGCAGTCCTCAGCCAGTTTTCGCCGCAGCCCTGCGATGTAGACTGCGTAGTCCGACGCTTCGCTGCCGTCGAGGGCGCCGGCTTCGCGCTGAACTCGAAAATCCCGTTCTGCATTTTCCAGCGCGACCTGATCGGCGCGTGCACGTTCGAGAGCCGCCTCGGCCTCCGCCTCAGTCGTTTCCCGCCGAGCACGCTCCGGTTCGCTCTCTGCGCGCCGCTGGCTGGCCTCCGGGCCCGTGGGGGACGGCCCGCCGGGCCCGGGCGCCGCGACCGGCTCTGAGCTCGTCTCAGGCGCCACAGGCGGTGTTGCAACCGGCGGCGGTGAAGATGGACTCGGCTCTGACGGTTTCGGCAAAGTGCAGCCGACCTGTACGAGGATCAGCGCCATGAGCAGTGTAATCCCGCTGGCTTTCGACTTTGTCTCCATAACGGCTCGCTCGCGTATTTTTCCTTCCGCCCGGCGGGCAACCGGCGGAGCGGAAGTGTACAGGAAATTCGTCCGCTTTAAGAGGACTGGAGATTTAGAGCGTTCACCACGCAATTTTCTTCATCTTGACGCAGTCTCGCGCTGAAATTCGCGCCGCAGCCGGCGATCCTTCATTATGGGAACGGGCGCCCGCGGGCGTCCGCTCCCGGACATGCTGAGGCTTTTCAATTTCGTCGCCGTCCTGGCGCTGATTCTCGCCGTCGTCGGTTACTTCCGAGACTGGTTCGAGATCACCAAACCGGCGCATGACGAGTACGCCGTCAAGCTCGACCGTGATCGGATCGGCGACGATACCCGCGCCGCTCGCGACATCGCGTCGAAGGTGGGGAAGAGCCTCGCCGGCCGACGTATCAGCGGAACGGTGAAATACGTCAATCCTCTGACGATGTCGGTCGTTCTGACAGACGGCACCGAGCAGGACCACTCTTTCAAGCTCGCGGGTGACTCGGTGATCACGCGAGGCGGCCAATCTGCGGGCCTCCTGGACCTTGCAGAGACCCGCAGCGTGGCGATCACCTACTCCGGTCTTGGCAGCGAGCAGGTCATCGAAGAGATCGAGATCCTCGACTGACGCCGACCACGCCAGCGGAGCATGCCGCTCCGGCCGGGAAGATCCGTACCAGGCTGTCAGTATGAGATGATCAACGTTGAGGACGCTGACAGCCTCCTCAGACCGATCGGCATGACGGGCGAGATCGGTTCGAACTGGTAGGCCAGCCTTACCTGGACGGAGTTGCCCGGCGCATTCGTCGGCAACCAGATCGTTTCGACCTCCAGTGCCGCAGGGTCGAGAACTTCGAGGCCCGAAATCACCCGCTCCCGTATCGTTTCATGCGTCGCCGGGTCTTCGCTGTCGATGCTTCTGACCGAGGCGTATCGAGTCGCATCGCGCGCTGCGTTGCTCAACATGTTCCTGGCCGACACGATCCGGCCGAAGTCGACAATCCCGACAGTGGTGAGAAGCAACAGAGGCAACAGAATGGCCAGTTCCGCACTGGAGGATCCACGCTCGCGCGCTTTCGACAGGCCAGACATCGCCGTTGTCATCGCGCCCGAACATGTGCTTCACGCGAGAGTATGATCACGTCAGGCACACCGGGGTAAGTGAACACCGTTTCAAACAACTTCTCTACACGGACGCGTACGTATGTACGTCGCAACTCAGCGGTTTCCCCACACACGCCGTCCGCGCAGCTGACAAGTGCGCCGTCGGGGCAGGCGCAATAGCGTGCGGCGTCGATCGAGACGCGTTCGAGATCGCTCATTTCCTGCATCTCTGCGAGCGCTGCGGACCGTATCCCAACGATGTCCGTCATGTGGTAGGTGCTGTGAGACCCGTACTTCGCGCCTGCGTGGGCGGCGTTTGCGACTGTAATCGTCTCCATGGTTGCTCTACCGAAGTCGGCAAGCCCGACAAGCCCAAGCAACAGAATCGGCAGCATGACCGCGAGCTCCGCGGTCACACTGCCCTCACTGCCTCTACGATGCCTGCGCGCTTCCATGGCGGTTCATTCGACCACTCGCGCGACAGCCAATGCAGTCGGGAGGATATCGGCATCCCGCGCGAACATCCTCACGTCCGCGGTCCCGCGAAACTCGGCCGTTCTGGCAAGAAGCAACGACTCCTGCGCGATCGTACCGGAGGTGCCTACGTATCGGATGTCCGCGTTGGGAAAATACAGCACGCCTGTGAACAGGGTGTCCGGTGTGCCGGCGAACACGGCCTCTTTTGTACTGTCGATCACGCGATCCTGGAAGAAAAGAATCCCCTTGTACGATCCGGAAGTCGGCGCGCTCAGGATGCTGGTCGACGTCGCAGCGAAGACAACCGGTTCAAAACCGTAGTCGTCCCCCTCGGTGACGTAAATCATCACGTTCTCACCGGTGAGATCTCCGTTGGCCTGCACCTTGAGTCCGCCGCCGTTGATTACGTACATGCCTGCGTTGAGAGTCAGGTCGCCGGTGCCGCTGACCTCGATGCCTCCGCAGTAGACACCTGGGTCTATCGTCATCTCTGTCTTTACCACGAGCGGTTCTGATGACGTGCAGGCACCGACCGCCGGCGATGGCAGATCAGCGAGCGGGTCCGGTGTTTGATACACATCGGTCTGCGGAGTGGGGAAGAATCCTGTTCCACTGTAGTTTCCGGCTACGCCGATCGCGCTCGCGCTGATCTCCCCGCCGCCCATCGTTCGGGCCGCCGTTGTATGAATGCTGTTGACGTGGATACCGCAGCCTTCGAGCGTAAGCCTGGCGTCGCCTGCGGCGAGCAGCGCGTTGGAGGCAACCGGGTCCAGGATGTAGATGCACGCGTCGGTGGGAACCAGCCCTGCGACGGCGCGAGATTCAACGACGGTCGAAGTGCGGCTGAACGCCCGCATGAAGTACAGCGGAACCTGTTCGCGAATGATGACCTCGACATATTCGGAATCGCCTGCCCGAGGGCCACGAACCGGCGGCGTGTTGATCTGGATCTCTGTATCGGGCCCGGCGGCGTAACCGTTCAGCAATGCGTCATCGAGGGCTTCGTCTGCATAGGTTTTATGGTTCTGTTGTCGCCACTCGTGCGCAGCGGCGATCGCTGTAGCATCGGCCGCTGTCTGCATTTGCCGGCGAGCTGCGTACAGCCGCCCGTTGTCGATTGCGAGTCCGAGCCCGCCGAGGATCACGGGCAGAATGACCGCCACATAAGCGACGACAGCGCCGCGCTGGCGGTCTCGCCTGTCGCCCCTCTCGCTGTCGGCTTTTCGAATGAAGAACGCTTTCCGGATTGTCTGTAGAGCCTTCATCTCCGTGGACGGGCAAGCAAATCCAATGCCGCCGGCCTGCGAGCGTTTGAGCGACTCACTCTTTCAGGGACCCGCCGGCAGGTTCCGGGGTGTCGGGATTGAGTTCCGCGGTGCGCAACTGCATGTCGCCGTCTCCCGGTCGCCATGCTGCCGCGACACATTCTCGACACCAGACAGCTCAGCCGCGATTGCCGCTGGGCGTGGCCGCTGGGCGTAACTGGTGGGCCTGCAGCAGAATACACAAAGGGCCGCGAAGACGTTGTCCTCGCGGCCCCTGATGTAAGACGCCCTGCGAACACCCAGGGCTGGTACGGGTGTGTGCTTACGGCATCGTTGTGGTCGGCGTGGGCGTCAGGTCGACACCTGCGCATTCCGCGTAGCAGGTGGTCGCTACGTCCTGGCACGCCTTCTGGGCCGTATTTCCGACCCGGCGGCACTCAGCGATGCACTGCCCGCGCCCCGCGCCCTTCGCACAGGACTTCTTGCAGGTTCCCTCGGTGCGCTTGGCGTCGCCGCGGCACGAGTGCTCATCACGCTTGCAGCCGCTTACGCAGTTGCGATTGATGGGGTCGACGCACGAGCCATTGCAGGTGTCGCGAATGCCCGAGCAAAGCTCGCGAGTCTGATCGCGTGCGTCCTTGGCGTCGATCTGACACTGCTTGCCGGCCTCTTTGCAGTTGACATCGCAATTCTCGCAATCGTCCAGACACTGGACGAGAGATGCAGCGCAGTCCGCCTCGCACGCCGGGATATCCGGCGCCGTTGCACAAGCTGCCAGGCACGTCGAGTTGGCGGTGTCACAATCACCGGGGCACGTTGCGGCGTTTGCGACGCAGTCATCGAGACAGCTGCCGATGTTCTGCTTGCATTCGATCTTTGTTGCATTGAACTCGCCTTTGGCGGAGCCCTTGCAGACACGCTGAATCTGGTTGCAGACGCTGGCGCACGTCTGGGCCTGCGCCGGGACCGCAGTTGATCCGGATACGATGAGGAACGCTGCCGCTGTCCACGCCAATCGGCTCACAAACTGTTTCATCCCTGACCTCCCACTGACCGCGATGGATTTGTTTTGCCCCCGGGCGAAGGCGCCTCACGACCTTGGTTTCGTACTGCTAACAAGGCGACTGTAGCCCATTCAACACACTTTTTTTCCTTTTTACGCTGAGAATACGTAGTTTCCCCTATGCGGACATGAGGATCCCGATGTGCGACAGCGCGAAATTGGCCAACTCGTGAGCGACTGGAGTTCTGCGTGATTTATTCTGAGAAGGGGGGGCGCGGTCCGGCCGCGCTGATACGATCCCTGCCTAGGCACTTCGATTTGGGTGTATGCGGTCCTGTTGAAGAGCATTCGGTGAGATTTTGGGGGCGGTGATGCCAATCTGGAAACGCCTGTTGTTCTGGACTGTCGCGGCGACAAGCACGGTCGTGCTCGCTGAGGTCGTTGCGCATATCGGCTACGCCGTCACGCATGGCGAATTGTTTCCACTTGCTGCGGTCGACCAGGAAATGACTGCGGCGGCGCGGACAGAGTCAGCTGCTGATGCTGCGCGCGCCGACGGTGAACCTCCGCAAAAGGCGGGGCGCGCGGTCGACGTCATACACCCCTACCTTGGATTCGTACACGACCCGGACCGATCGGCCTACACCTCGCCGCTCGGTTTTCATGTCTCTCGCGCCGACCCCCTGAAGCGACGTGCCCCCAACACGGCAGGCAAAGCGAAGCCGCTGCGAATCGCCTTCTTTGGTGGTTCGTTTGCTGAGGGGACGATCCTCAGCGGCAGGCAGGTACTTGCGGCACGACTGCTTGAAGCCGGCTACTCTTCAGAATTTTTCGTCTACGCACTCGGCGGCTACAAGCAGCCGCAACAGCTGGCCGCGCTCAGTTACCTGCTGTCTCTTGGCGCCGACTATGATGTTGTCGTCAACCTCGACGGCTTCAACGAGGTCGCGTTGCCATGGGCTGAGAACCTGACCTCGGGAGTGAACCCCTACTACCCTCGCGGATGGCGCATCAAAACGGCTGGCCTCAGCGACCCCGGCATGGTCGCACTCTATGGCGAGATCGCCGTTCTGGAGACGCGTCGTCGCGAGTGGGCACGACGCATATCCGGCTATCCGTCGCTCAGTATCATCCGCAATCTGATCTGGCGCACTCGGGACGCGTCCTTCCAGGAACAGATCGCGTCAGCGACTCAGCAGGTCATGAAGACAAAGCCGGCGGTGTCCGCTGGAT
The DNA here is from genome assembly GCA_964225545.1 of Candidatus Nitrosopumilus sp. Lineage (GTDB taxonomy): Bacteria > Desulfobacterota > Binatia > UBA1149 > SPBQ01 > SPBQ01. The sequence continues at coordinate 4,146 of CAXQPB010000168.1, read as the reverse complement.
TCACAGCAAGGGGGCCTAAGCTCGATTCGAGTGATTGGAAGCTGCTCGACGCCAAGCTGGTAGAACACTGGGGTCGCAGTTCAAGACTGATGAAGGGCCTCTGTGACGCGAGCGGCATCAAGTACATCCACCTGCTCCAACCGAATCAGTACTACGAACCAGGAAGAGAGCTGACGCCGGTCGAGCAACGTACCGCGTTTCGGAAAGATCACATCTACCGCTCGCCGGTGGTACGCGGCTATCCCCTTCTTCGCGAGGAGGGCGAGCAGTTGACGCGCGACGGCGTCGACTTTCACGACCTGACGCTCGTCTACCGTGACACCCCCGAGCCTGTCTACCGCGACACATGCTGTCACCCCAACCGCTACGGGTACGAGATCATCGCGAGTGAGGTCGCAGACGCGGTTCTCGCTGCGATCGGCGGCGGCGGCGACGGCGAATAGGCGTCCGCACTCGTGTCTGACCGCCAGCGCTGCGCCGGAGCGGCCGTGAAGCGGCCACCCCGCGCAGCGAGACCTCTACGGTGTTACGTTGGTCAGCAGACTCTCGTCGATCTTGCCTCCGCCTTTCGCACTGCGCGCAACAAAAATCGGCTGAACCGAAATGTAGCTGCGAGCCACTGCACCGACGTCGGTTTTGATCGAATAGGCTTCGGCGTCCGGCCCGAGCGTCTCGAGGGAGCTCAAATCGAAGTCGATCGTGTAGTCTGTGGTGGTATCGACCGTTGTGGACTCGGTGTACGTGGTGACAATCGCCCGATCCGCCAGGGCCTTGGTAACAAGCGCGCCCACAAGCGGCGGCGCGTTACCGATGTTCGGCGGTATGTTGACGTTGAGGAAGGCCCCGTTCTCCATCGCCTTATCCAACTTTTTCACGGATTTATCGCCGTTGACGATCGCCTGTACGAGATTGGCGATGAACTGACCGCCAGCCGTGTATTCGGCAGGATTGACACCGATCAGACTGCTGCTGATGCTGAGGCCCTGGGAGACAGCGATGGCACGCCCGACACCGAGCTGCCTCGCCGTGCCCGCACCGCCGACGGTTCCGGAGGCAAGCGTGCCGAGCTTGCCGTAGTTCTGTCCGCGGTTGCTTCCGGAGACTACCAGAATCGCTCCGTGTTCCTCTGGAGGGTAGAGCTGGTCGAGGGCCCAGCGTATGCAATCGGCGGGTGATGCAGAGACTTCCTGAGTCGTCGTCTCGGTAAGATCCTCATCCTCGCGTGAGATACCGTACCCGGTGTTGACGCCGTCACTCAGCAGCGTCGCGCTGTCGACATGAAAGACGCCTCCCGGAAACGTCGTATCAAAGCCGTAGCCGGTACCGCTCGCGTTGCCGGCAGGCGCGACCACCGTCACGTTGATTCCGGATACGCTCTGCAGAGCGTCGAATACAGCCTGCAATCCGGGCGCATCGACACCGTCATCATTGGTCAGCAGCACTTCGACCGGTTGGGCGTGGGCCGCACCCGCGCACAACACGAGCGCGAGGGATGCAGCAGCAAAGGACGTAAAACGTAGTAGTCTTGAAATGGTGTTCGGCATGAACTCTGGTCCTCCCTTCTGACGGCAGTGCAGCGAATCGTCGTGCAGACGTCGCCTGTTGCTGGGAATACCGTAGCCCGGCGGTTTTACCTATGACCAATGCCTGGAGCACGATTGATCGCCGCATAGATACAATCTGACCCGAACGGGGGGGGGACTGTGCGATTCCTGCGCTTCCACGCCGGCGGCGTGGACGCGCATCTGACTGTCGCGGCCACGGAGCTTGCAGAACCCGCTGTCGCGGGTCAGCCGTCGTTGTTTTCGGTTCAGCCCGGCACGCGGCCAGAGGCTGTGCGGAATCGATCAGCGGTTGTTCGGCACGGTCGGGAAGGCCACTCCGCCGTCGCTAGGAAAAGCAGATCCGTTCTGACCCAGCGCATTGCCTCCCGTGTTGTAGGTCGCACGACCCCCCTCCGAGTAATACGCGCCGCGTGAATTGATCTCGCCGGCGGACATAGAGTGTCCATACCCGCGATCGACCCACTGCGCTTTCTGTGCGTCCTCTCGGCGCTGCTGGCGTAGCTCGTTCATTGTTCGCAGCTTGCGGTTGGTGGGCCTTTCCGGCGGTCCAACCTCATCTGAAGTCTGCGCTCGCGTCTGTGCAAAGGCGGAATGGCTCGATGTCAGCAGGAAGCCGCTGACGGCGACCGCGCCGATCAACGCGAGCCGAAAGCTGCGGGTTCCGCCGCAGCAAAGCGTATCACTGAACATTCCGCGTTTATCTCCGTTCTGTTTCATGTTGCCTCTTGTCCGTTCTCCGGCTCACGTGGCACGGTCGGATGGCGTCGGCTCACAGCACGGGCATCACCGCACAGCGGTCAGTCTGACGCGCGGCCACAGACAACTCAAAGACAGAGAATGGAGACGCCTTGACCTACCCGAATGGGGTCGGTCGTCACCTTCGAGGCACAAGCAGGTAATCCGATCATCCGCACCGCGTGCAAATATCGGTTGTCCAAGAGTGCTGCTGGCGTGATAGCGTTCGAGGATTGCGAGACCTTTCCGCTTTGGGCACATACAGTCACATCCCCGAAAGTCAGCGACTCGAATGAGCGGACAGATGCTGAACGGAACCGCGAAGAATAGTTTTGGCGTGAAACGGCTGTCCCCAATCGCGCTGCTCGTCGCTCTTCTCCATACAAGCGCGGGCGACTCAGGCGCTTTCGAGTTGCCGTATCTGTCGTCCGACCCCGACGTGCTGTGTACGGTGCTCGAGCTCGACGGTACCGTGGCTCTGTACGAGGGCGACATCGACGTGGGTTCGTGCCGCCAGGACAGCGTGGGAAACTGGACCTTCACGCCCGCGGGGGCACTCGGATATGCACTTGCCGGACTGGTGCCGAAAGGCGCGTTGCGACTGGCATCCTGGCCGGATGCGACATTGCCATATACCATTGATTCTTCACTCGCGGAGGAGTCCGCACCCGCCGCGTTCCAAGACATCAAAGAGGCCATCCGCCACTGGAATGACGTCTCCGGTATCCGCGTTATTCCGCGGACGGTCGAGTCGGACTACGTCGTTTTCCGGGCCGGTAGCGGGTGCTCGTCATCGGTGGGTCGCGTCGGCGGCTCGCAATCGATCCGGCTCCTCAGCAGCGGCGGTTGCGGCTTCGGATCGACGGTCCACGAGATCGGACACGCACTCGGCTACTATCACGAACAAAGCCGGCAGGATCGTGACACCTACGTCACGATCAATTACGCGAACATCACGCCCGGACGTGAGTACAACTTCAACAAATACAGCCCAGGCTCGGCGTTCGACGACGGGCCGTATGACTACGGCTCGATCATGCACTACGGAGGAACTTCGTTCTCGGTAAACGACGAACCGACGATCGTGCCCAACGAACCGCAGTACAGCGACTGGCAGGCAATCAACGGCCCGATCCAGATAGGAAACCGCCGCGCGTTGAGCCCTGGCGATGATGCCAGCGCGAACTACTATCGAGATTTCTGTTTCGACACGACAGCCACCGGCTCCGCCTACTGGAAACCCACAAACTGGAGTCGCTGCAAGACCGGCTGCGCCGAATCCGGTCGCTCGAGAGTGGCCCATTGTATTAACAGCAGCGGCGCGTGCGGCGCAGAGGCCGCCTGTGACGCCGGCAGCCGGCCGCACGAAGCGGAAACCTGCGCAGCAAAACTCAGCTGCGATTTCGAGATCTTCGGGTGCGGCTGGGACCACAGCGACAGAGAGGATGATTTCGACTGGACGATTGCCATTGGGCCAACCGCGTCCTCGGGCACCGGGCCTGCGGTCGATCACACTCGCGGCACCGAGGACGGTGGATACTACTACATCGAAACGTCATCTCCGCGAGTGTCCGGCAATCAGGCGTTTCTCACGTCGATGCCGGTCGACACCTCGCCCGGATCTACAATTTCGTTCTGGTACCACTCCTTTGGTGACACGGTCCAGCCGCTGAGTCTTGAGGAGATATCCTGCGATACCGCAGCGCGTGTCACGCTGTGGACCTCCGACGGCGCAAGCGCTGATGTATGGCGCAATGAAGTCCTCGAGCTCAGTCCCCAGGCGAACGTACGCTATCGCTTCGTGGCGACGGTCGGGGGCAGCTTCACGGGCGACGTCGCCATTGAC
>CAXQPB010000167.1:0-10261 GCA_964225545.1 Candidatus Nitrosopumilus sp. | reverse complement strand
CACATCCTCAACAGGGAGATGGGCACGCGCAAAATCGAAGAACGACGCTATCTCAGCGTCGGTTACAATTTCACGAAGAATGAAATCCGTCGGGTAGATTCGGGTAAGAAGCAAGAGAAACTCTTTCTCATCTTTTGCGCGCCCACCCAAAGCTGCGCTGAATTCTGACGCTGCCGCCTGATGGCGATTATGCTTACTCTGAAGAACAGCTGCACGAGTCCGGACAGTCGTTATCGATCTGCCGAAACGGGAAGCATTCGCGATTGCGGCGAACGGATCGTGCCCCATTGCATCTCGTGTTTCGGCAAGACCGATCCAGCAGATTCCGCAAGCAGGGAACTCAGTGAGGGCTTTCGTATACAGAGTGAGTGCGTCTTCTTGCCGCCCCACGGCCGCGCTCAATTGCGCGAGCTCCAGCTGATACCGCCAATTTCGAGGAGACAGTGCTGCCGAGCGCTGGAGCCCAACGACGCGATCCAGGCCTGACATCGATGCTGACTTCAGTGCAGCGAGTTCACGAGCACTGAAGACAGCTGTGAGCAGTGTCAGTGCGAGTATCGCAGCCAGAACCACCGAAGACGAACGATCTGAGTCCACCAGTCCTCTCGAACTCCGTCACCCCACTTCAACCTTGAGTGTCTCGTCCTCCTCGCGATTCGCGTAGTAGTCGCCGTAGTACCCGTAATATCCGTAGTAGGAGTACCCTACGCTTTTCGTGGATATCCGATTGAGCACCACGCCAAGTAGTTTCGACTGCATACTCGTCAGGTAGTCGACTGCCTGCCGCACGAGCCGCTTGGAGGTTTCTCCTGACCGCGTCACGAGTAAACAGCCGCCACCAAGCTGTTTGGAAATTATCGGAACATCAGAGAAGCCCAGAGCAGGTGGCGCATCAATCAAAACTTGATCGTAGCGCTCCTCGAGTTCACGCAATAAAGTCGACATGTTTCCGGAATCAAGAAGATCGACTGGATTCGGAGGAATCGGGCCGGCCGTAATGATATCCAGCCCTGGCTGAACACTCGGACGGATGATCTCGTCGAGGGAGATGTTGCCCGCAACATGATTGGTAACCCCGGGCGAAAGGCTCATGCCCAGCGCCTTGTTGACACGTGGCCTGCGAAGGTCGCAGTCGATTAGACAGACCTTGCGTCCCATCTGGGCCAGCGCCGCTGCGACGTTGATTGCGATACACGTCTTTCCCTCACTCGGCCGCGCACTTGTGAGGAGAAGGCGACTTGGCAAACCACCTGGTGCCGCGAGGAAGAGCGAAGCGCGTAAAGTTCGAATTGCCTCCGAACCCGCCGATGTTGGTCGGTGGCAAACCTCGAGATCCGGCGTCGACAAGGTCGCAGTGTCTGGATCAGCGTCAAGCGGGTCGAACTCCGGAATCGTTCCCAGAGTTGCGAGCTGAAGATGGCGCTCGATGTCATCGGGGGTCTTCAAAGAGTCATCGAGATACTCCTGACCGAACGCGAGGCCCAAACCACCGACAATTCCAAGCAGAACGGCCAAGGCCAGGTTCACCGGGATGTTCGGAGAGGAAGCGGTCAGGGGCAACTCGGGGGCATCAACCAATGTGATGTTACTCGCCCTTATCGCTTCCGTAACTTCCACCTCTTTCATACGGCGGAGAAGATCTTCGTAAAGAGCCCGGGTGGTCTCCACCTCTCTCTGATGAATCTTGAACGCGATCGCTTTCTCTGCGTAGTTGGCAACCAGCGCCTTCTGATTCTGAAGCTGCGAGCGCAAGAGCGTCTCTCTTTGCTGGGCCTGGGCAAAATCCGTACCTATGCTCGTTAGCAGCCGACGCTCTTCTGCGCGAATATTGCTGCGAAGTCCTGCTATACGCGCATCCAATCTCTGAATATCGGGATACGCGCTGGTAAACCGCGCGCTGAGCTCTGCCCGCTCCGCCTCTGCATAGGCGTACTGCTCGCGTAGGCTTTTGATCAACGGATTATTGACGAGCGGTGCGATTTCATGAGCATTCTCGCTTCGCGCCTGCTCATCGAGCGCGGCCAACTCGATGCGGTGAGCTTCCGCTTCGGTCAGCCGTGTGTTCAGGTCGGCCAAACGCTCATCAATTACTCGTTCTTCTTGTTCGAGAGCTGCGATATCGTGGCCACGGGCAAACTGTTGCAGATCCTCTTCAGCCTGCTCGAGGGAGGCTTTGACCTTGGCGACTTGCTTTTGGATGTAATCACGAACTTGCGCGGCAGTTGCTACACCCTGATCCAGAGTGAGATCGATGTATTCATGCGCCATTGTGTTAGCAATACTGCGAGACAGCTCAGGATCCGGGGATTGATACGAGAGTTCGACGAGAAACGACTTGCGACGTGGCGCTACAATCACTTCCTCAAGAAAGCGATCGACGAGCCGTTGCTCACGGTGAAGAGGACTTTCTTTTTCGACGCCGAGCGCTGGGGCGAAGCTAAGCACCCATCTCTTTGCCCGGGGAATCAGAGACATTCGTTGCCGGTCACCGTTGAGAAAAGAGTTTGTACCGAGATCCAGATTCTCGATGGTCCGTCTGGCGAGTGCCCGACTACTGAGAATCTCATACTGGGTCTGATAAAAGTCGGAGTACGATTGCGCCTGCGCGTTGGACTCTTGGACTGAGTCGAAATCCATCACCTGTAGACCGCCCGGCTCGATCTTGAGTAGCGCAGTCGACGTGTACATGGGCGTTTCGGTCAGAGTCAGAACGATGCCAGTGAGCAAACACGTGAGGACCATCGCTGCGACGGTCCAGCGTCTTCTAAGAACAACATTCAGCAGATCCCGAGGGTTGAACTCACGACCGTCGCCATAGCTCAATCCCCCCGCACCTGTGGGCGGGATCAAGGCGTTGGGCCTCTGCACTCCATGCATGGGAAGTGCTCCGTCGTGTCCTGGCCGACTGGCGGAATTCCGAACGCCGATATCGCCGGACTGGTTTTCAGGATCTATCGGATTCATAACCATACGAGCCCACGGGCGATTACGGCCTGTAGTTCACTCCGATTCGAACAGCCGTGAGGAGGCGGTCAAACAGCCATTTGGGCCCCGAGACAGGTATGACGACGACGTCGTCTTCGAGAAGTGCGATATCGTCGATCTCGCCGCGGCGAATCGCGCCGATGTCGACCCCGATCGCTTCGCGCAGGCCTTCGTCGCGCTTCCTGTAAATCGTCATCCGCCAGTCGTTCGAGAGCGCGCTGTCCGTGCCTCCTGCCGTGGCCACTGCCTGGCTCACCGTCGTCTGCTGCAGGAGCGGGTAAGCGCCCGGCTTGAGCACCGCACCCTCGACGTAGAAAACACCCGCACGGGGAACGTTAATCACGTCGTTGGGCAACAGTGTCGGGTTGAGGTCGAGATTCCCGAGACGGGTCAGCTTGTCGAGATCAATGATCTCCGTCACGAGCTGCTGATCGGTTTCGCGGATCAGACGCACCGTGCGTCCAGCGTCGTCATTCAGGCCTCCGGCCAGCGCAAGGGCCTCGAGAAGACTCCTGCGACCGCGGAGCTGGAGAACATCGGGCTTGTTTACGTACCCTACGACAGCAACCTGGTACGAGTGATACTCCCGCACAAAGACAGTGATCTGGGGCTCGTGTATGAACTCGCTGTAGACGTCCCTGAGACGCTGCTCAAGCTGAATTGGAGTAAGCCCGGCTGCCTCGAGCTGGCCGACATGCGGCAGCGTTACGAAGCCGGCGCCCGATACCCGCGCACTCACGACCTGCGGAATGCCGTCGCGGGTTTCGATGTCGAACAGCGTAACCTCGATCAGATCCTCTGGACCGATCTCGTATTCGCCGTTGCCCTGCTTGCGGGATGCAACCAGCGCGAGACGCTGGTTGAAAGATTCAGCCTGTTCGGCGACTTCGTCCTGAGCGGTACCCGGATCGTACCGGGCGTAGTCCGCAGACTTGGCGGTGCAACCACTACCGGTCGCGAGGCAAAAGATCGCCATGGCTGTTGAAGCCGGGCGTGCGACACGAAGTAGTGCTTGAAGAGACACCGAAGTTCCTTTGTACTTTTCTGCTGCGCTCTGCCTCCGAACGAGCGAGAGGCGACGCTCAGAAAAAAGCGCCGCCTCGGGACTCGGTCATGAGGAAGAGACGCTTTTCAGCTTCCCGGCCCGTCACCGCCGCCGCCGCTGCTGCTCTGCGTGGCGGCAACGACTCCACCGACGACGGCTGCGCCGACGACGCCGATCGCCGTCCAGCCGGCAGCACCGATCCCTGCGACTGTTGTCGCCGTCGGAGCGACAGCGGCTCCAGCCATCTCGTTGTTATCTTCGCTCTCCGCGCCATGCGCGTCAGCGAGACGAATGGGCTCGTCGGTCTGTGCCTGGGCGAGCTGCTGATACTTCTGGGACGCCAGCGGCATCCTCTCACCGCGCGAGAGCTTGCGATCCACTCCTGCGACCTCGACCATCAGCGCACCTTCCTCGACAACCACAACAGGGATGCCGTCGGTTCCGTACTCAACGTAGCCGTCGGCCGCCGTGCGATCGGAAGCGATGCCCGCGCCGTCGGCCTGGAGCTTCAGATTGGAATCGGGCGACAGATGGAAGGCGACCTTGCCCCGGTGAACGTCAATGGTCGGCGCGCTGCCGCTGACATCGGTCGCTGTGACTTCGGCATCGCCGTAAAGGCCCACCACACCGGAGTCACCGAGATCGGCCAGAAGATAGCCGTCCGATCCGGTTTTGAGCCGGTCGCCTGCAACCAGCGGGCGTGTGGTCGAAAGTCGTGACCAGTCGGCTGAGTCCGACGCGACCCATGCCGGACCGCTCACCTGGATAGTACCGAACACCGATCCGGCAACCCCCACCGACGGGATGGTCACGAGCGCGAGTGAAAACGAGAGTGCGAACGCAGCAATGCGCTGCAGAAACGTCGGATTAGCCATCAACCCCAATCTCCTCCGACCGCGCACAACCATGTGTGCCGGCCGCCTCATCATCCGCCGCCTGCCAATTGTGTGGCGAAGGCTTCCGAGCGGTGTCGATTATTAACCCACGCAGGGCACTGGCTGTCAATACTGGTGGCGGAGCGAATGTTAAGGATTAACCAATGGTTATCCGGATCAGGGGGTCTGGATCGCCGGCACAAATATGCTCATCGAAGCATGCGGGCCATCGTTCTGTCGAATGACTTCACACGCGAACGTTCCGAGTATTCGCGACGCAACGGCGATGGCGAGAGAGGTACCTACGTCATCAGAGTCGACGTTCATCAACGTACCGGTCTGCGGCTTCACCAGCGAAACAAAAAAACCGAAAATCTTTTTGCCGCCGGCCTTTTCAGAATCAAAAACGGTCCGAATGGCCGTCCGAATACAGATCAGCCCTCGTCGTGCGCTGTCTGGTTTCTCGCCCAGCAGTGCATCTGAGAGAAGACGGACGGCATGAGCGAGTTGTGTGGGGTCGACGTCCGCCCGACGAGCGGAAAGCTCCTCGAGAACAGGCGCAGGGGTCTCTGCTTTGATCTCGCCGCTTTCGCCGCCGAAACCCTGCGCGATGCTGAGCGCGATATCGAGACAACTGAAGGAGGCAGTTTCGACTTTGACCGGCCTGAGCAGCGCCATCGCACGAGCCACGAGCGTGTGGAGCTCGCCGAGCGCTTCCTTTAAATCCGAGAGCGCCTCGGGGATGTCATCGCTGCCTGAACCGCCCTCGATCACCTCGGTGAGATAGTAGAGTCTGTGGATGAGGTTCCCCGCCGCATGGCTCGCCTCTCCTGCAAGCCTGGCGCTGTCCTCGAACCCGAGGGAATCGACGGAGCCGATCCGACCTGCACTCGGAGCTTCAGATGATCCGGCCATGGAGGCCTTGATGCATAATTGGTGCCACGCGATCGGCGCTGCGATTTCCGGGCAAAAGACTGGAAATTCGGGCAACGACGGATGGATCCGAACAGCACGGCGAAAATCTGGCGCCCGCGACCGACCCGGGCCGGGCTTGTGGCTGGGCGGCGCGCCTTTGACACCCGGCGGCGGCCCTCTGTATAACGAACGCCCGTGGCCGGGATTTTTCCCCGCCGCGGTTTTTTTTTGCGAGCTTTTCCTTTGACCAACGTTGCAACGAGCGATCAAGGCGAGAATCTGTCAGCGATCGCGATCATCCCGGCGCGCTACGGCTCGACCCGCGTGCCGGGTAAGCCGCTCGCCGATATCGGCGGAAAGACGATGGTCGAGCGCGTTTACGAGCGGGCCCGAATGGCGCAGTCACTCCAACGCGTGATCGTAGCCACCGACGACGATCGTATCTGCGCGGTGATCCCTGAGGCCGACGACGTCGTGATGACCGACCCGGGGCATGAGAGCGGCAGCGACCGCGTGGCAGAGGTTGCCTCCGGACTGGCTTGCGAGATTGTCGTCAACATTCAGGGCGACCTGCCGTTGCTCGAAGCGGAGCTCGTTGACCGGCTCGTGAAGACGCTCCGGGTCGATCCCGAGCTCGACATCGCGACGTGCGCAGTTCCGGTCAGCAGCCTCGGAGAGTTCCGCGATCCCGGCGCGGTCAAGGTCGTGGTCGATGGCAACGGGCGGGCCCTTTACTTCTCACGAGCGCCGATCCCGCATGTTCGCGACGCGACCGACGACTACACGCTCGCGCTGCATCATATCGGCCTCTACGCATACCGGCGCGAGTCGCTGCTTCGATTCGCGTCACTCGAACCGACGCGACTCGAGCGCGCAGAGAAGCTCGAGCAACTTCGGGCGCTGGAACACGGGATGAAGATCGGTGTGGTGGTTCATGACGGCCCGCCACCGATGGAAGTCGACACGGACGAGGACCTCAGACGTGCCCGCAGGGCGGTCGAGGCAGAAAGCGACAGGTAATCACCAGGGAATCGGTGGGGTAACTCCGCAAACTGCGGAAGGGATTGCCAGGGAGAGAAGAAACGGATGAGCCGGCGGAACGAAGAAGAAACCTCGGAAAGGCGTCAAACCAAGTACATCTTCGTCACGGGAGGTGTGGCTTCCGCTCTCGGGAAAGGCCTGGCGTCGGCGTCGATCGGTGCGCTGCTCGAGAGCGCGGGTCTTCGTGTGACGATGCTCAAAATGGATCCATACATCAACGTCGATCCGGGCACCATGAGCCCGATCCAGCACGGTGAGGTCTACGTCACCGACGACGGCTACGAGGCTGATCTCGACCTCGGACATTACGAACGATTCGTCTCGACGACGATGACCGCTAAAAACAACGTCACCACGGGCAGTGTTTACAACGAGGTCATCACCAAGGAGCGCCGCGGTGACTATCTCGGCGCGACCGTTCAGGTGATTCCGCACATCACCGCTGAGATCAAGGGGCGCATTCGCGCCGCGGCCGAGGGCTTCGACGTGCTCATCGGCGAGGTCGGTGGGACCGTCGGCGATATCGAGGGCCTGCCGTTCCTCGAGGCCATTCGGCAGATGCGGATCGATGAAGGCGACGACAACGTGCTCTACGTGCACCTGACTCTGGTGCCCTACATCGCCACCGCGGGTGAGATCAAGACCAAGCCGACCCAGCACAGCGTCAAGGAACTCACCGGACTCGGGATCCAGCCGGACATCCTCCTGCTGCGATGCGATCGCGATCTCGACGAGAAGGTGAAGCAGAAGGTCGGCCTGTTCTGCAACGTGGCGACTCGCTCTGTAATTACAGCCAAGGACGTGAGCAGCATCTACCGCCTTCCACTCGCACTCGAGGAAGAGGGACTGCACAACAGGCTCACGGAGAAGCTTCACATCTGGACCGGCTCTCCCAAGCTGAGGGCTTGGGAGAAGATCGCGCACATCGCGGAGAACCCGAAGCAGGAAGTGAACATCGCGATGGTCGGCAAGTACGTCGATCTCGCCGACGCCTACAAGTCGCTCAACGAAGCGCTGGCACACGGGGGCATCGCCAACGAGTGCGCGGTCCGCATCATCCACGTTGATTCAGAAGCGATCGAGGCAGGAAAACTCGAAGCCGATGTGACGGCGGCCGACGGCATCCTCGTCCCCATGGGCTTCGGCGAACGGGGTACAGAGGGGAAGATCACCGCGGTCCGATACGCTCGCGAGAACAAGATCCCGTTCCTCGGGATCTGTTTCGGAATGCAGATGGCGGTCATCGAGTTCGCTCGCAACGTCTGCGGTCTCGAGCGCGCGAACTCGGTCGAGGTCGACCCGGACACGCCCAATCCGGTAATCGATATGATGCTCGAGCAGCGGGGACTCTCCGACATGGGCGGGACAATGCGGCTCGGTGCGTATCCCTGCACCATAAAAGAGGGCACGCTGGCCCACAAGGTCTACGGCAAGAAGAACATCAGCGAACGCCACCGGCACCGGTACGAGTTCAACACTCGATTTCGGCAACAGATCGAGGACGCCGGCATGGTGCTGAGCGGAACGTCGCCGGACGGCTCACTCGTGGAGATGGTGGAGATCCCGGACCATCCATGGTTCCTGGCGTCGCAGTTCCACCCGGAGTTCAAGTCGCGGCCCCTGGACTGCCATCCGATGTTCAAAGGATTCGTCAAAGCCGCGCTGCAACGCCGGCTGGACCGCGCCGAGACGCCGACTCTTTCGGGTCTGCGCGTGATCTCGAGCTCGAAAGGAACGACTTGATAAACGCCGGCAGACAAAACAGCTTCTGCGGCTGGACGATCCCGACAGATCAGCGAACGAATTCATGAGCGTACAAGGCTTCCAGATTGGAACGGGACCGCGGGCGGTGTCCGTGGCCGGCGAAGGGCTTTTCGTCATGGCGGGACCGTGCGTGATCGAATCGCGGGATTCGGCTTTGCGACATGCAGAGCGTATCGGGCGCATCTGCCGCGACGTCGGCGTCCCGGTCGTCTACAAATCCTCCTACGACAAGGCGAACAGGACGTCGGGCTCCTCCTTCCGCGGCCCCGGTCGCGATGAGGGTCTCGAGATCCTTGCCGAAGCATCCCGTGAGAGCGGATTGCCGGTCGTAACAGACGTTCACGAGAGCTCAGAGGTTCCGGCCGTTGCCGAGGTCGCGAACATCCTGCAGATTCCGGCGTTCCTTTGCAGGCAAACCGACCTTGTCGCCGCGTGCGCGGCCAGCGGACGCACGGTCAACATCAAGAAGGGTCAGTTTCTGGCGCCGTGGGATATGGAGCACGTGCTCGCAAAGGCGCGAGACGCCGGTGGCGAGCGGGTGCTCCTGACCGAGCGCGGAACCACGTTCGGGTACGGAAACCTGGTGAACGATTTTCGCGGGCTGAGCATCATGAGGTCGTTCGGAGCCCCGGTGGTCTTCGACGCCACGCACTCCGTTCAGATGCCCGGCGGCGGAGGGTCCGTCTCTTCAGGGGATCGTTCGTTCATCGGACCGCTCGCTCGAGCCGCCGTCGCTGTCGGCGTTGACGGTCTCTTCATGGAGGTCCACGAAGACCCCGACAGCGCATTGAGTGACGGGCCCAACTCGTTACCGCTCGATCAACTCGAGAGTCTGTTGAGAACACTTGTGACGCTGGACGAGGCGAGGCGCAGCACGGAGGCGCCTGCCTGAGAGGCTGACAGGCCCAACCGGGCCGGGAGTGAGAAATGGCAGTTCAGGGAAGTAAGCGAAAGGTCGTGCGTCTCGAACCCAGTCCGACTCTGCAGTCCGGCAAACGCGTGCTGGCCATCGAATCGGACGAGCTGCGGCGCCTCGAGTCCCGGCTCGACGAGAACTTCGAGAAAGCTGTCGAGACGATCCTCAAGTGCAAGGGCCGGGTGGTTGTCACCGGGATGGGCAAATCGGGACAGATCTGCCGCAAGATCGCTGCGACGCTCGCCTCGACCGGGACTTCGGCATTTTTCCTGCACGCAGCCGAGGGTTCACATGGCGATCTGGGGATGTTCGCGCGCGGCGATGTATGCCTGGCAATTTCCAACAGCGGTACGACGCGCGAGCTGCTCTCGCTGATCCCGGCGGTCAAGCGTCAGCGCATCCCGCTGATCGGAATGACCGGCGGGCTCGATTCCCCGCTGGCTGAGGACGCGGACATCCTGCTCGATATCAGCGTCTCCCAGGAAGCGTGCCCGCTCGGACTCGCGCCTACCGCCAGCACGACCGTGACGCTGGGTCTCGGTGATGCGCTCGCGGTCGCCGTGCTGGAGCGGAGGGGCTTTTCCGAAGAAGATTTCGCTCTGCTGCATCCGGGCGGAGCGCTCGGTGCCAAGCTCATGCGTGTCAGTGACGTCATGCATTCCAGCCAGGAGCTGCCCAGCGTCGGAATGAAGACTCCGGCTCTCGACGCCCTCGGCGCGA
>CAXQPB010000166.1:0-15970 GCA_964225545.1 Candidatus Nitrosopumilus sp. | reverse complement strand
CAGCTCAGTCCGGAAACACCACAGTAACCCAACCCGGCGTGGTCTTCTTGCCATCCTCATTCAGCGTCCACAGGTGCAGATTCACGAGCTTCTCGCCGTTATCCTCGGACTTCGACGCAACACGCCCCTGGATCACCAGAGGCTTGTCCGGAAAATCCATGCCTCTGTACTGACAGGAGATCTTGCGGATGCGGCCGCCGTGCTGGAGCCAGTTCGAGACCATCTCGCCCATCGCCGCGTACTTGTAGCGTCCGTGAACGATGATCGTCCCGATCGCCTTCGACTGCGGGAAGTCGTAATCGTGGTGCAGCGGGTTGAAGTCACCGGAACCCGCAGAATAACGGACCAGGTCGGTAACCGTCGGCGTCTTGTGCAGCTCAGGAAGCTCGTCGCCTTCGTTAATCGTCTCCCAGGTCGGCGCATCCATCAGTAAAAGATCACCTGCGATCGCTGAGCAGCCACTTTTCGGCCCTCCTGGTTTGTATACGTCATCTCCGTCGTAGCGATGAGCATCTTGCCGATGGCCTTACTCTCGCGCACGTCGAGGCTCGCCACTCGCGTTACTCCCGTAAGCGTGTCTCCGGCGCAGACCTGCTCGAAGTATTCGGTCTCGGTGCCGCCATCAAGAACGTTCTCCAGCCCGTGGTGCACACTGGGCTGGTTTTCGACCGGACCGCTGAAGATGTCGTGACTGCGTCCGGGGATGAACACCGCGGTGCCGAGATAGGTCGGCGGGGCAGGGATGTCGCGATAGCCCGCCGCATGCGCCGCCTCGCGGTCAAAGTAAACCGGATCGGTGTAGCCGACGCCGCGTGCGAACGCGCGCACGCTGGTGGTGGTCACTTCATAGGTCCACGGAGCGGATTCGCTGCCGATCGCGGCCTTCATTTCATCGGTCAGTTCAAACGCTTCTGCCATCGAATTCCTCGTCCGGCGGGTATACCCGTTTGCGCCGGCTGGCGCGAAATGGCCCGTTTTGCAAAGCCGTGCAAAAGGCTGTAGCAGATCGCTCCATCACCGGCGGCTTCGCCCAGCGCGACTGCACCCGGCCAGACCCATCGAAGGAGAATCGAACATGAGCAGGAAGGTATTCGTTGTCGGCGTCGGCATGACGAAGTTCGAAAAGCCCGGATCCAAGGACTGGGACTACCCGGACATGGCGCAGGAGGCCGGTACGCGTGCGCTCGAGGACGCCGGCATCGGCTACGACCTGATCGAGCAGGCCTGCGTTGGCTACTGCTACGGGGACTCGACCGCCGGCGAGCGGGCCGTGTACACCCTCGGGCTCACCGGAATCCCGATCTACAATGTGAACAACAACTGCTCGACCGGCTCGACCGCGCTGTTCATGGCCAAGCAGTTTGTCGAGGGCGGACTTGCCGAGTGCGCGCTCGCGCTCGGCTTCGAGAAAATGGAGAGGGGCTCGCTCGGGATCAAGTACGAGGACCGTACCAACCCGATGGACAAGCACTTCACGACTATGGTCGAGCTGCGCGGCTTCGCCCAGGCACCGGCCGCGCCGCAGTTTTTCGGTAACGCCGGCCGCGAACACATGGAGCGCTACGGTACGACCGCCGAACAGTTCGCCAAGATCGGCTGGAAGAACCACAAACACTCGGTCAACAACCCGTACTCGCAGTTCCAGGACGAGTATTCCCTCGAGGACATCCTCGCGGCACCGACGGTCTACGATCCGCTGACAAAGCTCCAGTGCTGCCCGACCTCGGACGGGGCGGGCGCGGCGATCGTGGCCAGTGAGGACTTCGTCAAGAAGCACGGACTCGAGGCGACGGCGGTAGAAATCATCGGTCATGCGATGGCGACCGACTTTCCCAGCTCCTTCGACGAGAAGAGCTGCATCAAGCTCGTCGGCCAGGATATGACGCGGAGCGCGGCGCACAAGGTCTACGAGCAAAGCGGCCTTGGACCGGAAGACGTTGACGTCGTCGAGCTTCACGACTGCTTCTCGTGCAATGAGATGGTCACCTACGAGGGACTCGAACTGTGCCCCGAAGGGCAGGGCGGCAAGTTCACCGACGACGGCGCGTTCACCTACGGAGGGCAATGCGTCGTCAATCCCTCCGGCGGGTTGATCTCCAAGGGCCACCCGCTTGGCGCCACCGGGCTTGCCCAGTGTGCCGAGCTCAACTGGCAGCTGCGCGGACAGGCCGACAAGCGCCAGGTCGAGGGTGCGAAAGTCGCGCTCCAGCACAACCTCGGGCTGGGCGGCGCGGCGGTCGTCGCGATGTATCGCAAGGCCGCGTTCTGAGACGTACGCATCTGAAAGCGCCGGCCCGGTCCCGCAACCCTGCCGAACCGGGCCGGCGCGTTCGCTGCACTCGCCGCACTCGGCGTATGCGTAGAACACCGGCGCCGCTGAGCCGTTCACAGGCGGGTCCGGCACCCCCGGGCGGCACACGTGCACCGCGCCTCCCGAGCGGGGCAGAATGGCGTCCAACGCCTTCAGACTCCCCCCTGTTCCGGTAGATTCTTCGGCCCGGCGCGACTGCAGGCTTGTTCAAGCAAGGCCGATTTCTCAACGATGTCCGGATGACCCGTCGACGCTTCGCCCTCGACTTCCTCGTCCTGATGACGCTGGCCGGTCTGGCCATCGCCCTGAACGGCTGAAGCAGCCCCGGCCCCGCCGTTACCTCACTCCGAAACCGATCGCTGGGGCCCGGTGGCGTCGGCGCGGTGATTGACTCAAACACGAACCTGTCTGTACACGACTGCCTGCGGGCCGCGGCGGCAGGGTGTGCGTGCCGGGCAACGGCCCGTCGACGGCTTTGCACCGAGACGAAGATCCGGTGGCACGAACGGCCCTCGCCGGCGGTTGAAATCCGCCGCCCCTGGACACCTTGATATGGTAGACATCGAGATCAGCTACGAAGGCGAGCTGCGCTGTCGCGCCGTCCACGGACCGTCGGCCTTCGAACTGGTCACCGACGCGCCGGTCGACAACTGCGGCCGCGGCCAGACTTTCTCGCCCACCGATCTGGTCGCGACCGCGCTCGGGACCTGCGTCCTGACGATGATGGGGATCGTGGCACACCGGCACGACTGGGATATCACCGGCGTACGCGGAGCCGTTCGCAAGCACATGGTCGCCGACCCGCAGCGCAGGATCGAGCGGCTGGTCGTGAAGGTCACCGGTGGCGCGCAGCTTGATGCGGACGCACGCAAAGTGCTCGAGCGTGCGGCGCTGACCTGTCCGGTCAACGAGAGTCTCGGCGAGCGCATCATCCGCGAGTTCTGCTTCGACTGGGACGTCACGCCGTGACAACAGCCTTCAGAACAGTGGCACACGCGCTGCGGCCCGGTCGCGCCGACTGCGTTACGGCAATCTCGCCGGGCGGTTGAACGCAGAAGCGGGCGCATGGACACCATCCTTGTCTGGCTCCAGGAGCCTTTGTTCTACCGACGCGCTTCGCTCGTTATCACGTTCGTCCTCATCGTGTCGGTTACAGCACGAGCGGGTCTCCCGCTGTGAACGACGGGAACGTGCGCTCTGGTCGGCTACCTGGGAGGCTACGTCGGCAGCGCGTTGTTCATCATGCTCGTCGCGATCGAACAGTCTTCGGTCTACGGACTCTCATCGATCGGCGGAATCATCGGCGCGATCACGACCAGTTCAGTCTGCCTGAAATCGCTCAGAGCTGACCCGCTGCGGTTCGCAGACGCAGCACTTCCCGGTGTTGCGGTGGGATACGCACTGTAGCGGCTGGGCTGCTTTTTCAACGGCTGCTGTCATGGCCCTTTACCCGAGATGCCCCGGGGCGCGACTCACGGCCCGGAAACGGGGGCGTGGGGGGCCCCGCCCCCCACATCGGTCCGCGTGAGCGGACTCGCGACCGAGCATCATGACTGACCTCGTCCGCGGCAGGCCTGCGTAATCGTTCGATCACCGCGCCTGCCGCGGGCGGTGTCCTGACGCCCGCCCGGCTCAGCCGGGAATCGAGTAAGTGAGCGTGGCGTGGGCGACGGGTTCCGGTCCGCCTGCGGAGCGGATCGTGACCTCGCCGACGGCCAGTCGCTTGCCGAGCTTGAGCAGGCGGCATTCGGCGATCACGTCCTGCCCGGCGGCCGGTTTGCGCATGAAGTTGATATTGAGGCTCGTGGTGACGGCGAGCGCGACCGGGCCGATCTGCCCGAGCAGCGCTGCGTACATTGCGCTGTCGGCCAGCGCCATGAGCACCGGCCCCGAGACCGTTCCGCCCGGACGCAGGTGGCGCTCGGAGACCGCCTGCCGCACCCGCGCGCTCGCGTCACCGACCTCCTCGATGATCGCGTCGCTCTGCGGAAACTCGGTCGCGAAAAAATCGCGCATCTGATCGGTCGTCATCGCCGTATCGCTTCTGTTCACAACGCCAGCGCATAGCCGCAGCGGCGGGCCGCGGCAAGGCCGGCAAGACTCAGGCGGCCGGATCGAGCAGCGTGACCCGAGCAGCGTGACCCGGGCAGCGTGGCCCGAACGATGTACCCCGGGCAGTGTGACTGGACCGGTCACTTTGCATAAGCTCGGCGCGCCGCGACGGGCGAAGGCGCGGCCACACGGGGAGGTCGGACGCGCATGGCAGACCGGGACGCGGAAGAAGTCGACGAGCTGTATCTGCGGCTTCAGGAATACATCGGCAAACCGATGGGGCCGCCGGCCGATGCGCCGGATCCGGTCAACCTGCCGATGATCCGGCACTGGGTCGACGCGCTCGATGACCGCAACCCGGTCTACCTCGACGAGAACGCTGCGGGCGCGACCCGTCATGGCGGAATCGTCGCCCCACCGGCGATGCTGCAGGCCTGGACAATGCCTCGCCCGAAGATCGAGGGCATCGCAGAGCGCGGCGGCGCGCCCGATGAGATCCGCTTCGACAATCCGATCCCCGTGCTCGACGAAGCGGGGTATCTCGGCACACTTGCGACCAACTCCGAGCTGGAGTTCGTCCGTTATCTGCGCCCGGGCGACCGCCTGCATACGGAGCTGCAGATCGAGTCGATCTCGGCGAGAAAGACCACATCTCTGGGCAGCGGCTACTTCGTGACCTGGGTAACGACGTACACCGATCAGAACGACGAGGTCGTCGGTCGTCAGCTGTTCCGTATCTTCAAGTTCGATCCGAGTACCATCGATCCGAGCCGGCTCGCGGGCGCATGAGGGGCTGAACATGAGCAGTGAGACCACGAGCAGTGCATCGACCCCAGGCCGCGACCCGTCAGACATCAACACCGGCGACGAGCTGCCGATGTTCGAACTGCCGGTGACGTCGACGGTGATCGTCGCCGGCGCGATCGCCTCGCGTGACTTCATGCCGGCGCACCACGACGCCGAGTACGCGCGCTCGCAGGGGGCGCCGGATCTGTTCATGAACATCCTGACGACCAACGGCTACGTCGCCCGCTTCGTTACCGACTGGGCCGGGCCTGAAGCGATGGTCCGCAGCATCAGGATCCGACTCGGTGCGCCGGCGGTCCCCGGAATGCCGCTGCGGTTCACAGGCCGCGTGGAGAGCACGGCGCACGAGGGCGATGAGTGTGTCGTCGAGCTGTCGGTACGGGCCGCCAACGACCTGGGCGATCACGCGACCGGAACCGTCGTCGTGACGCTGCCCGCATGATGACGTTGCCCGGCGCTGGAGGAGAGTGATCGGCAATGACGGCAGCGAGCCAAATACAGACCCTGCTCGACGCCCAGCGCGAGGCCTTCATTGCCGAGGGCCGCGTTGAAGCGAGCACGCGCATCGACCGGCTCGAGCGCGCCCGCATGATGATCGCGCGCAATCAGGACGCGATCATCGCGGCCTGCAACGAAGACTTCGGCAACCGCTCGCGTCACCAGTCGCGTATGTCCGAGGTCATGGCCGTGATGACCGGCATGCAACACGCGCGCGATCGTGTGAAGAAGTGGATGGGGGTCGATCGCCGGCGGGTGATGTTCCCGCTCAACCTGCTCGGCGCCAGAGCCGCCGTCGAGTACCAGCCCAAGGGCGTGGTCGGCGTTCTCGGGACATGGAACTTTCCGGTCTACACGTCGCTGTTGCCGCTGGCCGGTATCCTTGCAGCGGGCAACCGCGCGATCGTCAAGCCGTCCGAGGTCGCGCCGCGATCGGCCGAGCTCATGCAGCGGCTGATCGGCGAGACCTTCGATCCGCGTGAGTGCGCTGTCGTGACCGGCGGGCCGGAGGTCGGCGCACAGTTCGCCGGGCTCGCGTTCGATCATCTGATCTTCACCGGCGGCACGGCGATTGGACGCCACGTTCTGCGCGCCGCGGCCGAGAACCTCACGCCGGTCACGCTCGAGCTCGGCGGCAAGTCGCCGGTGATCGTGGGTCGTTCGTACGATCTGGATAAGGCCGCCGCGCGCGTCATGGTCGGCAAGGCCCTCAACCTCGGTCAGGCCTGCCTCGCGCCGGATTACTGCCTGGTGCCGCGCGAGCGAATCGAGGATTTTGTCGCCGCGGCGACCCGGCACTTTGCCGGGATGTTTCCGACCATTCTCGACAACCCTGACTACACCTCGGTCGTCAACGCCCGGCACCACGACCGGATCTCGGCGATGATCGCCGATGCCCGCGAGCGCGGCGGCGACGTCCGCACGCTCAATCCGGCCGCCGAAGACTTCTCCCGGCAGAAGCCCGGGGTGCACAAGATCCCGATGACCCTGGTGATCGAACCGACCGATGAAATGACCGTCATGCAGGACGAGCTGTTCGGCCCGGTGCTGTGCATCCGGGGCTACGATTCGATCGAGGAGTGTATCGCGTACATCAACGCGCGCCCGCGGCCGCTCGGTCTTTACTATTTCGGCGACGATGCGGGCGAGGAGCGTGCGGTGATCGAACGGACGATCAGCGGCGGAACGACGATCAACGACGTGATGGCGCATTCGAGCTGCGAAGATCTGCCGTTCGGCGGGATCGGGCCTTCAGGGATGGGCAGCTACCACGGTCGCGACGGGTTTCTGACCTTCAGTCATCAGCGCGCCGTCTATCGTCAGACACGGCTCGATCTCATCCGGCTCTCCGGCATGATGCCGCCTTACGGCGAGAAGGCCGACAAGCAACTCGACCGCCTGTGCAAGGCCGACTAGGAGCGCACCGCAAAGATGAGTCGTACGGGAACAAGCACGTCGGACAAGACGAACAAGACGAACAAGACGGACAAGTCGAGCAAGTCGAGCAAGGCAAACAGGACGGATCGGGCGACGATCGTCGGTGTCGGCGAGACGCGCTATGCGCGCTGGGGACGGATCGGCGACGTTACCGAGCACGCGCTGGCGTGCGAGGCGATCCTGCGCGCGGTGGCCGATGCCGGACTCGAGATCGAGGACGTTGACGGCCTGACTTCCTTTGCCGAGGATCGCAACGAAGCGGTGTTCCTCGCCGCCGAGCTCGGACTGCCGGCGCTGCGCTTCGCCAACATGGTATGGATGCCCGGCGGCGGTGGCGGCTGTGCGGCGGTCGCCAACGCCGCGATGGCGGTCGAGACCGGACAGGCGGAGGTCGTGGTCGTCTACCGCTCGCTGTGCCAGGGCCAGTTCTTCCGCTTCGGCAGCGGCGGCGTCGACACCGATGCGCCTGCTCCGGCTGCGCCGCGGCCGCCGACCGTGCAGCAGGCCGATTCGCTGTTTCTGGCGTCGATGGGCTTCGTGATGCCCTATGGCCTGCTGATGGCGGCTGCCGCGTACGCGCTGCCGACGCGCCGGCACATGCATCTGTACGGAACCACCAGCGAGCAGCTCGGCAGGATCGCGGTCACGTTCCGCGAGCACGCCAACCGCAATCCGCGCGCCGTCATGCACGGCCGCCCGATGACCATCGAGGATCATCAGGCCTCGCCGATGATCGCCGACCCCCACCGGCTGTTCGACTGCTGCCTGGAGAGCGACGGAGCCTGTGCGGTCGTCGTCACCACCGCCGAGCGTGCGCGCGATCTGCGCGGGACCCGCGTCGAAATCCTCGCTTCGGAGCAGGGCGCTCCGGGCGGCTACGGTTTCGGCCCGTTCAGCAACGCCAACGTCGCCGATGAGCTGTACGCGACCGGCGGCGGCGAGGAGCTGGCCGCGCGGCTGTGGGCCAAGGCGGGCGTCGGTCCGTCCGATGTCGATGTGGCACAGATCTACGATCACTTCACCGGTTGGGTGCTGATGCAGCTCGAAGATTTCGGCTTCTGCGCCCGCGGCGAAGGCGGCGCGTTTGTTGAAAGCGGCGCGCTGTCGAGCGACGGCGGCAGTCTGCCGACCAACACGCACGGCGGCGGGCTCTCCGAAGCGTATATCCACGGACTCAATCATGTTGTCGAGGGCGTACGCTCTCTGCGCGGTGATTCAGCCAATCCGGTGGACGGCGCCGAGGTCTGCCTCGTGACCAGCGGCGCCTGTGTTCCGACCAGCGCACTGGTGCTGGGCAAATCCTGAGGGCGGGAGTCGAGATGAGCGACGAGAACAGCAAAGAGCAGGGCGAGCGGTTCTTCCCCGACGGCATGCCGCAGCCGATGGCCAACGCGACGACGCTGCCGTGGTGGGAGGCGGCGGCCGAGCACCGGCTGGTCGCGCAGCGCTGCACGGCCTGCGGGCACACTCAGCTGCCGCCGGCGCCGATCTGCTCGAAGTGCAGGGGCGACGATCAGCAGTGGCAGGAGCTGAGCGGGCGCGGCGAAGTCTACAGCTACACGATCGTGCACCGGCCGATGGCTGCCGATCAGGCGCTGCCGTTCGTGATCGCGGTCATCGCGCTGGCCGACTCGGGCGGACTTCGAATGATCTCGAATCTGGTCGATGTCGATCCGGACGCAGTGGCGATCGGCATGGCCGTCGAGCTGGTATGGGAAGACATGAGCGCGGACCTGGCGGTGCCGCGCTTCCGGCCGGCGCGCGGCTGAAGCGGACGATAAGGAATACCCGGCAGCGAGCCCGGCAGAAAGCCCGAAGGGAGAGCGACTCATGAAGTGCACCGACTGGTTCATCGACAGCGACACGCATATCACCGAGCCGCCCGACGTGTGGACGTCGCGCCTGCCGGCAAAGTTCCGCGACGCTGCGCCGCGGATGATCCGCCGTGACGACGGCATCGACGTCTGGCGCTTCGGCAACACCGAGAGGCAGATCCCGGTCGGGGCGACCGCGGTCGCGGGCTGGCACGAGCCTTTCCCCTCATTCCCGAAGAATCTCGATGAATGCCCGCCGGCGGCCTACGACGCGCGCGCGCGGCTGGAGTACATGGACCGGATCGGCGCGTGGGCGATGGCGCTGTACCCGAACATCGGCGGCTTCGGCAGCGAGACCTTCCTCGGGCTCGACGACCCCGAGCTGATGCTCGCCTGCGTGCGCGCGTACAACGACTGGCTGATCGAGTGGATCGAACCCGACCCGCGGCGCTTCATCCCGGTGATGGCGACGCCGTTCTGGGATGTCGAGGCGGCGGTCGAAGAGATTCAGCGCTGCAAGGGCCTCGGTCACAAGGCGGTGCTGTTCACCAGCGCGCCGCAGGATTTCGGGATGCCGTTCATCGGCGACCCGCACTGGAACCCGATCTGGGATGCCGTTCAGGATGTCGAACTGCCGATCAGCCTGCACATCGGCAGCGGCGACTTCCAGGACCAGCTCTTCAATCCCGACCGCTTCGCCGCACACGGCATCGCGCCGACCACGGTCGCGGGCTCGATGTCGGTGCTGCTGACCAACGGGATCCAGTTGATGGATATCCTCATGTCCGGCGTGTTGCCGCGCAATCCGAAGCTGCGCATGGTCTCGGTCGAGAGCGGGATCGGCTGGCTGCCGTTCGTCAAGGAATCGCTCGACCACGGCTTCGAGTACGCCAATGTGCGCGGCGAGAAGCCCGAGTTCGAGCGGCTTCCCAGCGACTACATGCGCGAGCAGGTGTGGGCGTGCACGTTCTTCGAGGAGTACGCCGTCCACCGGTGCCTCGACGAGATCGGCGTCGACCGCGTGATGTTCGAGACCGACTACCCGCACCCGGTCTGTCTGTACGGCGACGAGGTGCGCGACAAAATCGATGCGGCC
The DNA here is from genome assembly GCA_964225545.1 of Candidatus Nitrosopumilus sp. GTDB lineage: Bacteria > Desulfobacterota > Binatia > UBA1149 > SPBQ01 > SPBQ01. The sequence goes on along the minus strand of CAXQPB010000166.1, from coordinate 5,955 downwards.
TTCGGAGAGCTCGAGGAGTCGCAGCGCCGCGCGGTAATGTTCGGTAATGCGGCCGCGCTCTACGGTGTCGAGGAGCCTGACCGCCCGTGGAAGCCGGCCTGAGTCGCGGCGTGCTGCGGCGTTGAACGATGAGCTGTGCCGCGACGGGCCGGGCTCAGATATTGAGCGCGAGCTGACGCGAGCGCGCGAGCAGCACGCCGTCGCGGCTCCAGATCGCTACGTCTTCCTGGAGAAATCCGCTGACGACCTGCGGAGTCTCGACCGTCAGCAGAACGAAGTCGTCGGGCCTGGCTGACGGCAGCGGGACCTCGGCCAGAAAGTGAATGGTCAGCTCGACGGTCGGGACGCCGCGCAGGGTCTCGGGGCCGACGACCGCGAACAGCGCCGGCGGCAGCGCGTCGCAGTACGCGGCCAGCGCCAGCGTATCGACCGTGCGCGGCTCGGCCAGGCGCAGCCACGATTGGATCTCGGCACGCTCGGCGCCGCCATCGGGCTGACCCCCGCCGAGCCAGCGGTACTCGTAGCGGTCGTGCATGACGATGCGCCCCTCACCCGGTGTGCCCTGCTCGGGCAGTGCCGCCTCCGGCATCGGCATGTGACGGAACTCAGGCCCGGGCCGCGATTTCGAGAACGCTGCCAGCGCGCGGACCAGCGGGCGGCCGTTCTGGGTCATGCGTGCAGATACCGACGTCAGCGACCGGCCTTCGCGCTCGATCACCACCTCGATCTCGACATCGCCCTCGGCAGGCGGCGCGAGGTAATGCAGTGTCAGTGTTCTGGCTTGCCTCGACCGGTCGCCGACCGCCTCCTCGAGCGCGCGCAGCATGACGGCGGCGACGTAGCCGCCGTTGGGCCCGACCAGCACCCACCAGTGCGGATGCATATGGGCACGAAAGCGGCCGTCGCCGAGCGCGGTCACGGCCGTATGGTCGTCGAACAGAGTGTGCGGGATTGACGGGCTGTCGGTCACGGCGCGCGACTGTACGTCGTTGTTCCCGCGGATGGAATGGATCCGTCGCCGCGCCGTGCGAACAAAAAACGCCCGGGGTGAACACCCCAGGCGCAAGAGGCCGGTGCTTCAGAGCGCGTTGATCGGCCCGGCAACCGCAGGTGTGCCGGGCCAATCAGACGATTACGAGTTGCAGTTCGGCGGCAGCGGGCACTGCAGCTCGAGGGGGTAGGCCGTCGACCGCTGGAGAATCATCAGCGCGTCGACCGGTGTGATATCTCCCGACTCGTTGACGTCGCAGACGTGCAGCTTCCCCTCGCATCCGATCTCTGGAAGGCCGGTCGAATCGTTGAGAGCGGCAAGCGCGTCGCTGGCGGTCAGGCGCCCGTCTCCGGTCGGGTCCGCGCAGTTGAGCGGCACGCTTTTTGGCCGATCGTAGGCGGTGGTTCCGAGGCAATCGGTCCCCGCAAAGCAGATGAGCGGTTCATCGACGGGATTGCCGCGCGGGTCGAGCGCGTTGATGATCCGCGTTGTGAAGGTTCCCGGGTCGGACATGGGCCGGATCACCTCGATCTGAACGAGCGGCTCGGGGAACAATCCCGGCGCGGTGCTGGTGAACATTTTCCCCGCGCCATCGGAGAACTGGTAGACGGCTGTCTGCTGGAGAGTGCCGACCGGGTTGCAGGGCTCGTCGAACGGTGAACAGACCCACTCCATCCGCATGTCGCGGCGCGACCGGTAGCCGAGGAGATCTGCCGGGTCGAAGAAGGTGGCGTTGTTGGTCAGCTCCAGCGAGAGCAGGTTGAGCGCCGGGTTGTTGTTGTAGATCACGAACGTCGCCTCGCACTCGAGGACACGCTGCGCGCGGGCCTCTGAGCCGGGCACGGTGATCATCGTCGCCGCAAGGAACATCATGACGGCCTTTGCCGTGTGAAATTTCATGGGTCTTCTCATCATTGCTGCCAGGGGGATCGGTAAGATCCTTCGAGCTTAGGGTCACGATCGGAAAGTCAGCAAGGCTTTGTGTCGCGGGAATGCCCCGAAAGGGTGGCGCGAGGGGGTGTTTACGCCTGCGTGGCGGTGGCCGGCCGACTCGACTATAGGCTGGAGCGGCGTTTGCGCCGGCTGCGGACGCCGGGGAGGCAATCATGGGGCTGCTCGACGGGAACTCGGTTCTGGTTACCGGCGGCGGACTTGGCATTGGCCGTGCGCTTTGCGAGGTCGCCGCTCGAGAGGGCGCCCGGGTCACGATCGCGGACTTCAATGCCGATGCGGGTGAGGAGACCCTCGCGACGTTAAAAGACGCGGGCGCCGAAGCGCAATTCATCAAGGCCGATCTGAGCATCGAGGACGACGTCCGGGCGGTCATCACTGCCGTCGCTGACCGACACGGTTCGCTCGACTGCGCGTTCAACAACGCTGCGCTCAGTCACGGGCGCGGGCCGCTTCACGAGATCGTGCGCGAGGACTTCGAGCGAACGCTCGAGTATTGCCTGACCAATACGTTCCTCTGCATGAAATACGAGCTCGAGAAGATGCTGCCCGAGCGCAGCGGGTCAATCGTGAATATCTCCTCGAACGCGGCCGAGCGCGGCGACCCGAACAACGCGCCGTATGCCGCGGCAAAAGCTGCGGTCAACGTACTGACACTGAGCGCTGCCGCCGAGTACGCTGCCCGCGGAATCCGTATCAATGCGGTCTCGCCGGGCGTGACCGATACGCCGGGTCTGCGGGCGTACACCGACAATCACCCCGAGGTGGAGCAGTGGCTGACCACTGCCGCGCCAATGAAGCGTCTGGGCGAGCCGCGAGAGATTGCCGAGACGGCAGTCTTCCTCGCCAGCGAACGGGCGTCGTTCATCACCGGCCAGATTGTATCGGTCGACGGGGGCCTGTCGGTTCGCGCCGGCTGAAGCGCAGGCACGTTCTGGCGTCAGCGCAGGCCGAGATGAACGATTGCCGGATGGAAGAGAACCCGAACGAAGAGCAGCAGGCCGAACAGCACGAGGCATTCGAGAAAACACTGCACCGGCTGATCGCGGGCGAGGTGAAGATCGAGCACGCGTACAACGAGTTCGTCGGTCACACCGCCGTTATTGCCTGCCTACTCGATGTGGCGCCCGCTGCGATCCGCGAAGATCTCGTCTTTCTTCACACACTCTACGATGATGCTGCGCGATCGGACGCGGAGGGGGTTCTCGGGATCTTTCCGCGCCTTCAGGACCCGAAACTGGCTGAGGCGCAGGGGCGCATCGCCGATTACATCGCCGGGCATTGCGGCATCCGCTACGGCGACGGGTACTACAACGCCGGCCGCGTCGTGCGTGAGCAGTCGTGGCCGGGCTGGCCGGGAGCGGGGAGCCCGCTGACCAGCAATCGTTTCCCCTACCTGATCGACACCTCGGCCTCGAACTACTTCAGTACGCGCTTCTGGAACGGCGAGGCGGCGCCGCCGGGGTTCGTCGCCATCCCGCCGGGAGGCAAAGCGATGCTGAGCGGCGAGTTTCCTTACGCCCGTTACTTCGCCCTGCATCCGAGCGACATCGACACCAACACCTACCCCTCGCTGCTCGATGAAGATCTCGAGCCGGATGCCGGGTCGGAGAATCCGTTTCGCGGACCGGTGAGCGAAGGCAGCGGTCGGCGATTCACCGCGACGATCACCTTCGAACCGGCGCCGGATGACGAGTCGGCGCGCCCCGCCAACACCTGTTACGCCGCCACGACCCGTCTCGGCAAACCCAACCAGGCTGTGTTTCTGATCTATCGAACCACCGGCTCCGAGCTCGGCGCGCTGCCACCCAACAACGCCGGTGTCGCGCTGCCGTCGATCACTGTTTTCGACGCGCAGGGCAGCGAGGTGGTTCGGCACGAGGAGGTCGAGCCCTACGCAAAAGGTGTGACGCCGCCGCTCGAGACAACGCATTTCCCGTCGTTCCCGGTTCCCGACCATCGCGGTCTGTGCTGGCCGGAGACGTTCGTCACCAAGTCGAACTGGGGGCTCGGCTACGACCTGCTGGCCAGCGACGACATTCTCTACCTGGTCTCGCCGTATACAGACCGGCTCGGCGATGTGTTCGTCGTGCGCGGCAAGGCGTTTACCACGCCGGACACGCCGCGCGAGCCTGTGTACACGCCGGGCCGCGACATCCGCGGTTGGACGGTGACGACCTACAACTTCTGGGCCGGCGTGTGCAACAGCGCTCTGGTCGATCACGAGATCCCGCTCGACGAAGACGGCTTCTATACACTGGTCGTCTCGACTGCGGCCGCGCGACCGAGCAACGCGACGGCCGACCACGGCGTCGCCTGGCTGGACTGGGGACCGTACATGGACGGGCAGTTCACGTTCCGGATGCTCGTCCGTCGCAACCCGAAGCTGCGCGCTCTGGCCGAAGCGATCGACAGCGGGGTCGCCGATCCCGGAATCGAGCCTTATGTCCCGCGTGCGGCGCACTGCACGCGCGCCGAGTTCGAGCGCGTCGGCTGGCGCGCGGCGTTCGAGGCTCGTGCGGCGCGCGACGCGGACGCGGCCGAAGCAAGCGGCTGAGTAATCGGCTGAGCAGGCTGAGCAAGCTGCTGAGCAAGCCGCGGAGCAAATAGATCGAGTCGGCCGAGTCGGAACGCTGCGGGCTGGGCTTCCGCCCGCACTGCGGCTACGATCACGCGACCGGAGGAACGAGCATGGCAGCAACAGAAAAGCCGGACGCGGGCACCGATCAGGACAACGCTTTCGAGACACCGACACGGCGGCGCTTCCTGAAGTACCTGGCGATGCTCGGCGGTGCCGGACGTCAGCTGCTCGAGGACGGGCTCGCCCGTGCCACGACCGCCGACGCCGTCGAGCCACCGTCGGCGTGGCCCGACCTGCCCCGACAGACTCTGGGCCGCACCGGCTTCGAGGCCTCGCGGCTGATCTTCGGTTGCGGCGCCGCGCTGTCGCGGGGTCGGAACGACGCGCTGCTCGACGCGGCGTTCGAGGCCGGCATCAACGTCTTCGACGTCGGCAGCCGCTCTTTTTACAACGACGCCGAGACCAACCTCGCGCCGTTTCTCTCGCGTCGACGCGATGAGGTCTTTCTCATCTCCAAGGCGATGGTCGGACTCGACGTCGAACCCGATGAAAAGATCACCGGCGCGCAGGCCCGCGAGGCCGCCGCAACATGGACGAAGCGCCTCGACACCAGTCTGAGTGAGCTCGGTGTCGATCATGTCGATGCGTACTACCTGATGGCGTCGAGCAATCCGTCGATCGTCGGTGCCGACGAGATCCTCACGGCGTGGGAGACCGCGCACAAAGCCGGCAAGGCCCGTTACCTCGGGCTCAGCACCCACCAGAACCAGCAGCGGGTTCTGGAGAAGGCGATGCAGACCGGCAAGTACGCTCTGGCGATGATCGCCGTCACGCCGGCCGGCTGGTACGACTGGGCCAATCGCGGGATTCTCGATGACGGCAAGTCGATGACCGATCTCGAGCCTTTCCTCGGCCGCCTGCGCGCGTCGGGAATGGGGCTGGTCGGAATGAAGGCCGGCCGCTACCTGGCAGGCCGCCGCTTCATCGGCTGGTCGAACCCGAGCGCCTTCGACGAATACTACGACGGCAAGGTGATGGCATCGGATCTGTCGGCGTTCCAGCGCAGCTACGCGTACGTGCTCGCGCACGGCATGGATGTCGTCAACGCCGACATGCAGTCGATGGCCCACCTTCGCGAGAATGTGATCGCCGCGGCTTCGTCTTCGAGCCTTTTCGCCTGAGCGGCTTCAGGCGCGGAGCTGTTCGCCGAAAAACGCGATCACGCGGTCGAGCGCCTTGCGCGTCTCCTGCCCGTCCTCGTCGATCAGATCGGTCGTCACGACACTGTGAGGCGGTTTGTTGCCCTGCGGGTTGCCGTGCTCGGGATCGATCTCGATCCCTTCGAACGCGTCGCCGAGTTCGCGTCGCAGCGTTTCGAAACGCTCGGGCGGGCACAAGGGATCACCGTTGAAGCGCATCCCCAGAACCCGCA
>CAXQPB010000165.1:0-13853 GCA_964225545.1 Candidatus Nitrosopumilus sp. | reverse complement strand
CAGTCGTAAACGCGCTCGAGCAGCTCGCGCTGGGCGGGCCGGTGGCGGTAGCCCGGGATGAAGCGGCCGCAAAGATCCTCGTCGGCGAGGCGTTCTGCGATGGCCTCGAGGTCGAAGCCGACCGCTTCGACCTCGTCAGTATCCGCCCCGGCCGCGGCCGGCGGCTCCGCGCCGCTGCCCGAGGATGTTTCTTCGTCGCTGTTGATGCGGATCCTCGACGGCGCGGGCGCTTCGGCGAGGTGCCCGATCCACGGCGAGTCCGGTACGAATGTCAGCAGCGCATCACGAGCGTGGACCGCGCGGAAGCTGCCGGCTGCGGCGTCTTCGAGGATGCCCGTCGTGACCCGCAGCGTGTCCAGCGCGTCATCGAGAGCGCGATGGCGTTCTCGGCGGTCGAGCTTCTCCCGGCAGAACGTGTCGAGCTTCAGATTGCGTGTATCGGGATAGGCGACCGCAAGAAGTTCGACCGTGTCGAGGAACGGGTGCGTCTCAAAGCGCGGGCTGACCGCGCGGATCAGCCAGGATCGTTCAAATCGCGCGTTGTGGGCGACCACAGGGACATCGCTGATGAAATCGTCGAGGGCGGCCGCGACATCCTCGATCTCCGGCGCATCGACCAGGTCCTCCTGGCGAATCCCTGTAAGCCGCCTGATGAAGGGGCTGAGCACGCGACTTGTGTGGACGAAGGTATTGAAGATCTCCGCCTGGCCGTTGCCCGCACGGACGATCGCGGCCCCGACCTCGATCAGTACATCATCGCGCGGGTCGAGCCCGGTCGCCTCGAAGTCGAGAAAGCACAGCGGGCCGGCGGCAACCAGCCGTTCGAGCATGGCGGGCTCGATCCCGAGCTCCTCGACGGCCACCCGGGAGACGAAGGGGCCGGCAGGCTGGAGCGTCAGGCTCTCCTGATAAAGCGCGGGCGAAGACACGGGACGCTCTTGCTAGCTCATGTGACTGCCGGAGGCGAGCCGTACGCGCGCGAACAAAACGTGTCGGCAGACGATCAATTTCGTTCAGCCGTGAGCGGTCGCCGGTTCGGGGCGCTACCCCGATGCCCGCCACAGGCCTTTGTTTTCCATCCCTGCGGCTACGCCTTGGCGTGTGGCATGCCGGTTGCTCAACCGACCCTCAGCCGAACTGCCGCCGCCCGGTCTCGAACCGGCAGGCACGGCAGCAAAGGGAGTGTGCGGATGGAGAACAACGTTACCCAGAGTGATCTCGACCTTGCGATGACCTACAGCGCGTATCGCGAGATGGAGCTGGTTCCCCGGCGCAGTGTCGATCGCGTGAGCGAGGCCATTCTCGCCCTGGCGCAGGATCCGAGGCCCGATGATTCGTACATGATCGAGGACGCCCGAGGATGCTACTACCTGCCGGTCGACGACTGGTACATCCTCTACCACCTCAGCGAGGGACTCGACTCGCTGACCGTTCTCGGAGTGCTCGACGGCCCGGAACACACTGTCCACTAAGGCTCGCCGCCTTGGAGTCGTCATGAGGGCGCCGGGTGACTGGACAGACCCGGCGCCACTTCTTCCGTTCTCGCCTTCCCCCATGTCCTGACTCGGATCTGCACCGGGTCGAAACTCGCTCAGCTTTGACTCTGCGGCTGAAGCCGTTCGATTGCCGACAACAGCTCTGCACTCGCCGCAGCGGGATCAGCCGCTGAAAATATCGCTCCGATCACCGCGACACCGGCGAGGGGGTGAGGCTGCGTACCGATGTCCGCGCTGTGCAGCTCGCCGATTCGGGCCGCATCGATGCCGCCGACCGCGATCACCGGCCTGTCGCCGGCGCAGTGCACCGCCTCGGCGAGCGCGCCGCATCCCTGCGGACTTCCGTAAGCGGCCTTCGAGCTCGTGAAGAAAACCGGACCGAAATGCAGGTAGTCGAGCGGCTCGACGGCCAGCTCGCGAATCTCCGCGGCCGAATGAACCGATCGGCCGATCCACTTCGTGTCGCCCACGATGCCACGCGCATCGCGCGGGGCCATCCCGTCTGCGGGCAGGTGCACTCCGTCAGCCTGACAGGCGAGCGCGACATCGATGCGATCGTTCACGATCAGAGCCACGCCGTGATCGGCCGTGATCCTCCGCAGGCGGTCGGCAAGCGCGAGCAGATCGCGGGCACACAGCCGGCGGTGTCTGAGCTGAATGCGAAGATCGGCCGCGCGGCCGGCTGCCGCCCGGCAGAATGCCTCGATGACCGGGACGGTCTGGTCTGCCGTACGGTTCTCGTCCGTGATGACGGTGAGCACGGGTCGCTGCAGGACCGTACTCAGTCGATCAGTCCGGTGATAGGAGAGGATGCGGTCGCGTAAAGTTTCATCCCGATGCGGCCGGCACAGTAAGCGTCGCGACCCGCCTGGATGGCCAGACGCATCGCGCGCGCCATCCGGATCGGATCCTCGGCGCCTGCGATCGCTGTGTTCATGAGAACGGCTGCGCATCCGAGCTCCATTACGCGAGCGGCGTCCGAGGCGGTGCCGACTCCGGCGTCAACGATCACGGGGACCGTGCTTTGCTCGAGGATGATCCGGATGTTGTACGGGTTTCGGATTCCGAGGCCCGAGCCGATCGGGGCGGCCAGCGGCATGACGGCTGCGCAGCCCATGTCCTGGAGTCGCAGGCACGCGACCGGGTCGTCGGTCACGTAGGGCAGAACGTCGAAGCCGTCGCGCACCAGCTCCGCCGCGGCATCGAGCGTGGCGGGCACATCGGGCATCAGCGTCTTCTCGTCGCCGATCACCTCGAGCTTCACGAGATTTCCGACGCCGGCCTCGCGCGCCAGCTTCGCGGTTCGGACCGCGTCCTCGGCGGTGTAGCAGCCGGCCGTGTTCGGCAGGATCGTGTAGCGCGCAGGGTCGAGGGTATCGAGAAGGTTTTCCTTGTCCCGGTCCGTGATGTTCACGCGCCGCACGGCGACGGTGACCATCTCGGCGCCGGACTCCTCGACCGCTTCGCGGGTCTGCTCGAAATCACGGTACTTCCCCGTGCCCACGATCAGTCGTGACGTGAACGAACGTCCGGCAATCTCGTATTGATCCGACATGACTATCAGCCGCCCCCGACGAACTGGACGATCTCGATTTGATCGCTGTCCTGCACCGTTGTCTCGTTCCAGCGCTCGCGCGAGAGAACGTCCCGATTGATCTCCACTGCGACGCGCTTGCTGGTCAGGCCGAGTGATTCGACCAGCGCCGTTACCGTGATTCCGTTGCTGAGCTCGGTTTCCTCGCCGTTGATCGTGACTTTCATCGCTGCCCTGCGAGAGTCTGGATTAGCTCTGTGTTTATGCCTTTACAACCGCACGGGCCGCTGGTATTCGCGCTTTCTTGAGTCCCGGACAGCCTACTGCGCGTATCGATCTGGGCGCAATTGCCCACAATTATTCCGAGGTGAAGCGTCTCGTCGGAGAGCGCGTCACGGTCCTCGCGATGGTCAAGGCCGACGCCTACGGCCACGGCGCCGATGCCGCCGCGCGCAGGCTCGCGGCTGAGGGCTGCGCGGTCTTCGGTGTCGCCACGCTGGCCGAAGCGCGGTCGCTTCGCCAAGCGCTGCCGGACGGCCGCATCGTCGTATTCGGCGGGTTGACGCCGATCGATGCGACCGACGCGGTTGCGGCCGGCGCGGAGGTGGTGGTCTCTGACGCGGATGTCGTCGAGGCGATCTCCGCCGCCGCCGACGCGTCCGGTGTCGAAGTCGCCCTGCACGTAAAGGTCGATACCGGCATGCGACGGCTCGGCGTCGAGGTCGCCGGCGCGGCCGACCTGGTCGCGCGCGTCCGCGCGGCACCCGGGGTCAGGCCGGTCGCGCTCTGCTCGCACTTCGCGCTGGCCGAGTCCGTGACAACCGAAGTCACCGAGGGCCAGCTCGAGCTGCTCAAACAGGCTGCTGAAGCGGTCGCCGCGAGCGGACAGCGGCTGCCCTGCCATCTGGCCAACAGCGCGGGGATCATGACGCGGCAGGCGAGTCACCTCGACATGGTTCGGCCGGGGCTGATGCTCTACGGGTTGTATCCGGACAGCAGCCTCGCCGATCGGGCCGTTCTGAAACCAGTCATGACGCTTGAATCCGGGGTCGTGCGGGTAGCCGAGGTTGGCCCGGGAGAGGGGATTGGCTATGGGCATACATTCCGGACGGACCGGGTCACCCGCGTGGCGACCGTGCGCTGCGGATACGCCGACGGCTATCCGAGGGCACTGTCCAACCGCGGTCAGGTCCTGATCGGAGGCCGGCGAGCGCCGGTCCTGGGGCGTATCTGCATGGACCACCTGATGGTCGATGTGACCGACGTCCACAAAGACGGCGTCGTCGTCGAAACCGGTACGAGGGTTGTGCTTTGGGGGAGGGGTCTGGATGCCGGCGAGGTCGCCGAGCACGCCGGAACTATTTCTTATGAACTCGTCGCGCGAGTCGGGAAGCGCGTCGAGCGGGTCTTCGAGGAGGTGTGATGAGTCAGTCGGCAGCAGCTCGTTCCGACCAGGAACCCGGGGAGGCAAGCGAAGTGAACAGACGTGTCGAGCGCGCGCTCATCAGTGTCAGCGACAAGACCGGGGTGGTGGACTTCGCCCGCGGGCTCGCGGCGCACGGGGTCCGGATTCTCTCGACCGGAGGAACGGCCAACGCGCTCCGAGAGGCCGGGCTCGATGTTGTCGATGTCAGCGAACACACCGGATCGCCTGAGATTCTCGACGGACGCGTGAAGACGCTGCATCCGAAGATTCACGGCGGGATTCTCGCGCGGCGCGATGACGCCTCGCACCAGAAGCAGGTCGATGAGAACGGGATCTCCTACATCGATCTTGTGTGCGTCAATCTGTACCCGTTTGCCGAGGTGACAGCGCGGGGCTGCACGTTCGAGGAAGCCATCGAGAACATCGACATCGGCGGCCCGTCCATGGTGCGCTCGGCGGCCAAGAACCACGCGGACGTCGCGATCGTCGTCGACCCCACCGATTACGCCACGGTCCTCGAAGAGATCGGCCGTACGGGCGGAGTTTCACGCGCCACGCGCCGCGAGCTTTCCGTCAAGGCCTACCGCGCGACCGCCGCCTACGACGGCATGATCGCCGACTGGCTCGGCCGGCAGGGCTCGGCGGACGGCGAGACGAGTGAGCTGCAGTTCGGCGAAACCGTTCATCAGCAATGGGAGAAGGTCCAGGATCTTCGCTACGGCGAGAACCCTCACCAGTCGGCGGCCTTTTACCGGGCTCGCGACGCGGCAGGCCCCTCGCTCGCGACCGCTCGGGTGCTGCAGGGCAAAGCGCTGTCTTACAACAACATCGTCGACGGCGACGCCGCATTGCAGTTGATCATGGAGTTCCGAACACCGGAGGACGAGGCCGTCTGCATCGCGATCAAGCACACCAATCCGTGCGGCGCGGCGCGGGCTTCATCGGCGGTCGAGGCTTTCACCAAGGCCCGCAGCTGTGACCCGGTCTCGATCTTCGGCGGGATCGTCGCGTTCAACCGCGAGGTCGACGAGGCGACGGCGGAGCAGATGAAAGACGTCTTCCTCGAGATCGTCCTTGCACCGTCGTTCACACCGGGTGCATTGGCGATCTACGATTCAACGCCGAAGCTGCGCAACGTCCGCTTGCTCGAGGTCGATCTCGACGCCGCCGGCGGTGACGATGCGTGTGACATGAAGCGGGTCCTCGGCGGGTTGCTGGTTCAGACCCGTGACCTCGAGGGCAGCGCGGCGCAGACCGCGCGAGTCGCCACAAAGCGATCGCCGACCGAGTCGGAGCTGCGTGCGCTCGACTTCGCGTGGCGCGGCTCAAAGCACGTCACGTCGACCGCCATCGTCCTCGCAGGCGAGGACCGGCTGGTCGGCGTCGGAGCCGGACAGATGAGCCGGGTCGATTCGGCTCGCATCGCCGTCGCCCGTGCGCGGGAGCACGGGCTCGAGATCAAGGGATCGGTCGTTGCCTCCGATGCCTTCTTCCCCTTCCGCGCCGGACTCGATGTCTGCGCAGAAGCGGGCGCGGTGGCGGTCATCCAGCCGGGCGGGAGTATGCGCGACGACGAGCTGGTGGCCGCGGCCGATGAGCATGGCATGACCATGGTGATGACCGGCATCCGGCACTTCCGGCACTGATGGGATGAAGGTACTGGTCGTCGGCAGCGGCGGGCGCGAACACGCGCTTGCCTGGAAAATCGCATCCGATCCGCGGGTCGACTCCGTGATCGCGGCCCCGGGGTCGGCAGGGATCGCGCAGGTCGCTGCATGTGCCGACGTCGCTGTTGATGATGTCGAGGGTCTGGCCCGGCTCGCGCGCGATGCCGGCGTCGATCTCACGGTTGTCGGACCCGAGGCGCCGCTCGCGGCGGGGCTGGTCGATCGTTTCCGTGCGGACGGCCTGCGGGTCTTCGGACCGGATGCCGGCGGCGCGCGGCTCGAAGCCTCCAAGGCCTTCATGAAACAGATCCTCGTCGATGCCGGCGTGGCGACGGCGCGTTACGGCGAGTTCGGCGATGTCGAGGCGGCGCGCCGATTCGCCCGCGACCTCGGGGCGCCGCTGGTGGTAAAGGCCGACGGGCTCGCCGCGGGCAAAGGCGTCGTTGTGTGCGAGGATCTGGAGACCGCAGATCAGGCGATCGCTTCGATGCTCGAGCAGGGAGTGTTCGGGGAGGCCGGACGCCGGGTCGTGGTCGAGGAGTTTCTCGTCGGCGAGGAGGCGTCGTTCATCGCCCTTTGTGACGGGCGGTCGGTGGTCGCGCTCGCGCCTTCCCAGGACCACAAGGCGGTCGGCGACGGAGATCGCGGACCGAACACCGGAGGAATGGGCGCCTATTCGCCCGCGCCGGTCGTGGATGATGCGCTGGCAGGCGAGATCACGAGCACGATCATCGAGCCGACGGTGGCGACGCTGCGCGATCGCGGCATCGATTACCGAGGCGTGCTGTACGCGGGATTGATGATTCACGAGGGCAAGCCGAAGGTCCTCGAATACAACGTGCGCTTCGGTGACCCGGAGTGTCAGCCTTTGATGGTCCGTCTGCGTTCGAGCCTCGTCGATCTGATCGAGGGCTGCGTCGAAGGCGACGTTTCCGGCATCGAGGTCGAGTGGAACGCAGGCGCGGCGGTGTGTGTGGTGATGGCGGCGGGCGGCTATCCCGGTTCTTACGAGAAAGGCACGGCGATCTCGGGGATCGAGGCGGCCGGGGCCCACGAGGGGGTCGAGGTGTTCCACGCGGGCACGACGCGTGATGGTGACGGGACGTGGAGAACGGCCGGCGGGCGTGTCCTCGGTGTGACCGCCGGGGCCGACACCGTAGAGACGGCAGTGCGGCGTGCCTATACCGCCGTCGAGAACATTCACTGGGACGGGGTTCATTATCGTCGCGACATCGCGCACCGGGCGCTTTCGCGCCAGTAGCCCCTTACGCGAAAACGAACCACCGGCGAGGGAGGCCGGAGAACAGAGTATGGCAAAAGCGAAGAGCAAACCCCTTGTCGGTATCCTGATGGGCAGCAAGAGCGACCTCGAGGTCATGACGCGTGCGTCGGCCAAGCTCGAGTCGCTCGGTATTGCGCACGAGGTCGTGGTGACGTCGGCACATCGCTCGCCCGACCAGACCTGTGACTACGCGCAACGTGCGAAGCAACGCGGCATCAAGGTGTTCATCGTCGGCGCAGGACGTGCTGCGCATCTCGCCGGCGCTGTCGCGGCGAACACGACGCTGCCGGTGCTCGGTGTGCCCCTGGAGTCCGGCGCGTTGCGCGGGATGGACGCGCTTCTCTCGACTGTGCAGATGCCGGCCGGAGTTCCCGTCGGGACGCTGGCGATCGGTGGCGCGGGCGCGGAGAACGCGGCAATTCTCGCGGCTCAGATCATCGCGCTCGGTGACCGCACGCTGGCGGCCAAGCTCGATCGCGTGAAGAAAAAGATGGCAGAGGCGGTGCCTGGCCTGGTCCGCACCTACCCGGAGTGAGCGCGGGCGTCTGCCTGGCACACAGGGCCGGGAGCGCGCGGTGATCGCCGAAAAGGAAATTGATCGCGCCGCTGCGGCTTTGCGTCGCGGGGATGTCATCGTCTATCCGACCGAGACTCTTTACGGGCTCGGAGTGGATGCGACGGTGCCCGAAGCGGTCAAGCGGCTGATCGCGCTCAAGGGACGCGCGGAGACGAAGGGGATCTCGGTTCTGGTCGGCGACATCTCGGACGCTGCCGAGCTCATCGACGGCGGCGTGATGCCGCCGGAAGCGCAGCAGCTGGCCGAGGCATTCTGGCCCGGCCCGCTGACTGTCGTCGTACCTGCCGCATCGGGGGTTGTCGGAGCGTTGCTCGGGCCCTCCGGTGGCGTCGGTCTGCGCTGCAGCCCGGACGCGGTCTGCGCCCGGCTGCTGGCGGCTGCCGGGCGGCCGCTGACTTCGACATCGGCCAATCCGGCCGGAGAGCCGCCGGCCGCAGACGCCGAGTGCGCCATGCGTTACTTCGGCGATCAGGTCGCCGCGTACCTAGACGACGGCCCGCGCGCAGTCTCCGCTGCGTCTACCGTGGTTGAGTTTCTGGACGGCTCCGCGTACCTCAGACGTGCGGGTGCTCTTTCTCCAGAGCGCATCTCCGAAATCGTTCCACTCACGACCGAGGTTTAGATTCAGTGGCAAGGTTCAGACCGTTTCGCGGTATTCGCTATTCTCCTGATGCCGTCGGTGGCAAGAGCGCACTCAATGGCGTGGTTGCCCCGCCGTACGACGTAATCGACTCGGCCGGTCGTGACAGGCTGCTCGAGTCGAGCCCGTACAACGTCACGCGCCTTATTCTGAACCCCGACGGACACGATGCGGCCGGCGATCAGTACCGGGCGTGGCTGTCCGACGGCGTCCTGACCCGCGACAACGAGCCGGCTTTTTACCTGTACAGTCAGGAGTTCGAACATCGCGGCGCCCATCGACGCACCGGCATCATCGGTGCTCTGCACCTCGAACCTTTCACCACCGGGGTGGTTCGGCGGCACGAGACAACATTCTCTCATCACAAGAAAGACCGTCTCGACTTGACCACGCGCACGAAGGCCAACCTCAGTCCGATCTTCGGCCTGTATTCGAACGCCGAATTCTCACCCGAGCCTCCGGGAGGATGGGATTCGGAGGCCGAAATCGATGTTGTCCATGAGGGAGTGCGAAACCGCGTTTGGACGATCCGTGACCCGGAAGCGATCGCTGCTGTGACAGCCGCGGTCGATGACAGGACGATCTTCATCGCCGATGGACATCACCGCTATGAGACCGCGCTGAACTATTTCGGCGAGCTCAACCCCGGCCAGGCGCCGCCGACCGGAGCCGACGCGCCGGACGATTCCGCGTCGCCCTCCGCTCATGTCATGGCCTTCCTCGCGTCGTTTGAAGACCCCGGGATGATCATCCTCCCGACACACCGGATCGCGACCAGCCTCGGAGGCGCAGATCGCGAAGCCTTCGAGCGCGAGCTCGGGAGCCGATTCGAGATTACGCGAATCCCCGCCGACGGCGACGGGGGCGCGCGGCTGATGGCGGCGCTCGAGGCGACCTCGAGCGATGTCAATGCGTTCGCCTGCGCCTTCGAAGGCAGCTCGGAGTACCTGCTGCTCAGCCGGCCTGCGCCGACGATCGAACAGACAGGCTCTCCGATGGCGACACTGGATGTCACCGCGCTGCACTCGGTGATCCTGGGCGAGGCGCTCAGCGCCGCCGGCGGATCGGAGCCGCAGATCGAGTATTCGCCGGATGAGACTCAGGTGCTCGCGCGTGTTGCTGCCGGAACGGCGCAGGCTGCGTTCCTGATGAAGCCGATGCGTGCCGATGAGATGTCCGATGTCTGCATGGCGGATGAGCTTCTTCCGCAGAAGTCGACGTACTTCTTCCCGAAACTGTTGACCGGCCTGGTGTTCCACACGCTCCAGACCGACTGATCCGCGCTCAACTGCCGAGTTTTTTCAGCGATCGTCTGGCCTCGGCCCGCCACTTGCGTCCGCCGGGCTTGAGGTAGCGGGGCAGGCCGTCGTAGGCCTGCAACGCGGAACCGAACGCTTCGCGCGCGCCGGCGCGATCCTGTCTGCGAAGCTTCGCATCGCCGAGGATGTCCCAAGCCTCCACCCCGGAGGTGTTGATCTTGACCGATTCGGCGGCGAATTCGGCAGCGCGCTCGAGGTCGCCCTTGTCGAGATAGTGGCGTGCGAGCACCCGTTGCGGGTCGCCGTAAAGAAAGCGCGCGTTGATTTCGAGAGCCGTCCCGATGTGCTCCAGCCCCCCGCTCTCGTCTCCGGTGCGCAGAAGGGCTATTCCGAGAAAGTAGTTGGTCTCGGCCGATTCGGCCATTCGCTTGATCGCGAGAGCCAGATGCTCGCGGCCCTCGTCGAACTTGCCGTCCTCGACCAGAATACGCCCGAGGTCGTTGCGTGCCGCTACATCGTGCGGGTTCATGCTCAGCTGTCGTTCAAGCTCCCGGATCGTACGACGTTTGCCGAACGCCGCTGACGGGTTGAAATAGCGCCCGCTGTAACGCGCCTCCGCGAAGTAGAATACGGCCAGCACGATCAAGAGTGCGAGCAGCGGGCTGCGCAGCAGCGAGGTCAGCAGGTAGAAGAGAAAAAAGGTGCGCAAACGCGAAGAGCCGGGAGGTCAGTCCTGATCTTCGCCGAAATGGGCTCTGGCGATGCGCTCTTTGAGATACTCGAGGGTTCCGAGATCCTCGATGATGTCGCCGCCGGTGTCGTAGAAGAAAATCTCGCCGTCCTTGTTTCGGCCTACCGCGACAAGCCAGTCGAGTTCGTCACGATCCTCGAGCAGGTAGTTGATCGCCTGCGAGACGCCCTTGCCGGACAGGATGCGGATCTTCGCTCGAGCGTTCGAACTGTTCTTCGATGCGGGAGTAGCAGCTTTTTTCTTCATGGCGGTCAGCTCACGACGCTGCGCGAAAAGGCACCGGCCGGCCACCTCGGCAGCGGGGAGCAGGGTAAGAATCGGACTGGCTCAAGTCAATACCAGCTCGCACACGGTTTCGACGTGAAAAGTGTGCGGAAACAGGTCGACGGGCGTCGCTTTACGCAGCCGGTAGCCCTCATCGATCATCACGCGAAGATCGCGGGCGAGCGTGGTCGGGTCGCACGAAACATAAACGATTCTTCTTGCCCCGAGCCTGGCGATCGAGGCGGCGGCGCCGCCGATTCCGCTGCGAGGTGGATTGACGATCACGACGTCGGGCCTCGACATAGACGGACCGTCGCTCGACTCGAGAAAGTTTTCGACACGCGACTCGAAGAACATCACATTGCCGAGACGGTGATGCTCCACGCTGCGACGCGCGGCTTCTACGGCGTCACGATCGCTCTCGACGGCGACGATCCGGCGGGCATCGCGCGCGAGCGCGAGCGAAAAGTTGCCGGCTCCGGCGTACAGGTCGAGCACCCGCTGCTTGCCGTCGAGCGCGGCGGCATCCGCTACGGTCTCGACCAGCGCGTGGTTCGCGCCGGTGTTCACCTGGCCGAAGGCGGTGCCTGTGGTTTCGACGCTGGGATGCCCCGCCGCCGAATGACGCCGGCGCGTATCGCCCCAGGTGCGTCTCCAGCCCTTTCCCCACATCACCACGCCGCGAACCGGGTGGCCGGGGGCGGCGAGCATGTCGCGTACCCGGTGGGTATCGGCACGGCGCAGGCGGCCTTTGCCGTTCAGCGCGAGCACCACGCCACCGAGTTTTCCGCGCGACGCGATCTCGATTCGCAGGACTCGAGTGGAAAGCGACTCAGCCAGCGCTCGAGCCGGCTCGATCGCTTCGCGGACAATCGGCTCGGCCACGATACAGTCGTCGATCGGAACCAGCGTATGGCTGCGGGAACTGTAGAAGCCGATGTTACGGCTGTCGAAGCGGAGTTTGAGCCGGTTGCGGTAGTCGAGCTGGTCGGGCGACGCGATGACCGGCTCGACGGGCGGGTTTTCGATTCCGGCGATTCGCTCGAGCGCGTCGATGACCGATTTCCGCTTGGCCAGCAGCTGCTCGCTGTAGTCGATGTGCTGCCACGGGCAGCCGCCGCAACGTTCGACCAGAGGGCAGGGAGCTTCCACGCGCGCTGCGCCCGGCACCAGGACCCGGCCCACATGCGCCAGGGCGTAGGTGCCCTGGTCACGATCGATCACGGCCTCGACGCGGTCGCCGGGGGCTGCGCCCTCGACGAAAACGACCTTTCCATCGGCCGTACGACCGATCGCCGCGCGGCCGTACGAGAGAGAGTCGATCTGCAGCTCGATGCTGTCGTTTTCCGGGGCTTGCGCCGCTGCGTCGTCAGATGGGATGTCAGTGTCTTCCGGGTTCATGGTCGGCTTCGCGAAGCCGCGCAGGGTGGAAGACGGGCGGGGCCCATGCAAGCGCTTCCCGGGCGCGTTGACTTGGTCGAGATCGGGAGAGTACCCTTTCCTCGTGTTGCGACTCGAGGTCCTCGGTTCCGGCGACGCCTTCAACGCGTGCGGAGCGCTCCACAGCTGTTACCTGCTGGAGCACAGCGCAGGGACGCTCATGATGGAGTGCGGCCCTTCGGTCCTCGCCGGCCTGCAGAGGGCCGGGATCGACCCCAACAAGCCCGACGTCCTGCTGATCTCCCACCTGCATGGAGATCACTTCGGCGGGGTGCCCTTCATGTACCTCGAGTACATGTTCCGAACCGTGCGCGATCGGCCGCTTGTGATCGCCGGCCCGAAAACGATCGAGGACCGGGTCATGCAGCTCTACCGCGCGCTGTATTCGGAGATCGAGAGACGGCACCGCCTTCGCTTCGAAGTCGTTTACGTCGAGCTCGAGGCCGGCAGAAGTGCCGAGCTGGCCGGGGCGCGGATCGAGCCGTTTCTTGTGCCTCACAGCGCGGAGCCGTACTCGCTGGGATACCGGATCGAGACGCCTGACGGCGCGGTGCTGTTCTCCGGAGATTCGGCCTGGACCGAAGAGTTTATCGAACGCAGCCAGGGCACCCGGCTGTTTCTTTGCGAATGCTGCTCGATGTCGCGGCAGAGCGACATGCACACCAGCTACCAGAATATCCTCGCCAACCGCGAGCGTCTTGGATGCGAACGTCTGCTGCTGACGCACCTCGGAACCGACGTCCGTGAGTCGGACGCTGTCGCCGAGCAGCGAGCGCACGATGGGCTGATCCTGGAACTCGACTGAATCCGGCACCGGCGCCCGGCGCGATGAACGACGTTATCCTCGCACAGTACAACGAGGTCGCTCTGAAGCTCGGCCACAGGTCGATGTTCGTGGGCCGCCTCCTGCAGAACGTTCGTGCCAGTCTCAAGGGACTCCCGACGGCATCGGTGCGCTCGAGGTCTGGCCGCCTCGTCGTCGAGCTCGGCAGCGCTGCCGAGGAGGAAGTTCTGCGACGGCTGCGCGTTCAGCCTGGACTCGCGAACCTGATCCCCGCGCGCCGGTGCCGACCCGAGGTCGAGGACATCGAGCGAACGGCTGCCGAGCTCATCCGGACGTGGCGACCGCCAGGGTCGTTCCGGGTCGATGTCCGCCGCGCGGACAAGAATTTTCCCGTGAAGTCGCCGGAGCTCGCCGCGCGCATCGGTGCGATGGCGGGCGAGGTGACGGGTGCGCCTGTTGATCTGAAATCGGCGCCGTCGGTGCTCAGGGTCATCATCTCGAGGGAAGAGGCCTGGGTGGCGACCTCGGATCGGATCGAAGGTGCCGGCGGGCTGCCCGCCTCCACGGCCGGGCGCGTGCTGCTGCTTCTGTCCGGGGGGATCGACTCGCCGGTAGCGGGCCTGCGAATGATGCGGCGTGGTTGCCGGCTGGACGCGATTCATTTTCACAGCGCGCCGTTTCTCGACCGGACCAGCCAGGAGAAGGCCCGCCGCCTGGCGGCGGTGCTCGCGCG
>CAXQPB010000164.1:0-10218 GCA_964225545.1 Candidatus Nitrosopumilus sp. | reverse complement strand
CTGATTTGTGAGTTCGGTTGGCAGATCGGCCGTATGCGAAAGGTTTGTCCAGATCTCTCCCGTCCTCATGATTTAGCCGATATTCATCGGCTTTCCGCTTGGCAGCACAAAGCGCAGGATAAGCGATGCGCGGTATTCCGGCGTGACACCAAGAGGCTCGAGAGACTCAACGAATCGAGCAATCCTGCCCGCGAGCCCCGCCTGAAGATTTTCCATCGCCTCCATGAACTGCTCCGAGGTGATGGTGTTCCGTGATGTCACGCTCGCTCGCTTCGGAGCAGCAGGCGTTTCGATTCGTACTCGCTCGTCATCAACACGCACGACAGCTCGTTCGATCATGCAGGTCTGAGCAAGAACTCTTGGCTGGGCGATGATGTCGTTCGAATCACCGAGCGAGTAAAGCGCGATCTCGACGAGGCCGAACGTAAAATGAAAACTTGCATGGGACTGCAGGCCGGCGACGAGCTCTTCGGCTTCACTGCGGATACCGTCGCCGACGACCAGCACCAGAAGCCGCCCACGCCGAAGATTCATTGTAACTGCATCGACGAATTCGGATTCGGGCAGCGCGTCCGCCTGATCCAGCACGTCGTAAAGACTCGCTGGCGCAGCCGCTCCATCAAAATCGGCTTTGAGCACAACGTCCTCGAGGTCGGTATAGCTCATCTCGAAAAGCGTCGATGCATAGTCGAGTGCCTGCGCCACCGCTTCCCGTCTTGCCTGTGGGTTGCGCCACAACTTCGCCTCCACCAGCGCGATGTTTCCGGTCGGTGAGATCAGCAGATTGTCGGCGTAGCCGTGAGCCGTTGGCAGTTCCATACAAACGGATACCGCCCGGCCGAACCCCGGCTCAATTTCTTCGATCGGCAGGCATTCGGGATGTCGGTGAATCAGTTCCTGCACCTGGCGCTCGCTGACCTTGGCGTGGCCCTCTCCTTGCAAACTGCGCCTCTTCAGACGAGCCGAGCTGCCCGACTCCGAGATCATGATCATTTTTCCGTACGCGCTCATGACCCCACACTATGCAAAGCCGCTCGCCGCGACCAGATGGTTTCGCGCGAGAGGGAACACGCTCTCGCAACAGTCCCACCCACCGCCAGACATGCACGCCGAGATCCCGGCGGCCCCCGCGGGCGGCCCCCGCCTGCCCCCCCTCGCTCGCCGCACGCCCGCAGGTCTGATAAACGCAGGCTTGCGTTACTGAGCGCCCTCGGTTGCACGCCGTCCGGCTTCCGCAGCGACGGCCCGGCCGGCCGGCCGAGCATGGCGTCGCGGCGGCCCGTGCAGAGCGCCCGGCCGGTACCGACGTGAGCACACCGCCTGGAAAAAAGATCTCCGCCACCGGAAGCCTGATCAACGATGTGATCGGCGGCGCGCTCTCCGCGCTGTTCACCATTCCGGCGGCGATGGCGTTCGGTGCGCTGGTGGTCGCACCGCTGGGGACTGCCTTTCTCGTCGATGGGGTGGTCATGGGGCTCACCGGTGCAGCGGTAGCCGGTCTGGTCGCAGCAGCGGTCGGCAGTCGCGGTATGGCGCTGACCGCACCGAGCGGCCAGCTCGCCGTCATGCTCGCTACGGCCGTCACGCTTGCTGCTGACGATCCGGCCATTCGCAGCGTGCCGCCTGTTGTCGTCGTTGCATGCACAGCCGGGATCGCCGGAGTCGTTCAGATCATCGGCGGTATGGCTCGCTTCGGTGGTCTTGTCGCCTACCTGCCCTACCCGGTCGTCGCCGGCTGCGGCACCGGCGCAGCCGCGCTCATCGTTCTTTCCCAGGCGCCGGCTCTTTTCGGGCACAGTCTCGGTTCGGATCTCGACACCGTGCCGGCTTCGTGGAATCTCGGCGCCATCGTGACCGGTCTCACCGCGATCGCGGCCAGCCTGCTCAGCCGCCGCGTGCTGCCCGGAGTTCCCGACGTCATCCCAGGCCTCGTTGCAGGCTTACTCGCGCATGAAGCGATGAATCTTCTCGATCCGAAGTTTCACGGCGCGGTGATCGGCGATGTGCCGACGGTCATTCCCGGGATGCACGGCCTGCTCGAACTGCGCAACCTCGACAGCGCCACGATCACCGAGCTCATCAAAACCGTCGCTCCGATCGGAGTCGCGGCGGGCGTTCTCGGATCGATCCTGTCGCTGGTCGCCGGCGCTATTGTGGAAGGTCAGACCGGCCTGCGCCGCAACAGCGATCGCGAGCTGCTGGCGCAGGGCGTCGCGAACTGCGCGTCGAGCCTGTGCGGCGGATTGCCCGGCGCGCTTTCGGAGAGCCGCAGCCTGCTGTCGTGGCGCGCCGGCGCCCGCGGGCGGATGGCGGGGATCAGCCATGCCGCGGTCATTCTGATCGCCGGCATCGTTTTCGCTCCGCTGATCGGCCTGCTTCCTGTCGCGCTGCTGGCCGCTCTGCTGATACTGGCGACGTTGCGCGCACTGGATCATTGGACAATCGACCTGTTGCGCCTCGCCGCACGACGCGGGAGCGGCGACAGCCGTGACCTCGTGATCAACCTGCTGGTGGTCATCGGTGTCGCAGGCATGACCGTCCTGGTCAGTCTGTTCTGGGGACTCATCCTCGGACTCGTGATCGCGGTGGTCCAGTTCATCGCGACGATGAGTCGTTCCGTGATTCGGCGCCACTATCGCGGCGAGCTCGTTCACTCGAAGAAGCTTCGCTCGACCGAGGCCATGAACCTGCTCGCCGAGCATGGACACGAGATTGCCGTCTTCGAACTCCACGGCGCGCTGTTTTTCGGCACCGCCGATCAGTTCGCACGAGAGGTCGAGCGGGTCGCCGGTGATGCGCGCTGGATCATCAGCGACCTGCGGCGGGTGACGATCATCGACTCCTCCGGCGCGCGAATCATCCAGAGAATTCACAAACGGCTGAAACGCAACGGCGCCCGCCTCGCGCTCGCGCACATGCAGCCGCACTCCCACGGCTGGGGCGTCTTCAACGGTCTCGGGGTCATCGACAGTATCGGGCGCGACCGCTGTTTCGAGGACATCGATGCCGCGATGGAGTGGGCGGAGGAGTCCCTGCTCAGTGCTCGCGGCTATGCGCTGCCTGCCGGGAGCGGGCACACGTGCGACGACGGCGGGGTCAGCGATCTGTCCGATCTCGATTTCACACACGGACTGAGCCCCGACCAGCTCGATGTCCTGCGGTCGTATCTCGACTCACGCGAGTTTGCCGCCGGGACGGTCATCTTCGAAGAGGGCAGTGTCGGCGAGGAGCTCTTCATTCTGTCGACCGGTCAGGTGAGCGCGCGTACGACGCTCGAGCACGGACGCCGGATGCGACTGACCACCTTCAGCCCGGGCGTTGTTTTCGGTGAGATGGCGCTGCTCGACGGCTCGACACGCTCGGCGACAGCAATCGCGGACAGCGACGCGCAGTGCATGGCCCTGACCGCGGACTCGTACCGGCGACTGAGCGATGAACACGCCGAGATCGCGCTCGTGATCACGCGCAATCTCGGCCGCCTGATGGCCGAACGCCTGCGCCTGACAAACGGTCAGCTTCGCGCACTCGAGGCGTGATTACGACTTCCTCGAAGATGACCGCGATCACCAGACGCTCCACGCGATTCGCGTCGGAGCCGTCTCGCCATTCGAGTACTTCGGCTCGACGCAGAGCCTCCGCTAATTCGTCACTTCGCGAACTGTGAAGCGTGCGGTGTCGACGTTGTAGCCCTCGTCGCGACCAACCGAGCCGTTCATGTAGACGTCGAAGCCGTCGCCGGCGGAGTTCACCCGCGTCAGGTTGTCGATCATCACCGGCGCGTAGCCGCCGAGCTGGTAGGTGTAGGGCACGTTGGTACTGCAGTGCGGGCCCGGGCCGACCATCGTCCCGGGATCCTGCTCGATGAGCGTGAACTCGAGCGAGTCGTCGGTACGGCGAGCCACTTCCCACGGCCGGAACGGATCGCTTGTAACGACGACCGGGCCGAGCCCGCTGTCGGAGAGCAGCGCCGGGTCGGCCGGGAAGTCACACAGATTCGGATTCTCTGCGTTGACCGTCCCTCCGCAGCAGGTGCCGACGTTCTTGCATGTCGCGTAGCCGGGGTTGGTCGACAGCAGCAGCCGGTCGACTTTCGTTCCAGAGACCGTTCCGGCCATCCGCGCCACCGAGACGTAGTCGAGCCCGCCGCTCTGTTCGAAGACCCTGTAGTTGCACGGCGATTCGAAGTACGCGTAGTGGAGGCCGGCCTGCGCATCGAGGATCGGTACCGCCGCGTCCTCGTCGCCTTCAACCCAGCAGTTCGGCGGTCCTGCATAGTAGTACATTCGAAGCGGCAACAGCGGATCGTCACGAGACGCTTCGAGGTCCTCGACGAAGGTCATGCCCAGGTAGCCGCCGGTGTTCAGCCAGGTGCCGATGCCGAAAAGCAGCAGCGCACGGCTGTCGCCGGACGGCGGCTCGGGAAGCGGGCACGGATAGGTACGGATCGGGTCCTGGTACTGTCTGGCATCGACCTCGAGCGCGTCGATGTGAATGAACTTGGCCCCCGGACCGCCGGTCGTGCCCGAAATCGGCGCGCCGTTGTTGAGCAGGGTCCACGTCAGCGCGCCGTCGTCGCTCGAGGCGAGGAAGCCCTTGTCGGGCAGAGTCTCAACCACGAAGCTGTTCTGTACAGCGGTGATCGAGTACATGGTTCCATCGACAGCGAACGCGCCGGTCGGCGTGGCGTTGAGCGCGGCTCCAAGACAGCTGCTGCCCGTGATCTCGGATACGTCTTCGTAAAAATAGTTGGCTGTGTTGTCGTGGACGCCCGGCACAAACAGCGAGCGCAGGTCGTCGTCATCGTCAAGCTGGTTGCAGACCGGCGCGCCCGAGTTCTCCACGTTGCGAAGCACGCGGGTAAGGCTGATGCCGTCGTCGGGATTGGTATCGGTCGTGTAGGCAACGACGTCGCCCTGATTCACGCCGTTGTCGAGCACGAACGGGTCGGCCGGGTCCGCCTCCTGCCGAACGATCTGTCCGAGCGCATATTGCGCCGGGTCGCTGTAGTCGGTGTCGCCGAACAGGAAGTAGGTTCGCTGCTCCGCGTTGACCGTCATCGTGACCGGCAGCCCGATATCGGTTCCCCACATTCTTTCGCCGGCCGCGCCGGGCGCTTGGGCCGCTGCCGGCGCGGACGCCAGAGGCTGGTCCTGGCCGTAGCCGATCAGGCGTCCGAGGTACGCAGTGCTGCTGGCCGTTATCTTCTCGAACGGCACCGGAATCACGACCCCGGCAGCACCGGATGAATTGACGATACGGCGCAGCGCGCGCTTCGCGTTGGCTACAACACAGGCCGAGAGATCGCTGTTGGCCGCGTTGCGCAGCGCGCAGTGGGAAGGAGTCGCCACAACCGGCTGCACACTCTTGCCGGTGCATTTCTTGTCGAGAGTCTTGAGGAGTCCCGCTGCGGATTTTGCGATTCCCCCGCCGGTATCGGACAGAATCGTCGACGAGAAGCAGGTGTCGACCGGATCGCTCATTCCGTTCCAGCTCTTGATCTCACCGGCCAGGCAGCTCGTGTACTGTTTGAAGGCCTGGCCGATCAGTTTGTTGCCGGTCTTGACGATTGCCTGCTGACACTTCGCCGTCGCCTTGTCCTGGGTTACGATCGAGGCGAGATCACGGCCGGACGCCCCGCTCGAAGACCAGGACCAGTCAAACCCGACCTCCTGCAGGCCGGCGGCCATCTCCGAAGATTCGGCGAACGCAACCACGGGACGGGTCACAGGACATACGGCTTTGCTCGGCTGGCCCGCCGGTCCGTTCTGGATCGTGTCCAGAGAGACAATCGCCTTGTTCAGTTTTCCCTTCGGGTCACTGAACAGGCAGTCGTTGGCCGTCTGACCCTGAGCAAGCTTGCCCTTGGACGCGTTCTTCAGACACGAGAGCGCTCCCTTGTTCTGTGTCGCGACGATCTTCGCCGCTGCCTTGTGACTGGAATTGATGCATTGCTGGTCGGCAGCCGACAGCATCTGGGCCTGAGAACAAACCGGCAGCAGCAACGAAGCGGCAGCGGTGGCAGCGGCGACAACGAAGGCAACGCCGAGAGAGAGTGAGCGCGTACGAATCCCCGACCTCGCGGTACCGGCGCTGAGGCTGGATCTGCGGCAGCGGAATCCGAAAAAGCGTCCGTTTCGAGATTTCATGGCAGCCCCCCCCACCTCACGCGGAGTTCCACAGGTGTGGCCTGAATCCTTCTCTCGCGCTAGGTACTGACAGGCTACTCGACTCGATAACCTGACTCCAGAACACCTGAACGGGGGGGACATCAGTATGGGTCTTATCGGGGCCCTGCTGCAGGCAGGTCACCGCCCGCGGGCGTCTTCGGGCGGTGCGCGACGGTCGCACAGACACATTGCCGGGCGAGGGTATCCGGCATACGCTCCCCCGGCTGCGCGGTTGCCGCCGGGCAAACAATGGAGCAGATGACTGCAAACGAGGAGATCCATGTCCGATACGTACACGCCGCCGAAAGTATGGAAGTGGGACAGCGAGAGCGGCGGGCGCTTCGCGAAGATCAACCGCCCGGTAGCCGGCGCGACCCATGAAAAAGACCTGCCGGTCGGCGAACATCCGTTGCAGCTTTACTCGCTGGCGACGCCGAACGGCGTGAAGGTCACCGCCATGCTCGAGGAGCTGCTCGAGATCGGCAAGGACGCCGAGTACGACGCCTACCTCGTCAACATCGGAGCCGGCGATCAGTTCGGCAGCGGCTTCGTCGGCGCCAACCCCCACTCGAAGATCCCGGCGATGGTCGACCACAGCACCTCGCCGCCGACGCGCATCTTCGAGTCGGGTGCGATCCTGGTCTACCTCGCCGAGAAGTTCGGCGACGCCTTCTACCCGCAATACCCGTCAGCCCGCGCCGAGTGCCTGTCGTGGCTGTTCTGGCAAATGGGCAGCGCGCCGTTTCTCGGCGGCGGCTTCGGACACTTCTACGCCTACGCGCCGGAGAAGTACGAGTACCCGATCAACCGCTACGCGATGGAAACCAAACGTCAGCTCGACGTGCTCGACCGTAACCTGGCCGAACGCCGCTTCCTGATCGGCGACGAGTACACCATCGCCGACATCGCGACCTGCCCCTGGTACGGCACGCTCGCCAAAGGAAAGCTCTACGAAGCCGGCGAGTTCCTCGACGTGTCTTCGTACACCAACGTGATCCGCTGGGCGGCCGAGATCGAAGAGCGTCCCGCCTACCGGCGCGGCACCCGCGTCAACAAAGTATGGGGCCCCGAAGAGCTGCGCGTCCCCGAACGCCACAGCGCGGCGGATTTCGGGTAGGGGGCGGGTCGCCCACGACCGGCCGGGCCGGCTTCCGCTGGATAATGTGCAGCGCTGGGCTCATCAGCGCGGCGGGCTCTCTGTACTCAAGCTCGCGGCTCATCTAGGAGCACTGCGAGTGCAGGGCGCGCGGTGTTCCCATTCGCGATCCGGGCAGTCCGCTCGGACCAAGGTCCGGCGCAGAACGCTCCGACCGCATGAACGCCCGAATGTCGCAGGGACAAATGACGGCTTATGGATATCTCAATGGGTGAAATACTGACGCTGGTAGTTACCTTTCTGGCAATCGCGCTGGTGATTCGCAGCGTAAGGGTTGTGCCGCAAAGCGAAGAGTATGTGATCGAACGCTTCGGTAAATTCACCCGAACGCTGCCAGCCGGTCTGAACTATATCGTTCCATTTCTGGATCGGGTCGCTCACAGGATTTCGGTGCTTGAAAGACAACTGCCGGAATTCAATATCAGCGTAATCACTCGCGACAACGTCGAGGTCGTTCTGGAGACGACCGTGTTCTATCGGGTCATCGACGCGCCGAAGTCCGTTTACCGAATCCGCGAGATCGACCGCGCGCTGAAAACTGCAGCCGAGTCGATCGTTCGATCCGCTGCGGGACGGCTGGAGCTTGACGAGCTGCAGTCGTCGAGGGATCAGATGAACGCCGAGATCGCGACGAATCTCCAGGACGCCGCAGGCGTCTGGGGAATCGAGATCACCCGAACGGAGATCACCGATGTTCTGGTCGATGAACAGACCAAGGAGGCGCAGCGGCAACAGCTGAATGCGGAACGCGAGCGTCGTGCGATGGTGGCGCGGGCCGAGGGCGATAAAAGAAGCGTTCAGCTCGCCGCGGATGCCCAGCTGTAACAGGCACAGAGGAGCGCAGAGGCTGTCAAAGTGCAGGCGGAAGCGGAGGCATACGCGGTTCGCGTAAAGGCGGAGGCCGAAGCCGAGCAGACCAGGGTCGTGGCATCGGCGATTCACGACAATGGACAGCCGGCAATCGACTTCGAGATCATGAAACGTCAAGTCCTGGCGATCGCGGAACTCGCTGGGTCAGAAAACTCCAAGACCTTGGTGATTCCGACTGATATCACCAAGGTCCTCGGTTCGCTGAGCGCGGTCACGGAGCTGGTCAGAAAGAATGACTGAATCATTGATCTTCAGGCCCGAGTTCTGGGCGACGATCGGGATCCTTCTGATGATTCTGGACATCACAGTCGGCCTTGATTTCTTCGCGCTGGCCTTCGGCTGCGGAGGCCTGCTGACGGCCCTGATTCTCGTGTTGGATGCTCCGGACGGAAACTCTGCGTTGTTCGCGCTTGAAGACTGGACCGACGTCGCGCTTGTTTTCGGATTGGCGTCGCTGCTGAGCCTGTTTCCGCTGCGCTACTTTCTTTTCCGCCGCTACCGCGAGCAGGGAGATATCAACAAATACTGAGGTATCCGGTGGGTCGGGCACAAGGCGAAGACGCGCCAGCGCATCAGCACCTCACCGCCTCCCCGCTAGTACCGCTCGGCGACCCGGCGTGCTTTTTCGAGTTCGCCTTCGGCCCACGCGCCGTCGCAGCGGGCTTTGCGTGCGGTGAGCCATTCCCTGGCCTGTTGCTCGGGGACCGCGAGGAGGTCGGTGCCGAAGTCGGTGTCGTCGGGCGGCGCGCCGGGCGGGAACGGTTTGTCCATCATGCGCGCCATCATCAGCGTGCCGATGGTCGGGCGCGGGTGCCGGTCGGAGCGGTAGTAGCGCGATTCATCCCGTGGCGACAGCGCGGCTTCGAGCGTGAATGCGTTGGGGTACTCGAAGACGTGGTAGCTCACCGGTGCGTCGCAACGTTGCTGCCAGGCCTTGAGAACGTCGTACGCCTTCATTTCGCGTTCGATCGTCGGGACGCATGCGCGCGTGAGCATGTGGTGCGGCGTGTAGTAGGCGTGGACCGCGATCCCCTGCGCGCACAACATAGCGAGTACCGCGACGAGGGTGCCGAAGCGGCCGGGTTCCTCGTCTTTCTGCTTCGGTCGGGGCGGCAGCTCTTCCTCTGATATGTCCACACCGTCGACCATCCGCATGCGCAGCGCGCCAAGCGCGGGACGCCAGCGCGTGTAGTCGAAGTGATCGTACGAGGGCATGATCTGTTCGATGTCCTCTCCCGCCGCACGGCGCGCGGCCGCACGCAGCACCGCGACGTTGTAGCCGATTGCAGCGCCGGAGAGATTGAGCGCGACGAAACGGTGGACGGCGACCCAGCGGTTCGGCGTGCCGTCTTCGTGCACGCGCAGAAGCTTTTCGCTGAAGCCGAATTTGGTGCGAAAGGCGTCGAGCGTGTCCTCGAACGAGTTGAGGTTGAGGACGACATGCTCCGGGACGTGGGCGGCAAGCCCGGACTGCAGGAAGCGCTGCGACTCGTAGGGGCGTCCGCCGGAGACGCCGAAGTTGAAGAAGCGCTTGCCGAGCAGCTTCTCGACCGGTTCGGGGTCGAACGCGTCACGCACCCACGACGCGCCGACCGCGACGACCTGCGGTCTGACCTCGTCGTACAGCAGCGGCTTGTACGCCCGGTCCCAGCCGGAGATCATCTGCGCGATCGTATTGTAACGCGGCGTCGTCAGCGCGCGGAAGGTCAGGCGGTTCAGCACCACGATGAACGCGGCAATCGCGAGTACCGTGATTGCGAAGACGCGAAGATGCTGACGCCCCGCAGCGTCTCGAGCAGCGTCATGCGCAGCGTCCTCGACCGCTGCGTCGGCCGCTGCGTCGACCGCATGCTCACGGGTTCTGTTCGGCGTTTCGGTCATGACGTCAGAACTGGAAATAGATGAACGGACTCAGGTCGGACAGGAACGACCAGTCGATGACGAATGCGATCGCGGTAACGACCGCCCAGCGCACGCCCAGCCCGTAGGTCCACAGCCTGTCCGGCGCCAGCGGTCGCTCGCGAT
>CAXQPB010000163.1:0-17099 GCA_964225545.1 Candidatus Nitrosopumilus sp. | reverse complement strand
CTGGTGAGCCCGCCGTATATCGTATGGCTGCTGCGGCGCTATGGGCTGAGGGAGATCAAGCCCGGGCAGATCGCGCTTGTCGCAATCGCGGTGATCGCGGCGTTCGCGGCCGTGCTGCTGCCCTATATCGCAGCGCAGGCAGCCGATACCGGGATGCAGCGCAGCTTTTTTTATTACAAACCGTTGCCGGAATACTTCGGTGGTGGCCGGCACGGACTGGGCTGGATGGTGCTCGAGCTGGCCGCGGTCGCGCTGGCAGGCCGCGGGACCGGACTGGTGCGCGAGCAACGTGGCGATCCACGCTGGGCCCTTGTCGCCGGCGCTTCGATCGTAGGGCTGGTCGCTGCGGGCCGCAGCCTGGACTGGTCGTTGCGATCGATCGTCGAACTTCCATTCCGAGTGCCGAACCTGCACACGCAGCTGGCTGCCTTCGTCCCCGGGCTGGACTCGATCCGCGGAATCGACCGGCTTGGCGCCGCCGTTCAGGTCGTCACCGTGGCGTTGGCCGGTATCGGCGCAGCTGCGCTCTTGGAGCTCGCCTCCGCGAGCGCCCGGCTGCGCGCGGCCGCGGCAACCGGGCTCGTGGTCGCGGCGTTCCTCGTCGCTACGCGACCGTTCGGACTGCCCGACCCGTCGGCCTGGGGACTGTTCGAGATCACACCCGAGCCCGAGTCGGTCGAGTTCATCGACCGAATGAAAAATCCTGCCAAGCCCGGAGCGATTTTCGAGATTCCTTTCGACAGAAAAAAATCGCCTTACACGCCCTTCATCTCGCCAGAGCGGGTATTCGCGACGTTGCAGCATCGCCGGCGAACCTCGGCCTGTTTCGGCTCTTACGATCCACCCCGCAGAGCCGACCTGGCACGCATCGCTGGTGAGCTGCCGGCTGCATCGGCCGTCGAGCAGGTACGTCAGCTGGGATTCAGCAGTCTCGTTGTGCATGGAGGCAATCCGCGACCGATCTGGGACTACGCTTTGGCCAAGCTCCGCCGGTCCGGCGGACCCCGGCTCGAACTGGTTTATTCGTCTGAAAAGGGCAGGATCTACGACATTGTCGTGCCCGGGCAGAGCCGGCGCGAGCCTGAGTCATGATCATCGGCAGCATCATTCAATGACGATCAACCACCACAACGGCGTTACAACAGAGGGAGGTACGCGCTGCCCTGTCTGCGGCGCGGTCGCGAAGCCGGCACTGGATCTCGATGTCTACGTACTGTGGTCGTGCTCGCAGTGCGGCTGCTGGTCGAGTGATGCGCTCGACCGTGGCGCCGAAACCTCTTTTCAGCCCAGTGATTATTTCGAGAACGCAGCGGCTGACCGCGACAAGTGGCTGGAGCTGCCGCGCCGCATGGGCGACAGCGCGGCGGAGGTCGAGTCGGTTCTCGACATCGGTTGCGGCAACGGCGCGTGGCTCGAGTTCGCGGCACGGCAGTTTCCCTCGGCGCGGCTCGCAGGTGTCGAACTCGACGAAGAGCGAGCGGCGCAGGCGCGCACACGCAACCCCGAAGCGGTCATTCATACGGGTGATGCCCTCGCTTCGCTCGAGGCGATCGACACACGCTTCGACCTGATCACAATGTGGGACGTGTTCGAGCACCTGACCCAACCGACCCGACTCCTGAAAGCCGTGCGACGCCTGCTCACGCCCGGCGGCATGGTCTACATCCAGACGATTCACGAAGACAGCGTGCTGCCCCGACTGGGACGCATGAGCTACACGCTGACCGGCGGCAGGCTGAAGTACCCGGCGAGGCGTACGCATGAGGCCCATCACCTCGTGTTCTTCAGCCGGCGTGGCCTGGACAGCGCGGCTGCGAGCGCCGACCTTGAAATCGATGCGGTCTGGTTCGACCGACTCGCGCACGACCGCATGGACGGAGCGCCGGCAGTCACGTGGCTGACCTCGGCTTTGCTTCAGGCAGAGAACGCGCTCGGCAACGGGCTGTTCATCAACCTGCTGCTGCGTGCACCGGAAAACGTGTGACATCCCGGCGCCGAGCCCGCCGCACGGCTCGCGCGCAGTTGTCAGTCACGGACCGCGAGCACGAGAAGATTCTTTCCGAACAGCCGACCGGCGAGCCGGTCGATCACCCTGCTGAGCGGAAAGGCCACGCTGTCGTAGAACCGCACGGCGCCGACGTTCAGGCCCCCGTCGCTGTCTCCGACAGCCTTGTAAAGAAGGGCGGCGGCGAAACCGATCGAGTCGACGTAGCTCGCGTTCTCGACGCGAAAGCCCGCTCGCTCCAGCCGTGAAACGAGCTGGCCTCTCCGGTACCTGCGAACATGGCCGACACGCCGGTCGTTCTGCGAGTACAGAAGATCGAAAGCCGGGACATAGGTAAACAGCCGGCCGCCGGGCTCGAGCTTGCTCGCGAACGCGGCAAGCACCTCTTCGTCGGCCTCGATGTGCTCGAGCACGTTGACCGAATAGATGGCGTCGAAGCTCGCTTCGGCCACGGCATCGAGGCTCTCGAACGTGTCGACGCCGGCCTCACGGATCGAACGACGCAGTTCGACGTCAGGCTCGATCGCGGCGACGTTCAGGCCGCGGTCGGCCAGGGCGAGCGCGAAGCGGCCGTTGCCCGCGCCGAAGTCGAGAATCCTGCCAGCCCCCGTCCCCCAAGCAACAAGCTCATCGATGAGGAAACGGTTGTAGTTGACCGCCTCATCCATCACCTCGATGAGGTCGGGTGCCTCGAATGCCCGATCCATCGCGCCGCTCAGTGTCCCACCGTGAGGTGTTCTTTCCAGAGTTCGATCGTTTCCTGATGGAATTTCGCGATGGTGTCGAGAATCAGACCGGCTGTCAGACAGACCAGTGAAAGGATTCCAAGTCCGGCGGCGAGGATCGCCCGCGGTATGCGAAGTACGAAGCCGGTCTCGATGAACTCGAGGATCGGTGCGATTCCGCTGGCCAGTGAAGCGATCGCGAACAGCAACGACAGCACTGAGAAGAATGCCAGCGGCTTGTAGTCCTTGAAGAGCAGGATCATGCACTTCGCGATCAGGAAACCGTCGCTCCACGTGTTGAGCTTGGACTCACTCCCGTCCGGGCGTGCTCCGTAGGGGACGACGATCTCGGCCACAGCCAGCCGCTTGGTCAGCGCCTGCGCGGTCATCTCGGTCTCGACCTCGAAGCCCTCACTGCGGATCCGCACGATGTCCATGAACATCCGCGACAGAATTCGATACCCCGACAGGGCATCGGTAACCGGCGCGCGGAAAAGCAGCCGGATCAGCCCGGTGATGATGTCGTTACCGAGTTTGTGAAAAGCGCGGAACGCTCCGTTGTCGTGTCGGGCAAGACGCGTCCCGACGAGCATGTCGAGCTTCTCGGCGCGGAACTTCTCCAGCATCCGGTGCACTTCACCGGCCGGATACGTGTCGTCGCCGTCCGCCATGATGTAGATATCGGCGTCGACGGCATCCGACATATGCCGGACGACGTTTCCCTTTCCCTGACGCGGGGAGCGAATGACCGTGGCGCCCGCGGCCGCGGCCAGCTCGGCACTCCGGTCCGTCGAGTTGTTGTCGAAGACGTAGACCGTCGCCTCGGGCAGTTGCCCCCGAAAATCGCGCACGACCTTCTCGATACTCGCCGCCTCGTTGTAGCAGGGGATCACGACAGCGATGCGTTCGGCTTCGGTCTTCAGCTCAGTACTCATGGGGTTCGGGAAATTCGCAGGGGCTCCGTTTTTCTATCACTCCGCGCATTCAAGCTCACGCTATTCGCGAACCTGGCCACAGAAAGCGACTATCGCTCGCTGCGCCCGCCCGGGTTCGGGGCGCCGGGCAGCCGGGAGCGGATGAGATTCTCGAGCCTCACGACCGCGGCGGAGTCTCCCACCAGCATACGAAGCTGCACCACCTCCGTCCACGCGTCCTGCCAGCGTTCGCCCTGCACAAAGAAGATCGTGAGCGCTTCGCGATAGCGCGCCTCCGCGGGATCGAGCCGGACGGCCATCGTCAGAAGCTGCTCCGCACGCTCGCGCTCCCCTTGATGCTGGGCGGCGAGCCCGGCGTTGTAGTGATAGACCGCGACTTCGGGAGCCGCGCGGGCCGCCGCCGACAGCAGGTCGGCGCTCTCGCCGAGCCGCCGCGGGTCCTCGGCGACCAACAGGCCGAGCGCGTAGAGCGCGTCGGCCGATTCGGGCTGCAGCTCGAGAACGGCGCGGAAGCCCTGCTCGGCCTCCGTGCGGCGCCCGGCCAGCGCGTCGAGCATGGCCAGGTTGAAAAGCGCCGGGATGAACGCCGGCTCGATGCGCACGGCACGCTCGAACGACGTCCGCGCGGACGCGTCGTCGCCGAGGTTGCGCGAGAGCGCTCCGAGGTTCACCCACGCCGACGGCTGATCGGCCAGCGCGCTCTGCCCATGCCTGTATTCGGCCAGCGCCTCGCGGTACCGAGCCCGCGTTTCGTTGTCCGGGAGATCTGCCCCGTCGCGTACGAACGCGGAGAGCGACCCGGCCGCCTCAGTGCGAACCAGGCGGCTCGTGTCGGCGAGCTTCGCGATGAGCGCTGAGAGATCTTCTTCACTTCTCACCGCGGCGGCCGTGACGGCAACGGCGGTCGTGCGCACCAGGGGGTCGGTGTCATCGAGCGCTTCAAGCGCCACGGGGTCGCCCGCCGCGCCGTTCGGGCCGAGCAGCGACAGCGCGGTCGCGCGCAGGATCGGCGCACGGGCTGGATTCCGCACCGTGTTCGCCAGCGCATCCGCGGCTCCCGGCTCTCGCGCTCGCCCGGCCGCGATGGCGCGAGTCTCGTGGATATCTTCCGGCCGGGTCGGCCCGAACCATTCGACGATACGCTCGTACGCCCAGTCATCGGAGCGATCGGTGTGGCAACGCGTGCAGGCGTTCGGTACGCCCGTATCGCGCGAGAGATCCGGCCGCGGGATGTGGAAGCCGTGGTCGCGGCGCGGGTCGAACCGCATGTAGGTCGTCTCGACCATATGACACGAGACACACCGGCTCGCGGGGGTTCCCGCAGCATGGTGCGTATGCGACCGGTCATTGAAGAGTGTCGCCTGATGACACTGCGTGCACAGCGCGTTGCCCTCCGCGACCAGTTTCAGGCTGTGAGGATCGTGGCAGTCGGTACACACGACTTTCTCGGCATACATGCGGCTCTGGATAAACGAGCCGTAGACATAGACTTCGTCGAGGATCTGGCCGTCGGCATGATAGAGCCCCTGGTGCAGAAGCTCGGGCCGGTAGGTATCGGTCAGCGGTCGTTGCCTTTGCCCCGAGCCATCTTCCGGATGAACCAGGGAGCGCCGCGCGTGGCACGGCGCACAGACGTCGAGCTGGCGCCGCTGCTGCTCTCGCGTCCTGCTTACGAAGCGTCCAGCGTCGAGCGAGTCGATCGCCGGCGGCCCGGCGTCGCCGCGCCGCGTGCCGGCGAGCCTCTCGGCTTGAAGTTTCTCGGCCCACGCCGTGTGCTCCGCGCCGGGACCGTGGCAGGCCTCGCAGGCGACATCGATCTCACTCCAGACCGTCGAGTAGGTGTCGGTCGCCGCATCGTAGCCCCGGCGCAGCGCCGTCGAATGACAGTCTGCGCAGCCCTGGTTCCAGTTCAGGCCGTGTCGGGTCCAGTGAAGCGG
Organism: Candidatus Nitrosopumilus sp.; assembly: GCA_964225545.1. Classification (GTDB taxonomy): domain Bacteria; phylum Desulfobacterota; class Binatia; order UBA1149; family SPBQ01; genus SPBQ01. The sequence goes on along the minus strand of CAXQPB010000163.1, from coordinate 11,497 downwards.
GTCATCGGGGCCGATGACCTGACCGGGATAGAGAGAAAACCAGTGGCCCTGATCGGCGTTCCACGCGATCGGATAGGCCTGCAGCCGGCCGCCGCCGATATCGACCAGGTACTGCTGGATCGGATCCACGCCGAAGACGAACGGCACGGGAAAGTCGCGGTCGACGCCGTCGGAACCGGTCGAACGCAGAGCGAAGCCGTCAGCATTGCGCTTGAACACCGTCGTGACGCCCGCGTCGGTGAAGCGCGCGTCGCTGAAGTCGCCGAGCACTGTCTGCTCATCGGCGACCTGCATCGCGAGGTCGTGATGCGAGTTCGTCCATTCGCGGGCCTGCGCCGGATGGCAGCGGGCACATTCGGCTGCGCCGACATGCTCGCCTGCCGGCCCGCTGTCTGCTCGTGATGTCGCGCTGACACTTCGGGTGGCCGGCGCGCGCAGACCCGTTGTCGGGTGACCGGACTGCTTCGCGGGTGAATCGCCGGCAGTTCCGGCAGCGTCCGGGACTGCGCGCTCACACCCCGCGAAAAGGGCAAGAACACCGAGCAGGGACAGGGCGTACGGATTCACGACGGTTCGGCTCGACCTGCAAGCGATACGATTTCCGGCCGCTTCGAGCCGTCGGCTCCCCTCACGGCGCGGTCTGCGCGTACGGGTCTCCCCACGGCAGTCCGGCATGGGGTCCGGAAGGAACGGTGCGATCATCGCATCGGCTCATGTACGGAAATCCGATATCGATCAACGCCATCAGGTCACGGAGCTCTTCTTCGGAGAAGTAGCCGGTGTGGTCGGGGCCGGTGAAGTCGCGTTGCGGCGAGAGCTCACGTCCTGAAAGGATCTCGACCAGCCAGCTTCCGCTGGAGTTCCCCCCGATACGATCGCTGCGTCCGAACGATGAATGCAGGAAGTCGGCGAGATAAACGAGCACGCTGCCGTCGTTGGCGAACAGGTTCTGGTAGGCCGGGTCCCATGGCGCCAGCTCGCCCACCGGTTCATAGCCGGCGAGCAGCGGCGCATACAGAGGATCGGATTTGTACTCATTCTGGTCCTGCCGCATCAACCACGACCACGCGACCGAATAGTTGTAGCCGGGGATCCGCTCGGACTCCGGGACGAAGTCCCGGTACTGGTCGTGCGACCACCGGTTCTCCTGCCAGCGGCCGGCAGGATAGTTCGCCGTCGGTGAGTACTCCGACTCCAGGCTGAGCTCTCCCGCCGGAGCAGCGCCGGAGTGGCAGCTCACGCAGTCCCGATCGAGCAGCGGCCGCAGACGATTTTCGAAGGTGAGCAACCGGGACTCCGCCTGCGCTGCGGTCAGATCGACAGGCGCGAGCGCAGCAGCATCGGTGTCGAAGTCCATCGCGACATGCGGAACTGCTTCGAAGGCCGTCAGCGGGATAAAAGGTTGCGCTGAATCGATGACGCCGTGACACGATGCGCACTGCGATGCGTACTGCTCGCGCTTTACGGACGTGTTGATGTGGTGGCCGGGCGGAAGAGAGAACACCCGCGAGTGCTGGTGTACCACGTGGCCGTCCGCGTCCACGCCCTGGAAAAGCAGCAACTCATCGGCAGGCAAACGCAGCGAGACCGAGCCGTCCGCCTCGAGCGGAATGTCACCGAAGCCATTGCCTCCCGCACCGGCCGACGCGCGCAGGTGACGGTAGCCGGTCGCGTTGTTGATGCCGAGATGGGTCGGGTGGTCGTACCAGCCTGCGTTGACCGCGAATCGGTACGGACGACCGTCATCCAGACAGGCGTTGCCATCGATCACTTTGCTGAGCACGCGCAGCGCGACAATGCCGTCGAGCCGCTCCATGTGCCTGGCCTTGCTGTTGCCGCCGGTGTGATCGGGACCGCGACGGAAGCTCAGCCACAGCGGGACGTCGGCGATGTGAAGCGTGGCGCTGTCCTGCGTCTCATCGGTGACGCGGGGCTGGACACGCGGCGCCTGCCGGCGGCCGACCCAGACCGGATAGCGAAGCATGAATCCGTCATCGGGCGCCACGACCTGCTCGAGCTCACCGCTCGAGTCGATCAGCCAGACCCCCAGCTTGCGCGGGGTGTAGGGGAACATCGAGTCGAGCCGCTCGTCGAGTGTATTGCCGCTGCTGTAGCCGAGATACATCCCCTCGCCCTGCAGCACATGAGTCGGCTCGGGGTTGTGCGCGATGAACGCGCGGCCGTCGGGCGCGTACGACGGGTCGCCGTACCAGCGATCGATGACACAGTTCTCGCCGTCGGGCGGAGTGCGGCAGTAGCCGTTGGGGAAAGGCGCGATCTGCTCGTGCGCTTCGACGTCGAGCACCGTGATCGCCGGCGGGTTGTCGACGATCCCGGCGCCGAGCGTGTGATCACCGAGAAACGGAACGTAGTTGTCCGCCGCTGCGCGTCTGCGACCGGTCATGCCGAGGATATTTCCGCCCGCCAGCTCGACCGCTTTGCCCCAGCGATTCTCTCCCTGCACGCGTCCGAGCAGAACCGGCAACTCCATCATGCCGTCGGCCGTTGCCTGCGTGTACAGATGACGGTCCATACGTTCGAGGTTCCAGGTGTGGACGACGAGGTTGCCGTTGCGGCGGAAAAACGGGAAGTCGGCCTGCCCACCTTCATTGCGATACACGCTGCGCTCCTCGGAGCCGTCGGTGCGGACCGCGATGATATTGTTTACGTGCTCGAAGCCGTGGTAGGTGCGCGTGCCGTCGCTGCCGGTTCGCGGGTCCAGGCCCCGACTGGACAGATAGACCCACTCGTCATCGGGGCCGAAGACCGGCGTGAGGTCGTCACGTCTGCGCACCTGGAAGTGATGGTCGTAAACGCCCTTCAGCGGCCGTCCGGACTCGGTGTACAGGCCGAACGGATCGCTGCGCGACATCGTCTCGCCGCTATGACGTGAACCCGGGCGCAGCAATCGGGGATTGACGGCCCTGCCGTCCGGCCCGACCCCCGCGATGCAGACGTTCCATCGTGCCTGACTGAGCGCGGACTGGACCTCGTCGGGCTCGGCCATCCGGCACTCGAAGGCCAGCATCGATCCATCGTGGCTGGCAGCGAGATGTCCGAAATCGCAGCGGTCATCGCTTCCGCAGAACGACGGGTCGAGGAACTCCACGGGTGGGCCGACGGGCCGCAGCGTTCCCGGCCGCAGCGGCTGCATGAGGATTCGCGCACGGTCACGCTGACCGTGATCGGAGCGAGCCGGGTCGCGCTCGAGCGCCCAGAAGATGCGCGGCTGTTCAACGTAGGCGAGATACTGGACCGGCGCCGTCGCCCCGCAGTCGGCGCAGCCTTCGGCCTTCTCCTCGCTGATCCATTCAAGCAACGCCTCGTGAAGCGCCGAGCCGCTTTCCAATGTCGCACCGCCGCCGTGGACGTGACCGCCGGGGTGGCCTCCGCCGAGCGCCTTGGCAATCAGTCGACTCGCCGGCGGGTGGTCCAGCGAAATCAGATCGCGGAAGCGCTCCCGGTTCGCTTCCGTGTCGGCAAGCGAGAACGCGGCCGGATCGCCCTGCAGCCCCGTGAAGCCGAAGCGGCTGCCGACGTGACACGGCGCACAGTCGGCCGCCAGCGCCGGCTGAACCGAATGTTCCCAAAGGATCTCCGATCGCGGTGTCGAAGAATCGCCGTGAAGACGCTCGACGACAAGATCCGCAGAACGCTCGGTGTCACCGACCACGCAGGCGGCGAGCCCTCCGGCATCGTCGCTGTCGCACGATGCGAGCAGCCCGAGGTTCGCGCCCGAGCAGACCTGCGAGATCTTCGCCAGCGCGCGGTTGGCCGAGCTCTGCTGACCTGCCACCGGATCGCTCGCACAGCTTCCGGCCGTTACCGCCCCGCGCTGCTCGGACGCTTTCCGGCATGCACGGCGGCGCGAGGTCACCAGGCGATGATGCGTCGCCACGGATTTTATCACGAAACGGTGACAGCGAAGTTCGGACGCATCGAGCGGCGCTGCAGGTGCACCGGAGGTGAACAGCGCCAGGGCTTCGACCTCGGACTCCACGAGGCACGCAGTGCAGCCCGCGACATCGTCGAAGTTCGTGATGGCCGGGTAGTCGACGTCGCAGGGAGCAGGGCAGGAAACGTGGCCTGCGCGCGCAGGGGTCACTGTGGGGCCGACGCAGCGGCCTCGCGCACCCGCCACCCGCGCGGCGAACCGGTCACGGGCGCGCGAGACCAATCCGCGCGTATCGGCCTGAGCAAGGTCGTTGCAGTCGATGCTCGGAGAGATGCGACCCGTATTGCGATCGGCGTGACAGCGCGCGGTCGCCGCAATCGCCGTCGACGCCAGCTTGAGCCCGCCACGCGCAATCGCGTCGCGACACCGCCGCTGCTCAGAGTCGAAGCCGCCCTCGGCGGCTGCAGCCGCGAGAAGCAGCAGCGCGGAAGCGAGCGGAAAAGGAAAACCGCGCAGGCCGCTTCGACGTGCGCGGTTTTTCTTCTCGCTCCCGAAGACGTTCATTCGGGAAAGCATCCTTGGTTACGGACTCTCAGTCCAGAGACTTCCGTGTCGCCGGACGCGCGAGGGTCAGGATGCCGCTCTGCTCTGGACTCACCCGATCGGGGCTGTCGCGAAGCACGTCGTCCAGGCCGTTCGCTCGATCAGCGTCGGCCGGCCCGCGGCCTGAATCCGGCTATTTGCCGTGTCCGCCGGAGAGCAGTCCGGCGATCGTCCACCAGCTCTCCTGCGCGGAGTATTCCTGATCGAAGCCGATGTCGATGTACCACGCCCCCTCCTCGGGGAACTGCATACCGGGGATCGCAGCGCGCGTGCCGTGCATCAGCTGCATGTCGAGAACGCTGAACCCGTAAACGAACATTCTCTCTTCGGGGTACTCGAGCGCAGCCGCCGGGTTGGGCTTCTTCGAGGTCCTGATGTTGAGCAGAACGGTCTTCCACAGCTCGCCGTTGCCGTCGTACATATCGGCGTAGGGGATCAGGAAAGCCTCGCTGTCGATGTAGATGACGCGCTTGGAGTACGCGTAGTTGTCGAGCTTCGCTTTGCCCTCGACGATGTACACCTTCGGGCGCATCTCCCACGCCTCGCAGTAGGTCATGCCGCCGTCACGCTCACACGGTACGGGCGGCAGGTTCTCTCCGTGGAACGAGGCGAGCATTTCCTTGGTGCCGATGAACTTCCACTCGAACCAGGGAATCTGGCCGGCATATCCGCCGAAGCTGTCGAGGTCGATGTCCTGCCCGAACAGAGCGTCCGAGCGCTGAGCGCTCGACATGCGGCGCACACGCCGGATCACCGGTACATACAGCCATGTGTCGTCCTGGCGCTCCGGCGAGAGGTAGCGGTAGCTGATGACGCCGACGCCCTTGAGATCGAACGGCTCGATCAGCGGGTAGAAGCCCTGCTTGCGGAACGTCTCATCACGGTTGTCGTCGATCTCGTGGATCGGGTCGTGCCTGAGCCGGCCCTGGAAGCTGAGGACTCGGTTCCAGTCGACGATGAAGTGCTTCTCGACGTTGTAGCGCCGGTTGCCGCTCGCATCGACATAAAAGTTGCCGGTGTCCGCATCGGGGAGGTGCACGTTGAGGTCGTCGGTGAAGTAGTGGGTGCGCTGAAAGTTGTGCATCAACTTCGCGGCGACGTGAGGATCGTTCTCATCGATGATCGGGAACGGCCGGCCGGCGACCCAGTTGTCGACCGAGTTGTCGTCCGTGAGCACGGCCTGACCGCCGTACTTCTCGGTCGCCTCGGCGTAGGCCTTCGGAATGCCGATCTTTCTGTACGGCACGATCTTCATGTCCATGCCGTTCTCGACCGCCCAGTAGATACCCGGAGAGACGAGGCCCTTGATCTGTTCGACGTTCGAGCGAGTGATCTCGTCGCCGGGCTTCGGTTGAGCGCTTGCCGCCGGCGCGGCGAAAACAACTGCCAGCGCGGCAAAGCGGATGAAGCGCGAAACAACTCGCGAGGTAGGATTGGACTTCTGAGTGATCACCGTCGACATGGATCTACTGGTAACTCCCCTGAGCTCGCAATGAGCCCGTCGGTTCGGCTGCGCTCGCGACGAGAAGCCGTGCGAGCGCTGAATAACTTCCTGCGGATACATCAGCCGTGCAATCACGGCAAGACAAACGCTCCGGATGAAGAAGTTGCCTTATCTCATTTTGTCACAAGCATTGCCACTTGATTGGTGTCTCGCAGGATCGATTGCACGGTACCGGGTGCATCGTCGCCGCGTGGAGGTCGCGATCGTCCAGCGCCGTGCCGGCCAGCGTCACTTCGTGAATTAGACCGATGGGGAAACGCCGCGGGCGCCTACAGGCGAGCGAATGATGCAAAGCGTCGCGAACGGTCGAGCGTCGCCGCGCGGCGTCTGCATGGCGTCTGCATGGCGTCGGCCTGGCGCGTACCCGGCGTGCCTCCGGCCGGAGGCCGGAGAGGAACCTGCTCAAGTGATGAAGTGGTGGAGGCGGGGGGAATCGAACCCCCGTCCGAAAGCACTCCACGATCGCGTCTACATGCTTAGTGCGTGCTTTGATCTCGCCCGCCGGACCGCCCACGCACGGGCTGCCGACGAACCAACCGTCATTAGATCTGAGGTCCGGCGCCGACGGCGAGCTCCTTTCCCGATCCCACTGAATTGCGCCCTTCGCCGGGCCGTGGGAGAGCTCGACGAGGACGTCACGGCTAATTAAGCCGCGAGAGCGTAGTCATAGTCCGCAATTAGATTGCGTCCTGCCTGGTTTTACGAGGGAAGACAGAACCTCGGCATGCAGCTCTCGCTTCGATACCTCCGTCGAACCCAGATCGCCCCCGGGCTTCGGTGAGTAAAAAGCGAAGTCTCGTCAATATAGGGCTGTTTTTACAAACCGACAACCCCTCGACCGAGGAAAAAGAATCCCTGAATCTCCCTGCCCTGCCCCTGGCTCCTGCGGGCTTGTCCGGGACGCCCGGGCCGCCGCCGCATCCGCCTCACCGTCCCGGGCACCCCACACGACACGCACCCGCAATGGGGACAACCTCCTTGACCTAGACCGGAGTCGTCGTAAAACTCGAACTGCTGCGGGAAATATCTCCTGATCCCGCACCTCGGGCCTGTGAGTGAAGATTCCAACGTGGTGCCTCTGCCCGGCACCTTCTGGGTGGTACCGAACGAGCTTCTGGCGGGGTCTTACCCGGGCCACAGCGATCGTGACGCCATGGACATGCGTCTGCAGGCACTGCTCGACTCGGGCATTCGATCGGTGATCAACCTCGTGGCGGAGGAGGAAGTTCTCGAGCACGAGAACGGCGAACTCTTCGCACCCTACGAGGACCGGCTCGAGGAGCTCGGCGAAGCGCGAGGCGAGTTGATCGAGATCCAGCGCCACGCGATCGAGGTTTCTCAGCCCCCGACGCCGGCCGAGATGGAGATCATTCTTGACGCGATCGACGCCGAGATCGACGGGCGCAACAGCCCGACGTTCGTTCATTGCTCTGACGGCCACGGCCGCACCGGAACGGTGATCGGTTGCTCCCTCGCACGTCACGAGATCGCGGTCGGCAAAGACGCCCTCGACCGGATCTCCGAGCTTCGATCCGGCGACCCCGAACTCTCCGCCCGCAAGTCGCCTGCCAACATCGTTCAGGAGAGACTCGTGACGCGATGGAAGCCCGAGCAGTAGAGCACGCGGCTGCCGTCCCGAATCGTTACCGATGAGTTCTTCCCCAGACCCTCCAGACCCTGCTGAATCCGCGCCGGCAAGCGGCGCCAGCCTGGGGGCGATCTTCATTGATCAGCTCAGGAGTGTTGCAGCCGATGACGCGGAGCGCGCGCTGCTGATCGAGCTCGAAGCCGACGGCAATCACAGCTGCGCTCACACCGCCGGCGAGCTTCTCAATCGTATCGGGAAGTGGGCGGCGAGACTCGAAGGCGCAAATCTGGAGGCGGGAGAGCAGGTCGCGCTGTGCCCTGCTCGCGATGCAGACCTCGCTGCGCTGCACGTTGCCGCTCTCGCGCGCGGCCTGACCGTGGTTCCTCTGAATACGGCGCTCAAACCCGGCGAGCTGACTACGCTGCTGCTCGACTCGCGGCCTGCGCTCGTAATCACCGAGCCTGAATTCGCGCGGCGAAACGTCGAAGCAGCAGAAGCGCTGTCGAGACCGTGGTGGGTCACCTGCGAGCCGGAAGACGGCCTCAAACCGCCGTTCGTGCTCGCCCCGCGTATCGAGGCGTCACCGCAAGGCATCGCGACAATCGAGGTCGACCCGAGCGAGAACGCGCTCGTTCTGTATACGTCGGGAACCACGGGCAAGCCCAAGTGCGTGCCGCTCACCCACAACAATCTGAAAGCGAACCTCGAGGTGCTCGGAGAACTCTGGCAACGCTCGCACGCCGACACTCTGCTGCATCTGCTTCCGGCGCACCATTTCCACGGGCTCGTGCTGGGCCTGTACGGCTCGCTGTTCGTCGGGGGCGCGCTGCTGTTGATGCCTCGTTTTGATGCGAGGGCCGCGCTCGACGTCCTGACCTCGGGCCGCGCCAACGTCGTGATGGGCGTTCCGACCATGTACCACCGGATGCTCGACGCCGGTCGCGCGCAGGACGATCTCACGTCGCTCCGGCTTGCTGCGTCCGGCTCGGCGCCGCTTTCCAGCGTCGTGTGGAAACGATTCCGGAAGCGGTTCGGAGTCGAGCTCGTAGAACGCTACGGGCTGACCGAGACCGGCATCCTGACGGCCAATCCGCTCGATGCACCGCGCGCCGGCAGCGCGGGTCGTGTTCTCGAAGGCACCAAGCTCGTGATTCGCGACGACGACCGCTACGTCCGGCCGGTTGAAGGCCGAATGAGCCCGCGCGGGGAGATCTGTGTCGCCGGCCCCTCCGTCGCTACCGGATACGGAAACGACCCCGACGCCACCGTCGAGGCGTTCCACGACGAACTCTTCCACACCGGTGATCTCGGTTACGTCGACGAGGACGGATATCTCTGGATCGTCGGGCGCATCAAGGATCTGATTATCGTCGGCGGCTCGAACGTCGCGCCCGGTGAGGTCGAACACGCTCTGTCCTGGGTCGATGGTGTCGCGGAGCTCGCGGTCTGCGGAGCGCCGGACGCCGATCTTGGAGAGATTGTCATCGCATACGTGGTCGCCGAACCGGGATCGGCGGAGCCTTCGGAGATCGAGGCCCGTCTCCAACGGGCAGCCGGCGAGGAGCTCGCGGCCTACAAGCACCCGCGCCGATACATTTTCGTCGACGAGCTGCCGCGCAACGCCATGGGCAAGATCGACCGCGCCCGACTGAAGTCCGCCGCCTAGCGATGCTGCTTGATCGCCCGGTCCATCTCTTTCTTGACCATCCTCTCCTTGATCGCCGCTCGCTTGTCGTGTGACTTCTTTCCTCGCGCCAGTCCGATCTCGGCCTTCACGCGCCCGTTTTTGAAATAAAGCCGCGTGCACACGATCGTGTGTCCACGCTCACGGACTTTGCCGGCGAGCCGGTCCAGTTCACGGCGATGAAGGAGAAGTCTGCGTTCGCGGCGCGGCTCGTGATTGAACTGCGACGCGCCGTCGTAGGGGCCGATGTGGCAGCCGACCAGGAAGGCCTCGCTGCCGCGGAAACGCACGTAACTGTCGATGAGGTTGGCGTTGCCCTCCCGGATCGACTTGACCTCGGTGCCACGCAACTCGACGCCGGCCTCGAATGTGTCGTCGATATGATAACGGAACCGTGCCTGGCGGTTCTTTACAGTCGGTGCATTCGGCTCTGACTCGTCAGCCTTCTTCTTACCGGACTTGTTTTTACCGGGCGCCACGCGGCTGACCGTATCAGCTGTGCACGCACACCGCACGCGAGGTCGCGGGTTCGATCCGGTCATATTGACGTGACAGCACAAAAGGCACGATCGACACCTTCGCTGGCGTTGACCGACGGCGTGCGCGTGAGACAAAACCCGGCACTGCGCACCAATGAAGGATCGAACCGCCGATGCCTCAGAGACCGTCGGCAAATCACGGGCTCGCTGCCCGCGCAGGCCTGGCGCAGGTCTGGCGCAGGTCTGGCGCAGGCCCGAAGCAGGCTCCCGGGGAAAGATAAAATGACGGAAGGAAATCTCTCGTACGCGTTGCTCGGCCTGCTCGCCTGCCATGACGACGGCGCTCATGGCTACCGCCTGCAAAGAGAAGCCCGCGCGCTCTGCGAACATTCCTCCCTCGTCACCCACGGCCGGGTCTATCGCAGCCTCGGCGAGCTCGAGCAGCGCGGGGAAATCGCCGCTACACGAGAGGAACGGGCCGGCCGCCCGAACCGCAGGACCTACAGGCTCACCGCACTGGGCCGCCGGGCATTCGAGGAATGGATCGCGCGGCCGCCATGCGACCACGGGTACCCGTTGAAAGATGAACTTGCGTTGAAACTCAAGGTCGCCGGCAGCGCCGACTTCGGGATGGTCGCCGAGCTGGTCGGCGGTTATCGCAGTATGTGCCTGGAGAGACTGGAATCGATCACACGGCGTCGCGCCGTGCTCCGGCGGTCAGGCCTCGACCCGGTCCTCGGGGAGCTGGTCGGCGAGGCCTGCCGGTCGCGCGTTCAGGCTGAGCTGGCGTGGCTGGAGAGCCTCGAACGCAACCTGATTCGCGACCGAAGATATCCCGGGAAGATCAGCCCCAGACCTTCTTGAGACGGGCCTGTCCGGCCTCCTCGTGGTCGCGACCGATATCGGCGCGGCGATTTTTTTCGTCGACGAAAACCACGCGCGGCTTCCAGCCGAGCGCCTCTTCTTCACTCATCCATCCGAACGCAGCGATGATCACGAGGTCGCCCACGTCCACCTTGTGAGCTGCGGCACCGTTGATACAGACGACGCCCGAACCGCGCTCGCCCGGAATCGCGTAGGTCTCGAAGCGCTCGCCGTTGTTCACGTCCCAGATGGCCACGGCCTCGTTCTCGAGCAGGCCCGCTGCGTCCATCAGGTCTCGATCGATTGTCACACTGCCCTCGTAGTGAAGGTCGGCTCCCGTGACAGTCGCCCGGTGGATCTTGCCCCTGAGCATCTTACGCATCGCTGTGAACTCCATGAATCGTTCCGATCTGCCCTGCGGGTTCCCCGTCTCCGTACTCGGAGAGCCACCGCGAGAATATCAAGTTATCGATCAACCTTACACCGTCGACCCACGCCGCCGCCGCCACGACGGACCGCTCACTCGCTGTCGTCATCGCCTCGAGCGAGTCGGCATCGACCAGCTCGAGATACTCGATCTCGACCCCCGCGCGCGAAGCCATAACCTCTCGGGCGACGCCGAGCAAAGCCTGCGCGTCGTCTTCGCCACTCGCGAATGCCTCGACGCACGCTTCGAGTGCGGCCGGGATCACCGACGCGGCCTCGCGACCTTCCTGTCCGAGTCGCGCGTTCCGCGAGCTCATCGCGAGACCATCCGGCTCCCGTACGGTCGGCGCGGACGCGATCCTGACAGGCGAGTGAAGATCTCGCGCCATCCGCCGGATCACGCAGAGCTGCTGGTAGTCCTTCTCGCCGAACACGGCGAGGTCCGGCATGACCA
>CAXQPB010000162.1:0-15495 GCA_964225545.1 Candidatus Nitrosopumilus sp. | reverse complement strand
ACCTCATGGAGCCGGCCCGAAGACTTGCCCTTGCCTCGCGGCGTACGTACCGCGTCCAGAATGTATGCATCTCCCATGGTGACTGCTCCTTGCTCTGAGTGTTTCGAGTAATTGGACTGCTCGGATTGCTACCGGTCAAACGGATCAAACGGACCCGCGGGTTTCTTGCTTAACAGACCGGCGAAAGCCGGGCTGACCTGCTGAACATGATCTGGAACTGGAGCGCCGCGATGCAGTGCGGCGCAAGGCTTGCCGTTCCGGCAGCGCGCGTCGAGTCGGCGCAGTGGTGGGCGTCAGGCCGTGACCGGCAGCCGCTCCGGCGCCGCCCGCCGCACCGTCGCACGCTCGGCCATCCGCTCGAGCCAGTCTTCGAGCGCCGTTCGCTCTCCGACCGGGACGCCGAATCCGCGACTGATGGCGAGGGTGGTGAAAATCGAGATATCCGCCAACGTGTAGCGATCGAGCAACCGCCACGGGTTCTCGGCGAAATGCGCGTCGAGCTGGTCGAGGTACCGGTACCACTTCCGGAGCTGCCGGTGGACGCCCTCTTCCTCGCGCCGCTCGGGCTGATAGAGCATCATCGACATGAGTCGTGCCAGAGGCTGGGAGCGGATCCAGTCGTGATCGATCAACGCCGACCGGACCACAGCGCGCTCGGACGGATCGGCACCCAGGAGGTTCGGCTCCGGGTGCATCTCCTCGATGTACTCGTTGATCACCAGCGCATCGACGATACTCGTTTCGCCGTCGACGAACACGGGCGCCCGGCCCGTCGGTGAGACCGCCAGAAACTCCGGCTGCTCGCTTTTGAGATCGACGTCGAACGTCTCGAAATCGACGCCCTTCTCGTGCAGAACAATGCGCGTGCTCCAGCCGTAGGGACAGAACGGGGTCGAATAGAGTATCGGCCTCACGGGCGCGGAGCGTAGAGGCGCCGGTCTTGAGAGGCAAGGATTTCCTCAACACATCCTGTGCATATTCATGGACCGGACGTGCACAACTCGACATCGAGTTACACGTCGTGCGGCAATCCGAGAATTCTTTCCGCCACGACATTGCGTTGAATGTTCGGCGTCCCTCCTCCGATAACCGTCGAGGGCCATGAGAGCGTATGGCGCTGCCATCGTCCGCCTTCAACCGCGCCCGGCGAGCCTTTGGTCAACTGGCCGAACGAACCTTCGAGGTCGCAGGCAAGCCTTCCGATCTCGATTTCAGCTCGTGTGCGCAGAAGCTTGTTGACCGATGTCTCCGCGCCGACCGGCTCTCCGCGCAGCTGCCGGGTCAGAAACCGAAGACCGTTGAGTCGCATTGCCTCGATCGTACACTCGAGGCGCGCGAGCCGCTGACGCAGGGACGGGCTCTCGATTGAAGGCTTTCCGTCAACGCGGCACTCGCGTGCCAGCTCCTTGAGGTCTTCGAGGTTGTGCATCAGGCCCGTAACTTCGGAGATCGAGCTGCGTTCGTGAGCCAGCGCGGTCTTGGTCACGGCCCAGCCCTGTCCCTCGTCGCCCAGACGATTCTCGACGGGCACTCGGACACCGTCGAAGAAGACCTCACAGAACGGCGTGTCCCCGTTCATCGTCCGGATCGGCTTGACCGTCACACCGGGGCTGTCCATGCGCACCATCAGGCAGGTGATGCCCTCGTGTTTCGAGCTGTCGAAGTCGGTTCGCACCAGCAGGATCATCCACTGCGCCCACTGCGCGAGTGATGTCCAGATCTTCTGCCCGTTGATGACGTACTCGTCGCCGTCACGGTCAGCGCGGCACTGCAACGATGCCAGGTCGCTGCCTGCCCCGGGCTCGGAGTATCCGGTGCACCAGTGCTCCTTGCCCTCGAGGATCGGCCGGATGAACCGTTCCTTCTGCGCGTCGGTGCCGTACTGGATGATCGACGGACCGACCCATGCAAGCCCCATGAAGGACAACCCGAGCGCGGGTGCTCTGGCCTTGCCTGCCTCTTCCTTCAGGATCATCTGCTCGACGAGCCCGCCGCCGCCGCCGCCGTGCTCTTTCGGCCATGAGAAGCCGACCCAGCCGCGCTCGTACAGCGCCTGATTCCACGCCATCAGCTTCGCCATACGATCCGACGAGATCTCGATTCCGTCATCGGTTGCTTTCGGCGCGTTGGGGTTGTGCTCGGCGAGGAATTCACGGACCTCGCGACGAAAAGCCTCTTCTTCTGTCGAGAATGAAAAATCCATCAGATTCCTTCCAGAGCCCTCAGAGTCCCTGTGATGCCAGAACGCGCTCGTAGTGACGCTCAGGCGATCCGTGCGCGGTGCGCGCCCAGCGCCCGCGTTTGTAGAACAGATGTGCGTTGCACTCCCATGTGTAGCCGATCGCGCCGTGCACCTGCACACACTCCTCTCCAGCGCGATCGACAGCCTCCGAAGCGACAGCCTTCGCCATGGAAACGTAGCGAGTGAGCTCTGAGCGATCCTCGAGGTTGTCGATCGCCCACGAGGCGTAGTAGGTGAGCGACCGCGCGGACTCGACGTCGACATGGATCTCGGCGAGCGCGTGTTTGATTCCCTGGAACTTGCCGATCAGCTGTCCGAACTGCTGACGGACTTTTGCATAGTCCGCTGCGAGCGTAACGGCGGCATCGGCAGCGCCTACCAGAACTGCGCTCAAGGCGACGGTCTCGGCATCAACGGCGAGCGAGATCTCGTCCCACGCTTGTCCAGACGCGCCCAGTCGCTGCTCCGCACCGACTGCGACGTCGTCGAGCGTCACGCGACCGGCAGACTGTGTGGGGTCGAGCAGCGAAAGCGGTTCGATAGTCACGCCGGGCGCATCGGTCGGGATGGCGAACAGGCTGACCCCGGCCTCTTCGCACGCGGCCACCAGCAGAAGTCCCGCAGACGGGGCATCAGCGACGAACATCTTCTCGCCCGAGATCAGCACCGCGCCGGCCGCCTGCGGATCGGCTTTGGCGGTGGTCGCGATCGCCTCGGCATCGAGCGCATCACTCGGCTCCAGCACCGCGAGCGTGGCCACCAGCGAGCCGTCGGCGATCGACGGCAGCCAGCGCTGCTTCTGTTCCGCGGACCCGAGCCGGCCGAGCGCACGCGCCGCGGACGCGCAGGAGATGAACGGCGAAGGAACCAGGCCGCGGCCGAGTTCCTCAGCAACGACCACCAGATCTTCCCATTGAAGCCCGAGGCCGCCGTGCTCCTCATCGACAACGAGCGCGGTCCAGCCGAGACCGGCCATCTTGCTCCAGAGCTTGCCGTCGTAGAGCGAGTCGCCCTCGACCAGCGCGCGGACGCGATCGAGCGGACACTCCGCCGCTACGAAGCGGCGCACCTGCTCGGCGAGCTGTGTCTGTTCATCCGTAAAGCCGAAATCCATGGCCGCGTATTTCCACGGCACTTTACTTATTGCAAGAGCCTGCATATATAGCCGCAACTTTTGCGCGGAGGTTCAACGCGAATGTCGGACGACACTTACGGTTTGAAAGGGAAAACAGTGCTGGTGACGGGTGCGGGCGGAGGGCTCGGCCGCTGCCATGCCCTGCTGTTCGCAAAACACGGCGCCAATGTGGTCGTGAACGATCTCGGTGGCTCGACCGACGGTGAGGGCGCGGGAAGTGCGCCGGCCGACAAGGTCGTCGACGAGATCAAGGCGGCCGGCGGGAACGCGGTCGCGAACTACGACTCGGTCGCGGACGCGGCGGGCGCCGAGAGCATGGTGAAGACCGCGCTCGACAGCTTCGGCTCGATCGACATCGTCATCAACAACGCCGGCATCCTGCGCGACAAGAGTTTCGTGAAGATGACCGACGCCGACTGGGACATCATCTTCGACGTCCACGTCAAGGGCTCGTACCTCGTCACCCATGCCGCGTGGCCGCACATGCGCGAGAACAAGTACGGTCGCGTGATCATGACCGCCTCGGCATCCGGCATCTACGGCAACTTCGGCCAGTCCAACTACTCTTCGGCCAAGATGGCGCTGGTCGGCTTCGGACAGACGCTGGCTCTCGAAGGAGAGAAGTACAACATCAAGACCAACGTCATCGCACCGGTCGCCCACAGCCGGATGACCGAGTCGCTGATGCCGGAGAACGTCCTGGCGATGCTCAAACCTGAGTACGTCTCACCGCTCGTCGTTCTTCTGTGCTCGGAGAACTGCGATGCCAACGGCGAGGTCTACGAGGTCGGCGGCGGCAACTTCGCCCGCATCGAGACGCTGCGTTCGGACGGTCTGAGGCTCAAGCCCGAAGGCGACGCCGAGATCAGCGTCGACGAGGTCGCGGCTGCCTGGGACAAGATCAACAACATGGAAGACGCGAGCGTCCTCCGCGCGATCAGCGACTCGACGATGGGCTCGCTGAAGCACTGGATGTAAGGGGGAATCGGACCATGCCGATCGATGTCGATGCGGTTGCAGGCAAGGAGTTCGAGCCGAGCGAGGGCGAGTATTCACGTCGTGACGTGATTCTCTACGCGCTCGGGCTCGGGGTCGGAGTCGGCGAGTCTGCGGTCTCACCGGAGGTTTTGCAGTACACCTACGAGGGCTTCAAACCCGGCTTCTACGCGGTCCCGACGTTCGGAGTCATTCCCGTGTTCTCGACGCTTGCCGGAACCTTCAGTCTTCCCGGTTTCGACGTGAACCCGATGATGATTCTCCACGGCGAGCAGTACCTGGAGATTCTGTGCGACGAGATTCCCGTCGAGGCGAAGATCGTCACGCAGTCGCGCGTGAAGGGCGTCTACGACAAGGGCAAGGGCGCGCTCATCGCGGTCGAGGCTGTAACCTCGGACAAGGCTACGGGCAAGGAGCTGTTCAAGAACGAGTTCGGCATCTTCGCTCGTGGCGAGGGCGGCTTCGGCGGAGAGGCCGGCCCGCCGGCCGGCAACGACGCCCCGGACCGTGCACCGGATGCTTCGTTCGAGACGCCGACGACCGAGCAGCAGGCGATCCTTTACCGTCTGAGCGGTGACTGGAACCCCCTGCACATCGACCCGGAGTGGACGCAGTTCGGAGGACTGGACCGACCGATCCTCCACGGACTGTGCACCTTCGGCAACGTCGGCCGCGCTGTCGTCGCCGCCATGTGCGACAACGACCCGCGTCGCTTCCGCTCGATCAAGGCGCGATTCTCCGCCTCGGTCATGCCCGGTGAGACGATCATCACCGACATGTGGAAGGAGTCCGACACCGACATCGTGGTCAGCGCTAGCCTCAAAGAGCGTGATGCGACCGTCGTCAAGAACGCACGAGTCACGATCTCGGCGTGAGCAAGCCCGGAGCAACCAGCGGCCGACGCGACAAAGAGCGCGTCGGCCGCCCGGCTGCAAGTCGGACTTCTCGACCTCGCGATCGTGAGCGCACGATCGAACGTATCCTCGACGCGGCCGAGAGGCTTCTCGAGGAGAAGGGACCCGACGGTTTCGGGCTCGCCGAGCTCGGCCGCGAGGCGGACGTCTCGTTCGGTCTCATCCACCACTACTTCGGCGGCAAATCCGGCCTGCTCAAACAGGTCATTCAGCGAGCGCTGCGCGACATCGGTCGTGAGATCCGGCGCATGCAGGACGACGGTTCGTTCTGGAAGCGCGATGCACCTGCCGTACTGATCATGTTCGACACGTTCGTCAGCCGGCCCGGTTTCGCCCGACTCGGAGCCTGGGGACTGCTGACGGGCCTGATCACCGCCGATGACCTCGCCGATGAGTTTCGAACGGATCGAAAAGCCGTCGAAGCCATGCTCGAGGAGTTTCGCAAGGAAGCTCCCGAGCCGTCGCGCGAGAACGTCGCCAGCATCACGACATTGTTGTGGAGCGCCGTGCTCGGCTTCTCCCTGCTGCGACCGATGCTGACGGAGTCGTTCGGCTGGGACGAGGCCAGCGACAACAGAATCCGTGAACAGCTTGCGCGCGCGATGGTCGGACTGACGCGCTCGAGCTGAACGAGCGCCCACTGGACCTTCCGCGTCGCGGAGGTCCGAATCGTCTCAGTCGGTCAGCCCCATCATCTTCGCGAGAATTCGCTTCATGACTTCGTTCGAGCCCGCGTAGATAGGAATCGCCCGAACGTCGACGAAGTCACGTGCGATCGGATACTCGGCCATGTAGCCGTATCCGCCGTGGAGTTGCACGGCGTCGTACGCGACGCGGTTGGCCATGTCGCCGAGCCACCATTTCGCCATCGAGACACGCCGGGTGATGTCCTCGCCGGCCTCGAACTCGTCGATCAGCGCGTCGAGAAACGTTCGCCCGATCTCGATCTCCGTCGCGCATTCGACAATCTTGAAGGCGTTGTGCTGGAAACTGCCGACCGGCTGACCGAACGCGCGACGCTCGGTGACGTAGGGCATGGTCTTGTCGAGAATCTGCTCCGCAGCGACCTGCGCGGCGATCGCGATCATCAACCGCTCGCGCTGGAGATTCTCCATCAGGTAACGAAACCCGGCGCCCTCGGCACCAAGAAGATTCCCGGCAGGGACCCGGCAATCTTCGAAGAACAGCTCTCCGGTATCGCCGATGTGCTGCCCCATCTTCTCGAGCTTGCGTGACTTCTCGAAGCCCGGCGTGCCGGCTTCGACCACGATCAGACTGACACCGGCATGCGCCGGCTCGGCTTCCGGGTCGGTGCGCGCAGCGACGACGATCAGGTCGCAGGAGATGCCGTTGGTGATGAACGTCTTCTGTCCGTTCAGCACGTAGGAGTCGCCGTCACGGACGGCGGTGGTTCTCAACCGGGCAAGATCCGAACCGACACCCGGCTCGGTCATCCCGATCGCCGTGACCACCTCTCCCGATGTGCAACCGCGCAACCAGCGATCCCGCAGGTCACCGGTTGCCAGCTGGTCGAGGTAAGGAACGGTGATGTCGGAGTGAACCGACAGCGCTGTCTGGAGTCCCATCGCTCCGGTGCGGCCAAGCTCCTCGCAGATGACCACCGAATAACCGAAGCCGGCTTTGCTGCCACCGTAGACTTCGTCGAGCCAGGGGCACAGATAGCCGTGACGACCGAGTTCGCTCCAGAACTCGCGGGGCACACCCCCGTCGCGCTCCCATTCCTCGATGTGAGGCGAGACCTCACTTTCGACATAGGACCGGAACAGCGACCGGAATTCGTCGACTTCAGCCGTGAGATAGTCGGGTCGGGGCATCATTCTGGGGTACGTGAGAACACCGGGCGTTTCAACGTTGTCTCACCGCCGGACCGGCGCTCTAATCCGCCGGAAGGCAAAGGAGCAGACTGATGAACTACAAGGGAGAACCGGTTCGTGTCGGCGCGGAGTACGGCCGCCGCGAGATCGAGGTCGACGAGGCGACAATAGCTGCCTATTGCGAGGCCCTCGAGGTCCCCCGGGAAGCGTATGCGACGAGCGCCCCGCCACTGCTTTACCACTCCGAGTGCTATCGCGACCTGGACTGGTACCTCGCCAACCTGATCGGCAACCTGCACGCCAGACAGGAGTGGGAGCTGTTTCGCCCCATGAAGCCCGGAGCCCGAGTCCAGCTCCGGGGCTTCATACGCGACCGCTACCACAAGCGCGGACGCGATTACGTTGTCAAAGAGACCTGGGTACTGGACGAGGACGGAAACCTGCTCAATCGAGGTCTGACCCACCAGAGCTTCCTCGCCGAAGCCGTCGACGCCTCCACCGACGTCGTTTCGAAAGACGGCGCGAAGAGCAAGAAGCGCAGTTTCGACATCGGCACGAGCGGCGGTCGCAGGCTCGATCCGCTGGTGCGCACGGTGCACGAGACGATGTGCATGCGGTTCTCCGGCCCTGACCGGAATTATCACACCGACCGCGACGAGGCTCGCAAGCTCGGCTTTCCCGATATCGTCGTGCAGGGGATGCTGCCGATCTGTCTCGTCTCCGAGCTGATGGCGGCCGAGTTCGGCGAACACTGGACCACCGGCGGCAAGATGGACGTACGGCTGGTCAACGTGCTCTGGGCAGACGAGGAGGTCTCGGCGGGCGCAGAGGAAGTCGAGATCACACACGAGGCGGATCTCGAGCGCGTTCACATGGACGTGTGGGTGGAGAAAGCGGACGAAACCAAGGTGATCGTCGGCCGCGCGTCCGCTACTCGGCCGCGCAAATGATCCGCTGAACCCGATTGTTCTCCCGGTCGCTGATGTAAACCGTGCCATCGCCGGCTATCGCGATATCGTACGGCTGGTTGAACTGCACCGGCCCGATGCCGAAAACCCCGAAGTTGTCCACGAATCCACCTTCGGCGGTGAACTTCTGAACCCGGTGGTTGCCGGTATCGACGACAAGCACATCGCCTGCCGCATCGACCGCGATTCCTCGCGGCGCATTGAATCGGCCGTGGCTGCTCCCGAGCCCGCCCCAGCGGGTCACGAACTGCCCGTTCGATGTGAACTTCTGGACAGCATGGTTCTGGCGGTCAACGACGTAGACATGTCCTGACGCGTCGGCAGCGATGCCGCGAGGCGCCAGGAACTGTCCGTTCAATGTCCCGGCTGCTCCCCATTGAAGCAGGTAGGTTCCGGTCGAGGTGAACTTCTGGATTCTCTGGTTGCCGCCGTCGGAGACATATACATCTCCGGCCGAATCGACAGCGATCCCTTGAGGAAGATTGAGCTGCCCTGGCAAAGCTCCAAGCCCTCCCCACTCGGCGAGGTAATTTCCACCGGGCCCGAATTTCTGTACGCGGTGGTTCGAGCGGTCCACAACATACACGTTTCCAAGCGGCCCGACCGCGAGCGCTCGCGGACGATCGAACTCCCCTCCCCCTTCACCGAAACTTCCCCAGCGCATCAGAAAATCTCCGGCGGGCGAGAACACCTGAACACGGTCGTTTCGTGAGTCGACTACATAGGCGTCGCCGCTCGCGGAGATTCCGATACCACGCGGCCCGTTGAAGGCGCCGTTTACCGTGCCGGCAAAACCGAACGAATCGACGTAAGTCCCGCACGGTCCGGACGGCAACGTAGTCGTCGTCACCGGCTCGAGCGTAGTTGTCACCGGCTCGAGCGTCGTCGTCACGATGGTGGTAGATGGCAATGAGGAAGTCGTTGTCGTCGCCGCCGTACCGGGCATGCACGAACCGTTGGACAGCCCGTCATCGAACAGGTCGCAGTCGAGCCCCATGCCGATCAACCCCCTCCCCCAGATGCACGTACCGCACTTCTGCGCGGCGTTGAGACAGTCCGTCAGCTCGGGGTTGCCGCTGAGTCCCGAACAAGCACCGCCATCGAACGGCACCACGGCACCGCAGCGATCGACAGCAATCTCCAGCCGCTCCCTCATCTTGAAGACACGCCGCTGGCCGGGAGTCGCGTCCACACAGTGGGTCGGCGCCGCGGTCGTGCTTGGCCGCCGCGAAGCGCGCTCGATGCAGGCCGACGCCTCACGCACGCTGGCAGCGAACAATCCCTCGTTGGCACGAATCAGAGCCGACTGACACGAGGCGGCGGCGCTGTCGATATCAGGGGGAGAGACCTTGGCTCCCGCCAGCACACGCCCATGCGTGCCATGCGGCAGGATCGCCGTCTCCGGCCCCATCCACGACGCGGCCGGATTCAAACAGGCCAGACAGCCCTTGAGGTCTGGCAAACTTTCGATCTCGGCCGAGCCCGATTCGCTCATCGTGTCGCACGGAGCGGGACAGACCATCGCAGCAGATGGCGGTGCGAGACAGAAGCGGTCGACGTCGCGCTCCATCCGACGGGTCATGCGGGCAAGCTTGCCTTTCGGGTCTTCGAGCAGACAATCCGAAACGTTGCTCGAGCGGCTACGGCCGCTGCCCATGGACCGAAGACACGCGTTCACGGTTTTTCCGTAGAACTTGAGTACCCGAGTGGAGGCTCGGCTGTATCGGCTGAGGCAGGTCGCCTGCGCATCCGACAGCGGATACGCGAGTCCTTCGCCGGCGTGAGCCAGCAGGACCATAAACACCAAAGGGAGCAGACTTCGCCCGCGCATGTTCGAATCCTTCCAAGTGAGCAGACCACCTCGAAGCGGTGCCGGAATGGTCAAGCAGCGGGCGTTGCGCTGACCATTCGCGTCTTTCAGTCAGACACCGAGTTCGCTGTGGCCTCTTTTTACTGTCGCCGTGGAAACGCGTCTCGCGCTTCCTGTTCGTCTTCGTGCCCCCATCTGCAGCACTCGCGCAGCGAGCGATGGCAGGCGATCCAATCCATTGAAATCTACGCGCTCGATCGCGCTCGACGCGTTGCAGGTCGTCGGCCTTTCGAGCCAATCGCGAAGCACGTCAGGTGAAGCGAGGTCGGGATGACACAGGTCGACCAGGCCGAGATCGCGGAAACACTGGGCGCGCACGAGCTGCTCTCTGCGCGGTGAGACACGTGGGACCACCAGCGTCGGGGTGCCATGTGCCAGCACCTCGCAGATCGAGTTGTAGCCGCCCATGCAGATGATGCGCCTTGCACCGCGAATGAGCGGCCGCGGATCGGTCACGAACTCTCTGAGCTCCATGTCCGGCCGCGAGTTGCACAGGTCCGCCAGTCGCGCTCGCCGATCGTCCGGCATGAAGGGCCCCGAAATGATGACCCCGTGCGTTCCGGCGGGAAGCGTTGTCGCGGCGAAGGATTCCGCGAGGCCGAAGCCGTCCTGACCGCCGCCGACCATGCAGAGGATCGAATCCCTCGAATCGCCCTCGGAATCATCCGGACCGGGCCCCGTCGAGATACGACGGTCGAAGTACCCCGTGTAGCGCAGCTTGGCGCTGACCTCGTCGGAGAAACCGTATTCCTCGGCGACGTCGTAAACTCTCCGGTCTCCGTAGACCCATATCTCGTCGTAATAGCGGCTGATCGCGGACTCGTGCCCTTCGCGCTGCCACTCGTCTCGCACGCTTGCGGGGTCATCGAGGATGTCCCGCATCCCCAACACAACGCGCGTACGCCCGGCGCGACGCAGATCCGTTAGCAGTACGTCGAGTTCGCCCAACGCTCCGCGCGGCACCTTGTCGACGACGAGAAGGTCGGGTCGGAAGCTTTTCAGGGCTGCGCGCATGGTAGCAGCGCGAAGATCGAGAAGTTCGTCGAGTCCGAGTCCGAGAGACCGGCTTCGGTAGGCACCGTCGGCGCCCTTCGCCAGCGCTGGCAGCGTAATACAGTCCACGCCGTCGGGCGTGGGAAACAGCCTGGCCTCTGCAGCGCCGGAGATCATCAGAACCCGAGCGCTCAACGAGCCGCGGGCGAAAACCGAGGCCGCCAGCAGGTTGCGACGCAGATGCCCGAGACCGCAGGTGTCGTGGGAGTACAGCGCAATGCGTGGACCGCCGGCCTTGCCTGAGAGCGCATCGCCTTCTCGATACCGGTCGATGGGAACAATAGTGTCGCTCAACAGACCGCTCCTCCACGTCTCGCAGGACGGTCCGGTCCGAACGTCCCGAGCGCCTGGTTCGACCATCGGCACATACCCGTCATCTGCACTGGGGAGTTCTCGACCACGCGCTCGCTTAAGCAACCGACGTGCCATCGGAGCAATGCTGCGAAACCCCGGGGAAACCGCTGTTTGCGCCCCAACCCGGCTTCCATCCGTGGGGGCATATCACGGCATGGGGGCCGCTCTGGGGACTTACTCGCAGATAGCGCCGGATCCCCGCTTTCTTTCGGCGTTCCTGCCACGGCCCCCCACACGCTGAGCAGCGCAACCCACCTTTACCACCCTCACCCCCTCACTTTGCGCGCCGGAAAACCGACCGCGTGGCACATCGCTTGCTGGATGGAGTCAGGACGAAGCAGAAACCTGGCCTCGGGAAGACCCCATGACAGGAACATAAACAATCAATAAAAGTAAGTTAAAACAATTGTTTATAAAGGAAATCTCAAGCAAGACCTTTAGTTTTCTGCGGCATCTCGAGGGCGGCTGTTCCCCCATAAAGGTGTGCGTAAATTCACACATCGAAGTGGATGATCCCACTGATTCGGTGAGTGTCTGGGCGCAGACCGGAATCCGGGGCACGATCATTTGCAGCACAGCGGCGGTTCGCAGGGTCGCGACCTCCGCTTCGGACAAAGAAACCGCATCGAATAAGATCCCGGCAAACCCGGCCGGGCCGCTCGAGGAGAACCCGGCTGGATGAGCTCGAAAATGCGAATCGCTTACATTCTGAAACGCTACCCGCGCTACTCGGAAACCTTCATCGTCAACGAGATCCTTGCCCACGAGGCAGCGGGGGCAGAGGTCGAGATCTTCGCACTGAGGCACCCGAACGATACTCACTTCCAGGACGCGATCTCACGGGTACGCGCGCCTGTGACCTATCTCCCGACCAGCGACATCAAGGCGTCCGACCTGTGGAAGAACCTCAAGAAGACCCTCAACCGCTTCCCGGATGCCCACGAGGTTCTCACAGCCGCCGGCGCGGCTTCGGTTCGTGACGTTCATCAGGGAATGACGCTGGCGCGCGAACTCGAGAAACGCGGGATCACCCACCTGCACGCCCACTTCGCCACATCAGCAGCGACGGTTGCCCGTCTGGCAGGGCTGATCTCAGGGGTTCCCTATACGATCACCGCTCACGCGAAGGACATTTTCCACGAGGACATCGAGGACGACGATCTCCGCTCGAAAATCCGCGATGCTGCGACCGTCATCACGGTGAGCGACTACAACGTCGAGTTTCTCAACGGGAAATTCGGAGCGGATGCGGCCAATGTCGAGCGACTCTTCAACGGACTCCACCTCGACCGCTTTCCCTACAGCGACCCGGCCGACCGTGAGCCTCTCGTGTTGTCGGTTGGACGGCTCATCGAGAAGAAAGGTTTCGGCGACCTGATCTCGGCTTGCGCGGCGCTCAAGAGAGCAGGCCGCGCCTTCCGCTGCATGATCATCGGCTCGGGGGATCTCGAGAAGCAGCTGCACAAGCAGGTCGCGGATCTGAATGTCGGAGACGTCGTGGACCTTGCCGGACCGCGGCCGCAATCGGAGATGATCGAAATCGTCCGGCAGGCAGCGGTCTTCGCGGCCCCCTGCGTGGTCGGCGCGGACGGCAACAGAGACGGGCTCCCGACCGTTCTTCTTGAAGCGATGGCTCTGGGCACACCGTGTATCTCGACCGACGTGACCGGCATTCCCGAGGTCGTGATCCACGGCGAAACCGGTACCATTGTAGGCCAGCATGATTCAGCGGCCCTCGCCGACGGAATCGCGCACCTGCTCGACGATTCCCTGGAGCGAGTGCGGCTCGCCAAGCGAGCGCGTCGCCTCATTGAAGACGAGTTCGATATTCACAAGAACGCTGCCCGTCAGCGCGAGATTTTCGCTCGCTGCGCGGAACGGGCAGCCGGAACAGTCGCGGCAGCAAAATGAGAATTGCATATGTGACAGCAGACCACGGCGTGCCGGTATTCGGCCGCAAAGGCGCATCGATTCACGTTCAGGAGATGGTCCACGCATACGTCGGCCTCGGCCACGAGGTCACCGTCTTCACCGGACGCAAGGGCGGAAGCGAGGAAGGGTTCGAGGCAAATCTCGTAAAGGTCAAACCCTCGATCATCGACCCGGAGGGCGCCTTCGACGCCCACCCGCGGGCCAAGCTTCTGGCCAAGGAGAATCGCAGCATCGAGATCGGAGACCTCGTCGAGGCGGCGCTCCTCGAGGAGCACGAGAAAACCCCGTTCGACTTCATCTACGAGCGCTACTCACTGTGGAGCGCCGCGGGAGTGCGGGCTGCCGCCAAACTCGGCATCCCATGCTTCATGGAAGTGAACGCTCCGTTGCTGCTCGAACAGGAAAAATACCGCGATCTGATCCAGGGCGAGGAGGCCGCCACGATCGAGAGAGAGGTCTTTGAAGACGCCGACGCGATCGCTGCGGTGTCGGAAAAGGTAAAGGAGTACACGATCGCCAAAGGCGCCCGCCCTGAGCGTTGTCATGTGGTGCCGAACGGCGTCGACCTCGAGCGTTTCCACCCCGGCGTCGAACCTGCCGCCGACCTCGGTATCCCCGATGACGCGTTCGTGATCGGTTTCGTGGGAAGCCTCAAGGCGTGGCACGGGCTCGAACCTTTGCTCGACGGCTTCCGCGAGCTCCCCCCCGAGGACAATTACCATCTGCTGGTTGTCGGTGAGGGGCCACTCAGGAGTTGGGTCGAGGGGTATGTCCGCGGGGCTCGTCTGGACGGTCGCGTAACCGTGAGCGGCTGGGTCGAGTACATCGACATCCCCCGCTACGTCAGACGGTTCGACGTCGCGGCTGCGCCCTATCATGCCATCGACGACTTCTACTTCTCGCCCCTGAAACTGTTCGAATACCTGGCGGTCGGTCGCCCCGTCGTCGCCAGCGCGATCGGACAGATGACGGACGTGATCGAGCACGGCAGAACGGGCCTTCTGGCTACACCGGACGACCCTGCGGATTTCGCGGCGAAGGTAGCGCAGATCCGCGGCGACAGATCGCTGCGCGAGAGCATCTCCGAAGCCGCCGCGGTCGAGGGTGCACGACGCACCTGGACCCACAACGCGAGCAAAATGATCGAGCTCGCAGAGCGGTCGGCGACAGCCTGAATCACCGCAAGAGTCGGGACGTATGAAACTCAAGCTGAAGACAGGGACGATCAAGACGCAGACGATGCGACGCATCGGCCGTCATTTCGTGCCCCATCTGCACCGCTACAAGAACAAACTGGTAGCGGCCGGCGGCTTCATGCTTGGCGCGACGTTCATGGAGATTCTGCGTCCGTGGCCGCTCAAGCTCATCTTCGACGCGATTCTGATTCCCCAGCAGTCGACGACCGAGTGGGTCGACCGGTTACCGGTCATCGGTGGCAGCAGCGACGCGCTGTTGGCCGCGATTGTCGTCTCGATGCTGCTGATCTCTGTGTTCGGCGGTTGGTTCCGCTACAAGCAGGCCTACTATACCGCCAGCGTGGGCCAGCGGCTGGTCGCACGCGTCCGCTACGACCTGTACCGCCATATCCAGCGACTGTCGCGGTCCTTCCACGACAGACGTTCGACCGGCGATCTGCTCGCCCGGCTTACCGGGGACATCCATCGCCTCCGCGACCTGCTCGTCACATCGGTGTTGTTCATCACCGACCGCTCACTCGTGCTGGTCGGGATGTTTACCGTCATGATGCTGATGGACGCACGGCTGACGCTTGTCGCCGTGGCCGTCGTACCACTGCTGGTCCTGACGGTGGTTCGATTCTCCGGGGCCATTCAGGGCGCGACGCGCAAACAGCGCCGAAAAGAAAGCCAGATCACCGGCTCGATGGCCGAGCGGATCTCGGCGATGAAGGTCGTACAGGCCTTCGCTCGCGAGTCCTTCGAGGAAGAGAAGTTCGATAAAGAGAACAAGGGCAGCCTGCGGGCCGGTCTGCGTGCAACACGCCTGCGCTGGCAGCTCGACCGCGTGGTCGATGTCGTCCTCTCGGTAGGCACGGGGGCGGTAATCTGGCTCGGAGTCGGTCAGGTGCGAACCGGAGCGCTCACCCCGGGCGACCTGCTCGTATTCACCTCCTATCTGACGGCTCTGTACAAACCGATCCGCCGCCTGTCCGGACTCGCGAGCCGGCTCGCGAAAGCC
>CAXQPB010000161.1:0-41331 GCA_964225545.1 Candidatus Nitrosopumilus sp. | reverse complement strand
CGACGCTCTTCCGATCTCGGCGGCCTTCTGGATCTTATCCAGGCCCTTCTGATCCGGGCATGCGCCAGGAACTTTACCGCTCACATCGGCCTGTCGGCACGCCGCGTTGGCCTTGGCGGTTGTGCTGGCGTACTTGCGGGTCGCCTTGCCCAGAGTCTGACTGCATTTCTGTTCAGTCTTGGTGACCTGCTGCGCTCGTGAAGCGGGAGCGGCGGACAAAGTCATCGCGATTGCTGCAAGCGTGGCAAACGCGACCGTCGAGCTACTGTAATTCATCAGAAAGGTCCTCCTGCGATCCTGTTGGGCCCTACTCAGCGCGAGTGCCAACGCTCTCACGTATCCCCCGCCGCCTGGCCGTATAGCGGTAACCAGACGTTAGGAGACAGGCCGCGAAGTTGTCAAGTCCGAAGACCGCGTTGTCAGCGGCTACGGAGCCCCCTGTGCACGCCGAACTCCATGCCCCCCTCGCGGTCCGCCAGGACCGCTCAAAGAGGCTGTCGACACCCTGTTCGGGTGCGTCAATCAAGGCTCGAACAGCCCCCGTCAGAATGCCGCACTGCATCGAGAGGCGTCCCCGTTTGGGGGTGCGACTCGGAGACAGTTCGCTGCCGATCACTCACTCGGTGTCCGCCGCGCTTCCGGCCTCAATCGCAACGGTCTCAGCTCGCGAAGTACAACGGTCGTGACAAGCAGCTCTGCAGACCGGGGCGGTTGACGATCGTCGATACGCGGAAACAACGTCTCGAGAACCATCTCACCTGCTATGCGCTGCGCCACGAATGCAATATTCGAGTCCGCAATCGAACCCGATTTTAAAAGATAACACGGGCCGCGACTGGCAAGTTGAGAAACCACCACGGCGATAAGCTGTCGGCCGCGTCTGGTGGATACGTCGACCGGAAGAGAGTTCCGGTCGAACGCGAACCACAAACCGGTCCCTATAATCTGCTCGCCCACAGACCGGTCGATCAACAGCGTACCCTCTCGAGGAATCATCTGGTCCAGCTCGGCGAGCTGCCGATACCCGCCTCCGTAGAAATCCCTGGCCAGCAGAGGCTTCGCAGGCAACAGGGCAAACGCGATCACGAGCGCCCACGCCGCTCCCGCCGGAATCGGATGCCGTCTCCCCAGTGCTGCGATCGCGACCCCGGCAAGAAGAAACACGGCGGGCAGCACCACGGGAACCAGGCGTCGCGCGCCCCACGGCAGATACGGCAGAACATGGGGGTCGTAGAGGACAAAGCCTCCCAGCGCTGTAAGAGTTGCAAGGAGAAGTCTCCCGGAGCCGAGCCTCCTGTGGCTCGCTATCGCACCGCAAGCCGCTGCAATCGCCGCGGGAATGCCGGCGTAGCCGATCAGCCACGATGCGGTTTGTCCTCCTCGCCACTCGGACAACCAGACCGTGTAAACGAGGCCGATGGCGACCAAACCGGTTGCGACCGTTGTCCGGAACGGCCCATGACGCCTCGCGGACCAGCCGACTCCGATCACGGCAGCAACAATGAACCCGGAAAAGAGCGCCGGGGACTCGTTCCAGATCAGCTGAGCCCGCACCTCGACAGCTCGTAACGCTTCAGCGAACGGGACGGTGTACGCGCCGTAAAGGGAGGATGCCTGTATCGCCGTCATACCGAGCATTGCGGCGAGGAACACAAACATTACCGGGCTCGGTCTGCGCCCGCCCCAGTACAACGGCATGAGATATCGAATCGCCAACAGGCACGGCACGAACAGCGCGAACTCGACGCGGACCAGCCCGGCGGCACCTAGGGTTGCACAGGCGAGGCGTACATCGGCAGGCAGTCCATCGCGATCCCAGCAATCGAGCGATCCGAGTCCGACCCACAGAAAGAACCAGGCAAGCGGCTCGGACAACGGCATTCGGGCTGACCAGTAGCTCGCAGCGTTCAGGGCGACGACGAGCGCGACCGCGAGCGCCGAACCGCCCGGCAGGAGCCTGCGTGCGAAGGCCCAGACAGCAGCTACCGCAAGCGCGGCAAACAGCGTCGCGTAGGCTCCGGCGTATCGCGGTCCGAGGGCATCTGCGCACACCGCAGACCACACACTCGGCGCCGGGAAGAAACTGGGATGGGCCCTGCTGTCGAGCTTCTCGGCGATAATAACGCCGCCCGGGTGCCGCATGAACGGTGGCTTGAACGGGTTGTCGAGTGCCGATGTGAACAGCTGCCTGCGAACACCTGGTGAAAGCAGTGGTGCGAGGTCGTCTTCCTTCTCGATGCTCCCGTAACGGGCAAGGTGAACACCCGCGCTCGTGTAGGTGACTGAATCCGATGCGCCGAGGAACGTTGAAAACGGCGGCCAGTAGAAACAGAAAGTGGCGACAAGAATCAGAGGCAGCGCGATCGGACGCTCGGGGCGAGGCGCTCCAGCGTCGCGCACGCGACCGACCAGCAGATAGCCCGCCAGCGTGACCGCTCCGTTGATGACAATCAGCCTCGGCAGCGAAAAAGTGCCGAAAGCTGCCAGTCCAAGGCCGAGCACCGTCGTCCACAATACTGAGACAGCAAGGCGCGCGAGCAGTTGCGGATATTCCGATCCTCGTAACTGCAACCAGGCCTGCCCGGGGCCGAGCAGACAAAGGTAGGCCGCCACCAGCGCCGGCATGAGTCCGGGTATCATTTCCGGCGAGAACACCCGCGCACCCTGCCTGCGGAACGTCGACGACTCAACGCACGCGAACGCTGGAATACTCTGTCTGTCGACCGCCCCCCGGGTCGCCGCCTTGACCGCACCGTACCTTGACTGGACGAGATTCGCCGCCCATACCCTCGCACATGCCGAAACTCGAGAGCCTGATGGACGTGGGAGCAATCGTTACCGGAGCTTCAAGCGGCATCGGCCGGATACTCGCTCAGGAGCTGGCCATCAACGGGGCCCGGGTGGCTCTCGTCGCGCGACGCGAGGCCGAGCTGACCGCGCTCGCCGAGGAAATCTCGGCACATCCTTCGGTTTCGCGAATACCGGACGTCTTGCCGTGCGACGTCTCCGATCGTGACGAGGTTGAACGGGCAGCAATCACAGCGACTGAGCGACTCGGAAGTGTAGACCTGCTGGTCAACAACGCCGGCTATGGTCATCACCGCAGGTTCGTCGACTGGACCATCGAGGACATGGAGCGGATGATGCGGGTGAACTACTTCGGCTCGCTCTACTGGACCAAGGCCGTGCTGCCCCAAATGATCTCGCGGCGTCGCGGGTGGCTGACCTTCGTGTCTTCCATCGCAGGTAGAATCGCACCACCCGAGGAGTCCGCCTACGCGGCATCCAAGTTCGCGGTCACCGGACTGGCGGAATCGCTGACTAATGAAGTCCTCGATGACGGGATCCACGTACTGACCGTCTACCCGGGGGTCATCCGGACGCCCTTCTTCGATGAAGAGGCCCTTGCCAGAATGCCCGCAGTTGCACGCCGGCAGATGATCGCGCCCGAGAAGCTCGTCAAAGCCATTCTGAACGCGCTCGCGGCCGGTCGTCACGAGCTGACATTTCCAAGGGGGCTGGCGGCAGCCTACCCCGCTCGCGCAATCGCGCCGGGTTTCACCCGCAGGCAGGTCAAACGCCGCACAATTGACTCCCTCTCGCGCGAAGGTCGCTGAGCGGCGCTGTTTCCGAACCTCCAGCGCACCCGCAGTTCGTGCTGCCGGCAGGTTCCGATTACACACCAATCCGTGATTGGGTTTCCGTTCCGACCGTTCGCTGGCCCGCGCGCGAACTTCATTCCCCGCAACGTGTGCGGCGCGGCCGTCACTGCGGCCATCGCTTCGGCAATGGCAGGCGGCTGCGCAGCGAAAACGCCGGAGCGCCTTCCGACGGGTGATCGACCGCCCCTGAGCAGTTATCGACGCGTGCTGGTGCATGATTTTCGAGACGGCGTTTCGAACTCGGACAAGAGCACTCGCGGCACAAAACGGATCACGATGAGCAAAGTCGTCGACAAATTCGCCGACAGGATTGCCGAAGATACGCGCGCCTTCGATGTGTTCGATTCGGTCGTGCGCAAAGAACGAGCGAGTCCGAACACCATCATTGTTACGGGTACGGTCACAGTCTATCGAGATGGCAATCAACTCTCCGGCCTGCCGCTGCTCGGCAAAGCTTTCAATGATTCACATGCGTTCGAGGCTATGGTGAAGTTGGTCGACGGCGCAAATGGTCGCGTAGTGACAACGTTTCCGCTCGATATCGACAGCCGTCCCTCCAACGCGCCCGAATACTCGGGGATACTTCGCGGGCCGGCTGCCACTGTCGCTGCCAAACTTTACGAGTTGAAGGTCGGCCACCCGGTGCCCGCCGGCTACTACACCGACGGCGCGACTTCCGAGGAAACAGCTCCATGAGACTTCTGCATACCATGATTCGCGTCGGCGACCTGGAACGCTCCATCGGCTTTTACACGGAGATCCTCGGAATGAAGTTGCTCCGACGCTCCGAGAACCCGAAGTACGAGTACACGCTCGCTTTCGTCGGCTACGGCGATGAACGCGACGGGACGGTGATCGAACTGACGTACAACTGGGGAAAAGAGAGCTACGAGCATGGCGACGCGTTCGGTCATATCGCTATCGGCGTCGAAAGTGTTTACGAAGCATGCGAGGCCATTCGGCGGTCCGGCGGCAACATCACCCGGGAACCCGGGCCCGTGAAGGGCGGGACGACGGAAATCGCTTTCGTCCGCGATCCGGACGGCTACGCCATCGAGCTCATCGGCCTGCGAAAAGCCTAGCGACCCGAAGTGCGCATCGATGCGAGTCCATCGAGAACGGTCTCGAGCTCACGCACCGTCGCTTCAACGATCTCCCGGACCGGACGCACGGAGTCGATGCGGCCAGCAACCTGCCCCGTGAGCGCAACGCCCGCCTCGAGGTTCCCGCCGAAGTAGACATCCATGATCCCGCCCGCGAGCGCCGACATCCCGTCCGCCTCTCCGGCTTCGACCATGTCGGTGCGTGCGGTGCGCAGCGCACGCAGAGCCGGCCCACGTTCGGACCGCAGCAGAACGGTGTCGGTCTCTGCTGCCCGAACGATCGCGTTCTTCCAGTTCACGTGCACGGGAGACTCTGTTGCCGAAACCATGCGAGTCCCCATCTGTACGCCTTCGGCGCCGAGAGCCAGCGCTGCAGCCATCGAAGCACCGTCGCAAATACCGCCTGCCGCGATGATCGGTACGTCTACCTGCGAGCGCACCAGGGGTAAGAGAACCAGCGAAGAAACCTCGCGCGGATTCTTGAAGCCCCCCCCTTCCCCACCTTCCACGATGAGCCCGTCAACACCGGCCTCGACCGCTTTGAGTGCGCCTCTAAGCGTCGGCACAACGTGAAACACGGTTACACCTGCGGCCTTGAGCTGTTCGGTGTAAAGCGTCGGACTGCCAGCGGACGTCGTGACGAACTTGACCCCCTGATCAATGACGAATTGCGCAATGCCAGGGTCACGGACGAACGCCTGCGCGATGTTGACGCCGAACGGTCGTGAGGTCAGCTCACGCATCTTGCGGATCTCGTCCCGCACAGCATCGAGCTCGCCGGATGACGTCTCGATAATGCCCATTGCCCCTGCATCGCTGACAGCCGCGGCCAACTGCGATCGCGCAATCCACCCCATCGGAGCCTGCACAATCGGAATCTCGACTCCGAGCATCCGTGTGACTCTGTTATCAAACTTCATACGTCAGGCTCCTTTGCCCATGCGGCTGGCCGCTCTCACACGCGTCAGTCGAGCCCCCACCGGGTGAACCCGGATCGGGGATTTTCGCGCAGTCAGGTCGTAGCTTGCGTTCGTGCGACATTCAGCCGCCCCCGTGTGCGGCATGGACGCTTCGCAAAAGCCCGGAAAATAACGCCTGTGTATATCAGACGCTATATGTCTCGATGGCACGCTATGTGCTTCCCCCTTCTGCGCCGAAAACAGGCGTGGGGAGAGACCCATGAAGCATCAACCGCCAACAGCCCCCCGGAAGACACAGCATGACCGTCAGCCGGACTCCGACCTTGGTGATATCGGCCGACACCTGCGCGCATCCCGCATGATCGAGGCCCGTGAATCAGAGAACGCCCCGAGCAATCCACGCGAACGCGGCAAGCGTCGCTGACCGCAAGTCCGGGCTTCTTACGCGGTAAAACGACGGCCCAGCCGCCTGCGCTGGACTCAGAGCCTGTCCATGGCTACTTGCCGAGCATGAAAACGCCCCTCGAAACGAGCGTGAATCAGCTCGAGCGACTCGACGAAGAGCTCGAGACGATCCTTACATCCTTCGACTCCAACTACGCCTGGAATTACGGAGACGTGAAGACAGGACTTCGGGATCTTTACGAGAAGGCGAAACGCGATCAGTGGAATGGAACCACGGAGCTCGACTGGGACACCGATGTCGACCCCGAAAGCGGCATTCTACCGGAGTTCACCAATCCGCTGATCGGCTACGGCCCCTTCGACCGGCTGAACGACAAAGAAAAACGACGACTGCGGCACGCTCAGATCTCTCTGCAACTCTCGCAGTTCCTGCATGGAGAACAGGGAGCTTTGATCGTCGCATCCCAGCTTGTCGGCGCCGTGCCGTGGATCGACGCGAAGCACTACGCTGCGACACAGACCATGGACGAGGCGAGACACGTCGAGGTTTTCGGGCGTTACCTTCGTGAAAAACTCGAATGGCAGTGGCCGATCAACGATCCGCTCAAAGAGCTCCTGGATGCCACGATCACGGACAGCCGTTGGGACTTCAAGTACCTCGGCATGCAGATCATCATCGAAGGATTGGCCATGGCCGCCTTCGGAAATCTTTATCAGATCACCGGCGAACCGCTGCTGAAGAACCTGATTCACTACGTCATGAAAGACGAGTCGCGCCACGTCGCATTCGGAGTGGTTTCTCTGCGCGATTACTGCGATTCGCTTTCCGAGGCAGAAGCCCGCGAACGTGAAGACTTCATAATCTACGCGTGCGAGCTGATGCGGAACCGACTGGTCGGCGACCAGATCGCTACCGCGATGGGCTGGGACCGGGAGGAGGTCAAGCAGGCGGTCCTCAACTCCGAATCCGGGCGCCTGTTCCGCGCGGTACTGTTCAGGCGAATTGTCCCGAACCTGAAAAGGCTTGGATTCCTTACGCCACGGGTTCGGACAGCATTCGCAGACTTCGATATTCTGCAGTTCGAAGATGCGGATCCGGAAGCCGACGATCGCGCCCTGGGCGTCGCCTGACCGCTGAAGCGGACGGAGCAGACAGCCCGGAAGTCATTCACGTCAACTCCGCCGGGGCGCCCCGCAACCGCGCTGCGCCGCCACGAGCGGTTCATATAAGTAGTCTCCGAAGGTCACATAAGCGTGATCCATCAGAACGACTGTGGCGTTCGCGGAGGCAAAAGACGGCGGTGTAGATTCAAGGGGCGCGAAGCGTTGACTCGCGCGCGCTCCAGCTTCATATCTTCGTGATGGCAGCGCCCAGCGCTTCTGCTGCGATGAACGACCCCAACTCACTTCAAGGTGTCACCGCGATCATTATCGAGGACAACATCCTCGTTGCCGACAGTATGCGCCTCGCTCTCGAGAGCTGGGACTGCAAGGTGGCCGGCATGGCAGGGACCGTCGCTCGTGCAAAGGAATTGATCGACCTGGTCGACTTCGACGTTGCAATTCTCGACATCGACCTGCGCGGGAAAAGCGTGATGCCGGTAGTCGAAGCCGTACGCGCTCATGACAAACCGTTTCTGTTTGTCAGCGGCTACGGGGATGAGAGCGTTCTCCCTTCGAATCTTCGCTCTGTGCAGCGGCTCAACAAACCCGTGGATCCGCAGCGGCTGGCAGCAACCATTCGGGAGATCGTAGCGCAAGACTGGACGCCTGACGACGCTTAACGGGCCCTATTTGCTCAGTCCTTCGAGCAGGTCCCTGTGCGGCGCACACAGCCCGACCAACTCGGCCAACGACTCGACCTCCATCTTGCGAGTCGTATTAACCCGATGAAGCTCGACCGTGCGCGGCGCGATCTGCAAATGCGCAGCGATCTGCTTGGAGGTCATGCCGTCCAGAACCATGAGCAGCACCTCGAGTTCCCTCGGACTGAGTTTGCGGAAACGCCGAACCAAACCCTCGCGATCGGCGGCGCGATCTTTTTTCTGACGATCGGACTCGATTGCACGCGTTACCGTATCCAGGAGTTGCTGGTCGCGCGCAGGTTTCTGAAGATAGTCGAAGGCCCCGAGTTTCATCGCATCAACGGCCGTGTCCACATCGGGGTACCCGGTCAACATGATCACCGGGATCGATGTCGGCTCTGCACTCAACCGCTCATGCAGGGCTAATCCGCTCAGCCCCGGCATCCGTGCATCAAGCAACACACAGCCGTTTTCGCTCGGGTCGTACCTGGACAGAAACTCCTGTGCTGAGCGACAGGGGATCGCTCTCAAATCGACTGTCTCCAGAAGAAGACAGAGGGAGTCGCGCAGCGAGTCATCGTCGTCCACGACATAGACCACCGCTGTTTTTCGATCATCCCGTGAGTTCGAAACTTTCATTATGGACTCTGGTACCCGGCTTGCCGATTTTACTCGGGCTGAAGCCGTTCCTCAGATCTCTTCATGTAGCACACCGGGGTTCATAATCCGAGAGTTTTGATAACGTTGTTCCTAATACAAGCGGGCGTCGCCGAGACGCATTCGCACGACACTGCCACCGCCAGCATTGTCCTCCAGGGTCAGTTCGCCATGATGCAGCCGCACGACGCGATCGGCGATCGCCAGCCCGAGACCCGCCGCCCCTTCACGCCCTGAAATGAACGGTTTCACGACGGACTCCATCGCCCCCGCAGCCACGCCATTACCGTTATCCGAAACCGAGATCTCGACCATGCCTGTTTTACCGCACCGGGCAGCGACAACCGTTACCCCACCGAAGACATCTCCCCGGGCGTCATCGGTGCGTAACGAAACCGACTCGAGCGCATTGAGAATGACCTCCCAGATTGCAAGGGCCACGAGCGTCGGGTCTCCCGCGATCGCGCCGAGCGCAGGCTCGATCTCGGTCCCGAGAACGCCGGCCGCGACAAATGCAGCCAGCCTCTCGGATTCGACCAGGTCGCGGATCACAAGACCTGCATCGACCCTCGTCCCCCGAGGGAGCCGTGATCCGAGCGACTCTGCGACTCTCCCCAGCGCCTCGCCGGCGCTGACAGCTGTCGTCGCCGCAAGCTGGGCAGCCTCTTCCGCCTTTGCCGTGTAAGCCGCCCCCTTCTGCAGGAATCGCGCTGCCGCAGCGGCATTGTTGGCAACCACGGACAAGGGTTGCCGTAACTCATGGACAACCTCCCGCAGGACAATGTCCGCACAAAGCACGCGCTCGACTCGATCGATCGGGTCGAGCGCTCGTCGCATTTCGCCAGAGACCCG
Source organism: Candidatus Nitrosopumilus sp. (assembly GCA_964225545.1). GTDB lineage: Bacteria > Desulfobacterota > Binatia > UBA1149 > SPBQ01 > SPBQ01. The sequence continues at coordinate 31,927 of CAXQPB010000161.1, read as the reverse complement.
CAGCCCGGCGCAATCCGAAGTCACCTGCCGAGCAACCGCGTAGGTCTTGCGCCCATGCGCGACAAGGGAGTCGATGACGAGTGAGCCCTGATCATGAGCGCATTGCAGGGCACGGCCGAGGACCGGAGATTCACCGGCCTCTCCTCGAGCCGCGAACTCCAGCATTTCGCGGACCAGGGCACGATCCTGCTCGCGAAAACACGAAGAAACCGACGACCCGACGAGCTCCGCTGCCGGTTTGCCGAAGAGCCGAACGGCGCCGGGATTGACCTCGACGAACCGACGCCCCTCGTCGCTCACCCAAAGAATCGCGCCGCACCGTTCGAAAAAGCTCTCCCCCATCATCAGGCTCAAACTGCATCAGACAGACGACTGAATACAGAGCAAGCGGCGCCGGGTCTTTGCTCACGCACCGAACACCGCTATCACTGCGAGGTGCCTGTCGAGACGCCGCAATACTACACCTACGCGGAACAAGTGCAGCACTACTTCGATCGCCCGCATGGCGAAGTCGCCACTGTCGCTGTTTCATCACCCTCCGCGTGGAACAGCGCAGAGCTCCTGTCCCGCAACGACTGGCGCACGACCCTCGAAGCATCGCAGCTGGACGAGCTCGAGGCTGCCCTCGCAAAAGCGATGAGCTCCGGGAAACCCACGTTGCAACTGACAACAGCGGACTTTCCCCTGCCGACCTTGCAGCACCGAATACGCGAGTGGGCGCAGACCGTCGGCAACCTGACAGGAATCCATGTCGTATCCGGACTCCCCGTCGGGCAGTGGACACCGGAAGAAGTAGAGAGGTTCTTCTGGTGCATCGGTCTGCACATGGGCAGACCCGGAACCCAGAATGTCCACGGCGACCTTCTGGGCCGCGTAACGGACACAGGCGACGCCGTCGACGACCCCTACGTCAGGCTCTACCGGACCGCGGCCGATATCGCTTACCATTGCGATGCGGCAGACGTCGTCGGCCTGCTGTGTCTGCGGTCGGCAAAGAAGGGCGGTGCCAGCCGGATCGTCAGCTCGGTCAGCGTCTACAACGCTCTGCTTGAAATCCGACCGGACCTTGCGTGCAGGCTTTACGAACCGCTCCTGCTCGACATCCGCAACGAGGATTCATCGGGGACTTTACGGCACATCCCCGTTACCCCCTGCTGTTACTCCTCCGGCCGGCTGCGAACCTTCTACCACAGCGATTACTTTCGCTCTGTCGTGCGGCACGAGGATGTCCCAGCCCTTTCGCCCGACCAGAACGAGCTGCTCGATCTTTATGAGGAATTGGCCAACGACCCCTCCTTGTACGTAGAGATGGAACTGCTCCCGGGGGACGTCCAGTGGCTGTCCAATCACACCATTCTGCATTCGCGCACAGCGTATGAAGACTGGCCGGATCCCGGACTCAGGCGGCACCTGCTGCGGCTCTGGCTGTCGCTCTGACGCTCTGAATACGAGACGGCGGGTATCTCTGAAGCGCTGGAGCGCCCGGCAGCCACTCCTATGCGAGCTGGCATGGGCACGGGTGAGCACAACGCCCACCATCCCCGGGCGCGGCGCTTGTTTCGCTGCCGCCGCGACGGCAGGGATTGCAGATGACCAGATTCGATCTCAAGGACAGGGTAGCCGTGGTGACCGGCGGCAGTCGCGGACTCGGAAAAGAAATGGTGCTCGCTTTCGCGGCCGCGGGCGCGGACGTCGTCATCGCCAGCCGAAAACTCGCTGCCTGCGAGGCGCTCGCGGAGGACGTGCGGCAGAAGACCGGGCGCAGGGCGTTGGCCGTCGAGTTCCATGCCGGGAGGTGGGAGGACTGCGACAGACTCGACGCCGCGGTCCACGACAGTTTCGGACGTGTCGACATCCTTGTGAATAATGCAGGGATGTCCCCACTTTATTCGACCCTGAGCGAAATCTCGGAAGAACTTTACGACAAGGTTCAGTCCGTAAACCTCAAGGGGCCTTTCCGACTCAGCACTCTGATCGGCGATCGCATGGCAGCGTCCAGCGGCGGATCGATCATCAATATAAGCAGCATCGCTGCCGTTCAGCCCTCGCCTGCGGAGGTGCCTTATGGACTGGCCAAGGCCGGACTGAACGCGCTCACCATCGCACTCTCTCGCGCGCTTGCGCCCAAAGTCAGAGTCAACGCCATCATGCCGGGGCCCTTCCTCACGGATATCTCACGGGCGTGGGACATGGACGCGTTCACCGAGATGGCTCGCAAGCAGATTCCACTCCAGCGCGGCGGCCGCCCCGATGAAGTCGTCGGCGCAGCCCTGTATCTGGCCAGCGAGGCCTCGAGTTACACAACCGGCGCGATCCTCAAGATCGACGGCGGCACTGTCGCGGCACCGGCCTGAAGCTTCCCGTGGATTTCTGACCGCGACGTGCAGTCGACGCTCGGGCGGAAGCGATCGGACGACGCCTTCAGTCTTCTGCGCCGAAGAACACCCGCATCGCGTTGCCGTAAAGAAAGTCATCGAGGACCCCGTCACGCAGATCGAGGCTCTGTGCCTCGGCCAGGCAACGCGTCATCTGAATGACCGGATGATCCGACGCGAAGATGATTTTCTTTCTGCCGCGGGTGTTCATGAAGTGGAGCAACTCCGGCGGGAAGTACTTCGGCAGGTATGCTGAGGTTTTCAGGTAAAGGTTGCGGTACTTGAGCATCAGTCGAATCGCGACGCTCCACCATGGGTCCGCACCATGCGCCATGATCAGTTTCAGTTCGGGGAAGTCGAGGCACACGCGGTCGAGGTGCATCGGATTCTGACACTCGCCGGGAGCCGGAGGACCGGGAATCCCCGTGTTGATCGTCAACGGCAGCTCGAGCTCGCAACACTTCGCGTAGATCGGATAGTAGCAGGGGTCGGTCGGCGGGCGATCGAGATAAAACGGCGTAATACGCGCGAGGACGACCGGGTAATCCCGCCGGATCGCGGTCAACGCCCTGACCGATGTCATGAGCATCGACGGGTCGACCTGCGCTGCCAGCGAAAAACGGTCGGGATGTTTCTCGACAAACTCCAGTGCATGTGGAGACGGCTCGGTGGCGTTCGTAGTCAGGATCGCCCTCTCGACGCCCGCCGAATCCATCTGCTCGAGCATCTCCTCGATCGAGTAATTCCTGAAAAAGTCGTCGGCCTGCTTGAAATAGTCCTCGGCAACCCGAACCAGGTAATCCGGCTTGCCGACCTCGCCCATCGTGACATTCACCCAGGAATCAATCGCTCGCACCGGTTTTCGCTCCTTGCTCCTGTGCACGAACCGGCAGCGCCGGTCGCTGTTCTCTCCGCCTGCTTTCCCGGGAAACGGGACGGAGCCGTCTTCTCCGCAGGATCTCCGCGCGGCCGCCGAGACTAGCTTCTGCTCCGGACTCGCGCCACGACCAGGCCCGCTCTTCCACAGCGACGCGTCCTGCAGCAGGCCAGCCTCTCCCGCCCGCCCCGAAAATACTGTAGTTTATTCTCCGCGATGCGAATCCTGGCCCTGTACGTCACCGGTCGCTACCTCAGCATGTTCGGGCTGTCCATGGCACTGATGACGGGGATCTTCATCCTCGGAGACTTCTTCGGCGACATCGGCGATATCACGCGACACAGCACCTCAGCTCCGCTGATCCTCACGTATTTTCTTTTCAGAATCCCTAAAGCCGCAATGAACACCTACCCCGCTGCGGCCCTTCTGGCCTGCCTGATCAGCGTCGGGCTGATGACACGTCATCGAGAAATTCTCGCCATGCGCGCCTGCGGTGTCGGAACGCTGCGTCTGGCCGGCCCGCTTCTCGCCCTGAGCCTCGCCATAAGCCTCGTCGTGCTGCTGCTCGGCGAGACCGTCGTGCCTCATATGACGGCTCGCGCACGGGCCATAAAGCAGCTCGACGTCAAAGGCGCGCATATCTCCGGAGCCTACAACGCGAGTTCTATCTGGTTTCAGGACGAACAGGGTTTCTTCAACATCGACTACTTCGATCACAACCGCGGCGCTCTGTACGGCGTGACACTTTACGAGGCCAACGCCGGCTTCACCTTGAGTCGTGTGATCGAGGTCCAGCAGGCCTTCTGGCGCGATGGACGGTGGGAGATCGAGAGCGGCCTGGTAAAAACTTTCGGAACGGGAGGCGAAGTCTTCGTCAAACCTCTCGAGGAGGGAGAACTCGTAATGCGCGATCCACCGGCAGAGTTTCGGAAACGAAGCCGGGAAGCCGATGAGTTCAGCTACGCCGATCTCAGGCGGCAGGTAGCGCGGCTTGAAAATCGCGGGGTAGATGTTCAGGAGCTCGAGGTCGATCTGCAGCGCAAGCTGGCCGTCCCCTTTTCCGGGCTGATCGCCGTTCTGCTCGGTTTCCCGGTCGCGGTACGGGGCGGCCGCCGCAGCAACATTGCTGCGAGCGTAGCCATCGGGATCGGCCTCTCGTTCGCATACTGGGTCACCATGAGCGTCTGTGTCGCCCTCGGCCACAACGGCGACCTGCCGCCTGTGGTCGCGGCATGGCTTGGTAACGGAATTTTCGCGGTTCTTGGCGCCGCGCTCTACATGGGGGCCGAAGGATACTGACCTGCTACACGCGCATCGCGATGCCGGGCCGCACGACCGAGAAGGTCGGCTGTCGCCGGCAGGATGCCCTTCTCCTCGGTCCGATGGTACGCCGAATCAGCAGGCAGACCCGCAACGAGCGCCCTGTGGACGCGGCCTAGGTTATGATACGGGAGCGACGGCAGAAGGTGATGGAGGGCGTGGTATCGAAGCCCGACGGGAGCGGCGAGCGCCGTCAACCACGTCGGTCCCATGACGTTCACTGAATCTCGAAGCTGCCCTGCATCGTCCAGCTGTTCACCTTCGTTGTCATAGCGATGCGCGGCCAGCGTGCGAACGTGATTCACCATCAACAATCCCACTGCGACCACATACCACCGCGCGATCACGGATACAGGGACAGCGCCGAGGAACACCGACGCGAGGATCGACCAGACAAATATCGCACTCGCGGATTCCTCCAGCGTCCACCGGATTCGCATATCGTCGCCCTTCGGCATCGCTCGACGATAACGCGGATTGATGACGAGAGTAGATGCCCTCTCCACGACCAGCCGGCGCAAGGGAGGTATGAACCACGACAGCGGCCCGAGCAGACCCCAGCGCAGAATCAGCGCTGCAGGAACGAACAACATGGTGATCGCCGAAAAGACGATTCTCGATGGCGACCAGAACGCGATCGGGTCGTACTCCGGATCGTCCGGAGTTCCGAAGACGGATTTCTTGTGATGCTCGCTGTGGGAGCCGACGTACATCAGGCTCGGAACGGTCACGGGGATTCCTACCAGTAGATTCCAGACCAGTTCGAAACCGGGCAGAACGCCCTTGCCGAGATGAGACAACTCGTGGATGAACAACGCAGCCCGATAAAGCCCGAGAACTGCAACCAGCGTCGCCCCGAGGCCAATCGGATCTGACAGCGGTCGAGTGACCGCCACGGCGAACGCACCCCAGCCGACAGAGGCCGATAGAAGCATGTCGGCCCAGTAGATCAGCGGCTCCGGCCGGAACTGTTCCGAAAATCGCGCCCGCAGAGCCGCCGGCGAAAGTTCGAGTTCACCGCGCTCCGGACGGTCCATACGGCGCGCAGCGCGGCGGATTCGAGCCAGCGCCGCGACCACCGCCGGCCCTCGAAAATCCCTCGGGTCACTCACGACAGGCTCTCCTCAGATGACGCCGAACTCGCGCCCGACTTTCTCAATCGCCACGAGCCCGCGATCGAGCTGTTCGCGCGTATGGGTCGCCATGAATGAGGTTCTCAGCATCGCACGACCCGGCTGAACCGCCGGCGTGATCACCGGGTTCACGAAGACCCCCTCTTCGTGGAGTCGGGTCACCATGCGGAAGCAGGTGTAATCCTCGCCGACCACGACCGGGATGACCGGCGACTCCGATTCTCCCGTGTCGAAGCCGAGGCCGTCGAGTTCCCGCTTCATGTAGCGGGTGTTCTGCCAGAGCATTCCGCGGCGCTCCGGCTCGCGCTCGCAGATCTCGATCGCTTTGATGACGCTTGCAGCCGTCGCCGGCGTACAGGCGGCAGAGAAGATCCCGGAGCGGGCGTTGTGCTTGATGTAGCTGATTACGGAGGCGTCGCCGGTGATGAAACCGCCGACCGACGCGAGCGACTTCGAGAAGGTACCCATGATGAGGTCAACTTCGTTCTCGACGCCGAAATGCTCGGCGACGCCGCGACCGTTTCGACCGAACACGCCGATGCCGTGCGCGTCGTCCACCATCAGGCGAACGCCGTGCTGTTTCTTGATCTCGACGAGTCGATCGAGAGGACACAGGTCCCCCTCCATCGAGTAGACGCCGTCGACTACGATCATCCTTCCGAGTTCCGCTTTGATCCTCGAAAGTCTGGCCGCCAGATCGTCCATATCATTGTGGGCGAACTTGACGATCTTGCTGAACCCGAGCCGAACTCCGTCGATAATGCAGGCGTGGTCGAGCGAGTCGAGAATCGCCACATCCTGCCGGCCGAGCAGACATGACAGGACTCCGAGGTTGACCTGGTAGCCCGTCGAGAACACGAGCGCCGCCTCGCGATTCATGAAACGTGCGAGGCGTTCTTCGAGTTCGACATGCAGATCGAGTGTGCCGTTGAGGAGTCGCGACCCCGCCACGCCCGTGCCGTACTTTTCGACCGCCGCGATCGCCGCCTGCTTTACCTCGGGATGACTCGCCAGCCCCAGATAGTTGTTTGAGCCGAACATGACCATGTCCCGGCCGTCGATACAGACGACCGGATCCTGGCCGGAGGTAATCTCGCGGAAGAACTGGTAGACGCCGTGTTCACGGATCTCCGTAGCGAACGTGTACTCTCGACATTTGTCGAAGACGTCCGCTCCCTGGCCCGGCTCGGTAGAGGCTTGCAACTGGTATGAAGTGGCCAAATCAGAACTCATTGTCCACGCCCTCCTGCCTGCGCGCAACGTACGCGTGATTTTTGCGAACACCGCGCTCCGGCACTAAAACCGCGCGTCTCGGGGTTTTCATGGAAACCATTCTCATCATCGCGATCTTCTTTCTTCTCGCCTGGGCAGGGCTCCATGCAAAAACCTCCCGGTCCGACGGTGAGTTGATTCGCGGGCTTCACTCGTACCGCCGGCTGATGGGCTATGTGATGGTCTCGCGAAACGAATCCGTCGTCTATTTCGACAGCTACGCCGACGCCGAGAACCTTCTCCAGTACATCGAATGCTGCGAGGGGAAATTCGACGTTGACATCTCGCACTGCCTCGTCGCCGCCGCACTGATCGGGCTGGCGGAAAACCCCAAGATGAATCGCTTCTCCACCGGACGGCGGCTGTATCAGCGGATCGGGTGTGCCGTTACATTCAGCATGAAGCGCAAGCAGCTCGACACCGAGGCCAAGCTCTCCACGGTCAAACTCGAGGCGATCCCCGGCGAGACGTTCGCCGGGCTCTGCGAGCGCATCAACTCGAAGGTCAGCGTCGAGCGATCCGGCCAGCGAACCTACGCGGACAAGGAGTTCGACATGCTCTCGGCGATCCCCCGCCCGCTGCTGCGACTCGGGGTCGGCCTGCTCAAGCAGCTCGACTATTTCAACATTCTTCCCGCCGGGTTTATCGCCAATGACGCGATGTACACCAGTATGTTCATTGCCAACCTCGGGAGCCTCGGGATGGACGCGGGGTTCCATCACCTTTACGAGTGGGGCAACTGCCCGCTGTTCATGATGGCAGGGAAGATCGAGGATCGACCGGTGGTTCGCGACGGCGAACTGTGTGTCCGAAAACAGATCCACATCCGCTTTTCGTACGATGAACGCATCGACGACGGGCTGAATGCACGATTCGGAATCGACGCTATTGTTAAAGCTCTCGAACATCCTTTCGACTATTTCGGCTGCCTTTCCGGTGACGGAAGCGATGCACGTCCCCTGGATCGGGACGCCCCGGCCTGAACCGTCAGCATCATCGCAGCGACTGCTCCTTCAGCAGGCGAAACAGGACCGGCCACCCCCAGATCAGAGGATGGCGTCTCTGCCTCTCGGTCGGCTCGATCTCGACGCCGGTGTGCCGCTTCAGCTTCCACAGCGCGTACGGCAGCCAGTCACCGAAGGTCGCCGCCGACTTCAGCAGCCGTGGAAAGTAAAGGGCCTTGGCGACCGCCTTGCGAGTCCTCCACTGAACCTGGTTTCGGCGTCGTGACCGTTCAGGAAGACTGACGGTGCAGTCCGCGTCACTCTGCTCGAAGTGCAACACTCCGTCGGCGTCGAGTTCTCGCAGCGCGGCCGCCGCCACCGCATCGTAGCGCTGCGGATTCGCGCGGTAGAGTTGCTGGATCGTCTCGGGCCTCTCAGTCCTGAACTCCGAGCTGTAGGTCTCCCGAAAACCGCCCTGCCATAGCGTCTCCTGTGTGAAACGGACCGTGTCCCCCTCGCCCGGCAGGAACGAAACCATATGAGCCACCGCCGTAATGACGGCGTCGGTCATCATCGATTCCACATTCGCGCGCGCCGCATTGTCGCGCGCATGCACCAGCGCTGCGGGCTGGCAGAACCGCCCCCAGATGATCGCGTGCAGGCTGCTCATGGAGGCCCCATGCGCGAAGTCTGCCGACGTTATGATGTTGTACTTGAAGCGCAGCTCGTGAGGGCGCTCCGGGCCAGCTGGAAGCTCGACGTAAAAAGCGTTCGGCGGCAGCATCGCATTGGAAAGCGTCATGAGCGGTGCGCCCTCGTAGGCCGCTGAGTACGAGTCCACGAGGGCGTAGAAATCGAGGACGCCGCCGTCGACCGTCTTCTTGCGCAAACACGAACCGTAATAGATGACAGCGGCGACGCTTTCGCCGTGGCGCCGACAGATCTCGTTGGCGATCGCACGGGCATCCTCGGGCGCAGCGGAATCGAGCTCCGTTGCGACAATGCGTGCGATTTCCTCTCGGTTTCGACTCATCGATTCAGTTCTCGCTCGGATCGGCGCCGCCCTTCAGCTCATCAGGAATTGCACGGAGTGTTCCGCGCTGATGCGGACACTTCTGCCGGGCTTCGGATCGAGGATCTCGCCGTCGAGCATCATGCCGCAGTCGATCGAAAGCTCGGCCGTCTCGACGTTGCGGCTCAGAGCGCCTGAGGCGAGCGCTGACGCACTCGGCTCGCGGCCGCTGAGGACGCGCAAGACGTCTATCGGTCTGCGAATCGACGGCTTCGTAATCGCCGTGAAGTGGATCGCACCTGGACGCGCGTCCCAGTACGGCTTGATGCGAAGAAACATCCGATCGAGCGTCGACGCCAGCATGACAAGGTACTCGCCCGACTTCTGCCGGACCCCGTCGAGCGTCAGGCTCGCGCGGTCGGGTGTCATGATACCGTCGTCCCCACCAAGCAGCGCTCGAACGATCAGAGAGCCCGTGACCAGGCTTGCGCCGATCACCCCTTGGGTGCCCGCCGTCGGGAAAGCGCGGTGTGTAAGCTCGGTGCCCCGGTGGATCACACCAGGGCCGAGCACCATCCCGTAGTGCGGGTCGGGGTCATCCGACAGGTCTACGCGCAGGACCGGATGATCGATCACGCGATCGCTGATCATGACCGGACCGGGATTGCGAGAGCGCTCGAACGCCCTTGCCGCGATTCCTACCGGCTCCGAAGGCCGTAAAGAGCCCTGTCGCGCTGCCGCCAGCACCGCGGCCGCGGCGTCCACGGGGTCGCGGCTGCTGCCGATCGAGATGGCGCTCGTATTGGTTCGGCCGCAGCGCAGGGGGGCGAGAACCGGCGGGCGCTCAAACGCCCCGCTTCGCAAGACCTCGGTGAGCGCGCGCTGGAGGCTGCCGTCGCCGCCGTTGACGACCAGAACTCCGACCTCGCGCCGCGCCAGCTCATCAAGCGCCTGCTGCACGCCGGAGCTGCTGTAGGTCTCCACGCAGGTGACTTCGGGATGGTCGGCCAGAAACGAGAGGACGCGAGCGACATTCGAGCCTTCTTTCCCCGCGTGCATGTTGCTCAGCACGCCGACCTTTACCGGATTGCGCAGGAACGCAGGCGCTGCCGCCCGTTTCTCGGCATCTGCCGGAAGGCTGAACGGCACCGGCCTATGCGTCTGCCGCACCTGCTGCGCTGGCTCTGAATAGTGCATGAGTTCTGTACCGAAACTCCCCGGTCGGCGGACTCGGCTTCTCCGTCCGGAGTTATCAGGCACCGCTTGCGGAACGCCCGTGCCCGCCTCGCCCCAACCTCTCGGCCGTCAGGTTCATCCCGACCGCCCCGCCTCGCACAGTCCTGAAACGTCTGTTCCGCTTCAGGCGATGGCGCGGACCCTAGCCGGAACGCGACTTGTTTTCCAGCAAAAACAATACAATGCGGCGCAACGTCCGAGTCGGCCTCGAGGATCGAAATGAACGCCGTTCAGCAGTGGGCCGAACGGGGCTCCGGGGCGAGCCGGGCGACCAGCTCGAGATCGGCCGGTTTGTCCACGTCGATGGCCGCCTCGGCGAACGGCAGCTCGACAACACCGACCCGCGCACCGATCCGCGACGAGGCCCTCAGCAGCGCGGTTCGCAGGTCGAGCCGCCCGGTCACGAAGCGCAGCAGGTTCCCCGGACCGAACATTCCGACCATCCGCCAGGGCTTCTTTCGATGCGTTTCCGCCTTGACCCAGAATCGAAGCGCGGCCGCGGCGCGCGGGCTTCGCAATGCAAACAAATTTGCCCCGGTGTACGAGGCATCGCTGAATCGGATCAGCGTGCGCGGCTGCTCGGGGAAACAGGCTCGGAACCGCTCACCGGAGACAAGCGCGGCCACAATGTCGGCGTCGCTACGCTGAGCACGCGACCAGAACCAAGCAACGGTCTCCGTCCTCAGCAGGGCGTGATCAGCCGTGGTCACCAGGACCGGCGTTCCCGGCGGCTGGGAAGCGAAGAAATCCAGAGTGCTGGCGCTCGGGGAAGGCCGGCTGCGATGCAGCGAAACGCCGCCCGCACGCAAGGCGTCCGCGACGCGCGGGTCACGCTCGAGCACCTCCGGATCGTCGATGCTGACCGTCACGTTGCCGAGGCGCGGATCGCCCTCGAGCGCCGCCAGAACCCGACAGATCATCGGCTCACCGGCGACCTCGACGAGGCACTTGTGGCTGACACGAGTGACCTCGGCCAGAGAGTCCGTGCCTGCCCTTCGCCCTGCAAGGACCAGAACGGCGGGGGGTCGAGAGTTTCGGGCAGAGGCCTGCACGCTTCTAACTGTATCTGCCCGGCGCCGGCGTGCAATGCGATCGGCCGCCGCGGCAAGGGCACGCCCTCGTTGGCTGGTGCGCTCGCGATGGGCTAGCCTGCCGCCCTCCCGGCAGGACTGCTTCTTGAATCTTCTTATAACCTTCGCTCGCGCCTACCCCGGTCGCAGCGCCGCAATGCTCAGCTGTCTGGTTCTCGCCGCGCTCGCGGAGGGAATCGGCCTGTCGAGCATGATGCCGCTTCTGGAGATCATCACCCGCTCCGAGGGCGGGGGGCCTGTCGAGATTGACGGCCAGGGATCGACCCTCGAGCGGATCGTCGTGCGGATCCTGGCGTCGTTCGGTTTGTCGCCTACGGTCGGGGCGCTTCTCTCGCTGATCGTCGCCGGCATCTGCGTCCGCGCCGTGCTCGTGCTCATTGCTCAGCGACAAGTAGGGTACACCGTCGCACACGTCGCCACGGATCTCCGGCTCGCCTTCATCCGGGCCCTGCTCGCCGCACGCTGGCCGTACTATGTCGCGCAGCCGACGGGCATGCTCGCCAACGCCTTCGCCACCGAGGCCCAGCGCGCGGCACAGGCATACCTGCACGGAGCCACCCTGTCGGCCTTCGCGATTCAGTCGGTGCTCTATCTGTGCGTCGCTGCGGCCGTCTCGTGGAGCGCCACGCTGGCCGCTCTGATGGTGGGGACACTTTCGATGCTGATCCTGAACCGCCTGGTGCGGATCACTCGTAAGGCGGGGAACAAGCAAACCGTCCTCCTCAACGAACTTCTCGCCCGACTCACCGACGTTCTGTACGCAGTCAAACCACTGAAGGCGATGGCGCGAGAGCAGCTCGTCGGACCGCTGCTCGAGAAGGAGACACAGCGCCTCAACAAAGCGCTTCGCCGCCAGGTCCTCAGCAAAGAGGCGCTGCGTGCTCTGCAGGAGCCCCTGCTCGTGACTGCCATGTCGGGCGGTCTGTACATCACGATGTTGTACTGGACGATCCCGATCGACAGCGTGATCCTGCTCGCGCTCCTGTTCATCAAAGGGCTATCAAACCTGAACCGGGTCCAGAAGCAGTACCAGATGATGGCCGGGGCAGAGAGCGCCTACTGGTCACTCAGACGGACCATCGACCGGTCTGAGGATCAACAAGAGGCAATCCCGGGAACCGCGCCCCCCGAGCTGCATCGCGAGATCGCTCTCGACGACGTCACCTTTTCCTACGGAGACCGCAACATCCTCGAGCATGCCTCCATGCGGATCCCCGTCGGCGAGGTCACCGCGCTCATCGGCCCTTCCGGCGCGGGAAAGACCTCGATCGCGGATCTCATCATCGGGCTGGTTGTCGCCAGCGACGGGGTTGTGCGCGTTGACAGCACTCCGATCGAGAGACTCGACCTTGGCAACTGGCGGCGATCGGTAGGCTACGTTCCACAGGAAGGCATGCTCCTTCACGAGAGCGTCTTTCTGAACGTGACACTCGGAGACCCTGAGCTCACGGAAAGCGACGTCAAAAAGGCCCTGCGCAGCGCGGGCGCCTGGGAGTTCGTCGAACAACTGCCCGAGGGAATGCACACCGAACTGGGCGAGCGGGGCGCACGAATTTCCGGCGGGCAGAGGCAGCGGATCGCGCTGGCACGCGCCCTCGCTCACTCACCACGTGTCCTGATTCTCGACGAGGCGACTGCCGCGCTGGACAAGCAAAGCGAGGCGGCGGTCTGCGAGACCGTGCGCCGTCTTCGCGGTGAGATGACCCTGCTGGTGATCTCCCACCAGCCCGCAATCCTGGAAACCGCCGACCGTATCTATCGACTCGAAGATGGCCGGATAACGAGGGCCGACGATCGTTCGGGGCTGAGTCGGCACGGCGAAGCGCTCCTGTGACACGAAATGCGCAGGCCTTGAAAAGGCCCGCAGGAACGGGTTTCCTTGACGAAACCTGAAGGTTTTTCGACGATCTCCCGCGACCTCGAGCGCACGGAGGAATCACCATGGGCTTCATGACTACGAGCCGAGTCATCACCAGGCTGCTGCCTCGCAGCGGCAGCGAAGATGCGCTGTTCCTGCGCGAGCGCCCCGAGTGCGTGGTCCTCGATGCCGAACCCGGCGTCGAGCCGAGCGGCAAGGATCCCGTGCGGGTCTTCGTCGGCACCGAACCGGGACAGCAACGAGCCGAACGAGTCTTCGTATGGTCGATCCAGCAGGTTCGCGACCGATCCCGGCGCTACGAAATTTATCTGATGAAGGACCTCGCCGGGTTCGACCGGCGCATGTGGCTGACCGGCTTCACGAATTACCGATTCGCGATTCCGTCTCTGGCCGGCGGCGAAGGCAAGGCGATCTACAACGACGTCGACCAGATGTATCTCGCCGACCCCGCCGATCTTTTCGATACCGACATGCACGAGCATGGATTCCTCTCGATCACCGCGCGTGACACCTCGGTCATGCTGATCGACTGCGCGAAGATGAACGCCGCGTGGGATGTCGAGCTCGCACGCAACGGTGGTCGACGGAAATCCATCGAGGCCGCGGCGCGCCATCTTTGGGGGCCGATGGACCCCGAGTGGAATGCCAGAGACTGGGAATACCGGCCCGGTGAGTCACGGGTGGTCCACTACACCACGATCCATACCCAGCCCTGGCAACCGTTTCCCGACACCTTCGTCTACCAGCACAACCCCGACGGGGAGATCTGGCACGCGCTCGAGCGCTCGGCGGATGAAAGCGGATTCCAGCTGTTCGATCTGGCAAGACCGAGCATGGGATTCACCAAGGTCGTCGACAATCTCAAACCGACAGGTCTTGCGGAGACGCGTGACACGCAGCCGGGAGGGCGCGCCGATACCGACGAGGTGCTCGCGATCGCAGCGCGCACGGGCTCGGAAAGTCTCCTCCAACTGGGGTTCGACATCGGCGATGACGGGCACCCCTCCGTCCATGCGATCTCGCCGCGTCGCAGCGGAGTGACCATCACGACGCACGACCCGTTATCGCGCGGAGCCTCACTCCCGGAGGATGCTTTCGACGGAGTCGTCTGCACCTCGATGCTCGAGCATCTGACCGACGACGACGTCGCGTGGGTGGTCAACGACATGTTCGCCAGAGCACGGCGCTTCGTTCACATCACCGTGAACCAGAAAAGCCGGACGTCGATACAGACCCTGCTGGGGCGCAATAGGCGTTCGCGGCGCGACCCGGCGTGGTGGTTTACGCTGCTGCACCAGACCGGCGCCCGCCACCCCGACGTTTACTGGAAAATCGAACTCTCAGTCACCGGCCGCCGCGGCCGCGAGAAAACGTTCTCACGCGATGGCGGCTACCGCCTCCACGGCACGCCTCACGCGTGGATTCTCGTGGACCACAAGCCCGGCCACACGACCCAGTCACTCGGGCTCGTGAAGGCGCTCGGCTGGCCCTACGAGATGAAGCCGATCGCACATACCCATCTCAACCTGCTGATCGATCGCATCGCGAGCCCGTTGCTTGTCGACCCTGACGGGACACGTCACGCGATGCTCGCGCCGCCATGGCCCGATGTAGTGATCTCTACCGGAGCGCGCACTGCGCTGATCAGCCGCTGGATCGCCCGGCAGAGTCGAGGCGCAACCCGGACCGTGCAGATGGGGCGCAAGGGCGGCGACGTCGCGCAGCAGTTCGACGCCGTCGTGACGTGCTCGCATCTGCGCCTGCCGATGAACGAGCGCCGCATAGAGACACTCGCGCCCCTGAACCGCGTCAGCGAGGGTGAACTCGAGCAGGCAGCGGAGCGCTGGCCGCGTCTGTTCGGGTCGACGCCGGAGCCGCACATCGTGTTGCTCGTGGGCGGCACCTCGGCCGAGCATCGACTCGATGCGCAGACGGCAACACGCATGGGCGACGAGGTCGGACGTTTCGCGAGGAGTTGCCAGGGGACGGTCTTCGCGGTCACGAGCCGTCGCAGTGGCCGGGACGTGGAGGAGGCCCTCGAAGCGGGACTCGGCGCGCAGGGCTGCGTCGATCACTGGGAAGCCAACCGACACGAAAATCCCTACCTGGCCTACCTCGCTCTGGCGGATGCGATCATCGTCACCGGTGACAGCGAGTCCATGCTGGCAGAAGCCGTTGCCACCGGGAAGCCGGTGTTCATCTACCCGGTCCCCAAACGCCCCGCCGGTCTGTACGCGCGCTTCGCCGAGGTGGTGACGCGCATCGCCTACTCGAGACCGAAGAAGAAAAAGGGAACCGTCCGACCGCAGCAGGGTCGCGAGTATCTCTGCGCTCGTCTGATCGAGCGAGCGGTGGTACGCCCGCCGCGCGACCTCGACGTGATGTGCGAGCAACTTGTCAGCAACGGCTATGCGCGCTGGTTCGGCGAGCCGCTCGATGGCGCGGCCGCGTCAGCCCTGCGGGAGAACTCGGAGGTGGCTCGACGCGTGAAGGGGCTGCTCGGCTGGACACACTGGGATGAGCCGGGCGCCTCGGACTCCGGCAGCGGCAGAGCCGGCAAGCGAGCGACGGCGTAGGGTCTGACGCTTGGCCGGCAACGTCACAACACCTCAGGCCGGCGAGTGCGACGCATCGACAACGGTCGCGATGCCCGATGCGGTCGCTCCGCGTGTGTGGGTCCTGCTGGGGAAGGGCGCCGGCGGAAACGGTCAGATGACAAGCCTCGCAGAGGCGCTCGGTTGGCCGTGGGAGCCCCGCCAACTCGCTCACAACTGGCTCGAGGCCTGCCCGAACCTTTTCCTTGGCGCATCAGCCGCGACCGTAGACCGCGACCGCTCCGACCCCCTCGAGCCGCCGTGGCCGGACCTCGTCATTGCGGCGTCCCGTCGCAGCGCACCGGTAGCCCATTGGATTCGGGAGCAGTCGGGCGGGCGTACGCGGCTGGTTCACCTGCTGCACGCGCAGATGCCACTCGACGGATTTGACCTCGTGATCACGCTGCCGCAGTACCGCCTGCCGCGGTTACCGAACGTGCTTCACAATATCGGTCCGTTGAACCACATCGACACCGGAGCCATCGAAGCCGCTGCCGCGAGGTTTCGCCCAGGCGTCGCGTCGCTGCCACGTCCGTGGATCGCGCTCAACGTCGGCGGGAACAGCTCGAGCTACCGCCTCACGCCCGAGGTAGCCGCGCAGCTCGGGCGAGAAGCGTCCGCCGCAGTCGGCGCCGGTTCCCTGCTGGTATGCACGAGCCCGCGAACGCCGGACGACTCCACGGCCGCGCTGTTCGAGGCAATCGACTGCCCGTCTTACCTGTACGCGTTCAGAAAAGACGACCCGGACAACCCTTACCGGGCCTTTCTGGGGCTGGCGGATCGCTTCGTTGTAACGGTCGACAGCGCTTCTCTGGCCGTGGAGGCGTGTGCGACGGGGAAACCGGTGCAGGTCTTCGAGTGGACACGCCGCGGAGCGGCGAGCACGCCATCGCAAAGGATTCTGGGCGAGAGCGCCTATCAGCGCCTGATCTACAACGGGCTCGTCAAGCCTCCGCGTGACTTCGACGCATTCCACGCCGAGCTGAGATCGCGCGGGCTGACGACGCGCTTCGGCACCGGCGAAGAGCCGCCGGCAGGGCGCCCGCTGGACGACATGGAACGCGCCGTGGACCGCATCCGTGCCCTGTTTCCCGGGACGCTCCCACGCAACCCGACCACGCCTTCCGCTTCCAGCTGAGCACGGAACCGGTGAGCCGTTCCGATCAACGCGCCGGATCGTTACGCTGCGCCGAGCGTGTCCGAGAGCTGTTCGGTGACGAGCTGCGCGAGGAGGCCGGAGTCGTTCACGTCTTCGCGGCGTGGCAGCCGGCGCGAGGGGCGAGTTCCGAGCCACTGCGGGCCCTGACCACCGGGGCATCGATGCCTGTAAGTGACAATGACCCTTTCGTCCTGCGCATCGCACGCGCTCGGACCGATGCAATCCTCACAACCGGCCGCAACCTGCGCTGCGAGCCTCGCCTGACGCACGGGCTGCTCTCTTCGCGGGCCGATACCTCCTACGTTCAGGCGTGGCGGGAGTTCTCGGTCGGCAAGCGAGGTCTGCCCGACACCGTCGTGCTGACTCGGGGCGACGACCTCGACCTCTCACATCCGGGGCTCAATGGCCCCAACCGGCGCTGGATTCTCACCACATCTGCCGCCGCCCGAAAGCTGGCGCCGGCGGCTGCTCGGCCCGGCCTCGAGGTTATCGGACTCGAAGCCCCCTCCCCCTCCGCGGCCATCGACTGGCTGCGCTACGAGCACGGGTACTCATCGGTTTGCATCGAGGCAGGCCCGTCGACATCCGCACAGCTCTACTCCGGGGAGCCCAGGGTCGACGAACTGCTGCTGTCGCTGTTCGAGACGGAGAGGATCGCTCCGTCCGCACTAGGGCCTCGATTCATCACGATGAACGAGATCGAGCGCGCGCTCCCCAATCTCGCTTCGACCACAACCGTAGGGGAACCCAGCGGGCAGTGGCGCTATCTGCGCAGAACCGCCAAGGGGCGCATCACCCCTCGTTGAGCTCCTTGCTCTTCCAGTACTTCGTGCCGGTAAAGTCGAGAGCCAGCATGACGCCTGCCTCGGTGAGCTGGTAGACCGCCATCCCCTCGACAAATCGCGGAGTCGCGGCCGCTGAGGCTTTACCCATTGTGGCATTCGCCTCCGCGCCGGCTTCCCATCCCTGATTGATGAAACGGTCGATCGAGGCCTTGCTCTCGAACAGGAACACCAGCTGGAAGACCTGGCCGCCCACTCCGAGGTTGACGCCCCCGGTGGCCATTTTCATGTACGTTCGGCGCCCTGAGGCTTTCTCGACCGCGACGCCGCCGCCGAAACCGGTCGTAATGAGGATCGACACCTTCCGGGTGTCGAAGACCGCATAACCATAAGCCTTGTTGTACAGGCTCCGTGAAGAAGGCCGCTCCTTGAACAATCGGTCGAGCGTCTTGCTCGCCGTCTGGTTCAGGGCTGCGCGAGTCTCCTCGGCGGTTTCCTTCGTGGTAACGCTCTTGACGGTATCCTTTGCAGCGTTTCCGACAGCGCCCGCGCCATCGATCACGGCAGCACCCGTTTTTCCGGCAGCGTCTTTCATGCTGTCCCAGGCTCCGCCGGTGATCACGGGAAAGGCCGCAAGAATCGCGAGGCTGGTGAGAATTTTTCTATTCATGAGCAGGGGTCCTCTCGGGTCGATTTATCTGGAGTCGATTCGTGCTTGCGTACGAAGACCGCCTCTCAGCTGGAGATGTGATACTCGGACATCGGATTTGATTCCACTCGCGCGACATCGAGAAATGCGTTGACGCTCTCGAGCATCTTTCCGAGGTTTTGTTCCATGACCGCCCTGTCGCCCCCCGACTTGTACCACAGCATCGGGTCGGTAACGGCTTCGGTCGGGAACCCCTCCTCGACGATTCCAGCCCACGGCGGGGCGTCCGCGGTGAGCGGGCGGATGACCTCGTTGCGCACGTACGCGTAGCTGCACTGCGTCTCGCAGGCGACGCGGCGGTGATGACCGAACCAGTGCGCGATCCAGGCGTCATGCGTCATTCTCTCGGGCCGTTCGATACACGCTACGACATTGGTGCCGGGCGTTCTTTCGCCGAGAGCGGCGGTATGCGTCGTGTTCACGATTGGAACCGATTCGAGAACGAGATACCCGGCTTGTCGTTCGGTTGCTTCTGCAAGAATTCTCTCGTGGGGCTCGCGGTCGTCACTGACGTGCAACCAGAAGGTGACAAGACCCGCGATCGGCGGATCGAACCTTGTGATCCGCGCTGCCCGGACCCCCTGGGTTTGCTCGTCGGCGACATTGATAGACAGTCGCATCGCGCCGGAGTCGACCAGCGAGCCGGCGACCTCCGCACGCATGATACGCCCGAAGTCCACGTCGGTCGTCGCAGCCGGCTTCCAGACAATGTATGCGAGTTTTTCCATCTTACGCTCCCCGAGCTGATCGTCCCGATTTCGCCGCACTCTGCGACCGGCCTCCGACCATTTCAACCTTTCCCGGCTCTGGGGACCGCCATGAAGCCCGCCGAAAACGCTGCGGAATGGAGGCATGGAGCAGAATTCGCGGCGATGCTGCAACCCGCTGTCGACGGCGAAGTGGCGCCCCGCACAGGCAGCATCGCGAGAGCAGTTGGTGACAAAAGTGGCCGTATTTGCTAGCGTGTCCGTTGTGGCTGCGGTGGTGGGGCGGTGCGGAACCTTCCCTTCCAGAGCACTTTCCGCGCGAGCGGGGCGGCTCGAATCATCACAGATGGGCGAACAGACACCCGTTGCGGGTGAACGCCCTGTGGCGAATCCGGCGCCGGTAAGGGAGAGGTTGGTGTCACAAGAGCATCGAACGACGGAGAAAGCCGTCACCATCGGCGAATCGAACGTTCCCACGACGATCACGCTGACGCCGAGCACCACGCTCGACCTTTCATCTTTCACGGAGGAGCAGCGCGCAGCCCTGCTGAGCGACTACACGCGCGGTGTCCTCGATGTCAGTCGCCGCGCGCATGAACTTCAGGTCGACGTGGGGACACTAGACCAGGTCCTGCAATCACTGGCTGGGACGACTCGTGAGGTCAGCGAACTCGGAAACTCGGTAACCGTCACCCATACGCAGGCCACCAGCGTAGGAAGGACCGAGGTCCTGATCGGAAACACTCCTCAGGCTCGCAGGGGCAGGCTGAGCCGCAGCCAGAAAGGCGAGCGTGACATGACGCCTTTTTATGTCATCGGTGGACTCCTGGCGCTTTCCATCGTCGTCGCGGCCTACCTCATCGGCTGATGTCTTTCTTTCGCTCTGCTGCTTTCGACTCGCCGCCGCCGGGAAGCTGACTCTTGAGCACTCGGCGTCGAAACCGGCGCCCTGCGCGCCGCCCCCTCGCCTCCCCCGGCCGTACACGCTTCGGTACGCGCGCCGTTCCACCAGCGATGCAACACGCAGCCGAGTTGGCAGAGCTGAGTCGCGAGGTCGGAGGCACTGACCGCGACGTCCGGCATTACTTCCTGACACTCCCGACGGATAAGCTGACCGCAGTCCTCGAACGCTACGAATGCGAGTACGGCAGAGCCTCGCGAGAACGCGCCGAGGTCGCGCTGCCGTCATGGCGGTCAGGCAGTTCATTGATGAGCGGGCGAATGGCCCGGCGCCTGTACACCCTGTTGCCGCCGCTTATGCCGACGGAGCTTCGATTCCGACTCGTTGAAACCCTCTGGGGAAATCTCGGGCCGCGACAGCGGCGAGGAATCAGCGCCGGGCTGGACGTTCAGATCGACGGACTGGTCGAGGACGTCGGCGACGAGCTGGATTCATTGATCCTGCGATGCCGGATTCCCGAGACCCTGAGCGTCAAGTTTCCCTGGCTGGCAACGCCGGATGTACGGGCAAAGCAGGACTTGCTCGATCATAGCGCGAGACTGGAGAAAAGCCTGATCCTTGATGCACTCAGGGCCCGCATCCCTCCCCTCCAGACTCACCTCGCCGGCGACAGTGGAAAGCAGACCTCACGACTTGCGCAGGTTTTCACGATCCACCGACATGAACTCGAAGTCGTACTCGAGAGAGGGTCAACGGGCGTGCGAAGGATGAGCGCGAGGGAACTTCGCGCCGGCGAACGTCAAATCGTTCTGTCCGCACGTTAGCAGATCGAACGCGGTCGCACCGGCACCGAAGTCCTCAACCGGCGTCCGGCCCCGCTAACGGGTTCCACGCCCCGCACGCACGGCCTCTGCGAGTTGTTCGAGCACTGGAACCGTCGTGTCCCACGAGATGCACGCATCGGTAACGCTCTGCCCGAAGCGCAACGAGCCGGCATCGCCGAGGTCCTGACGTCCCTCGACAAGGTGGCTCTCCAGCATGACACCCGAGATCTGCTTCGAACCAGCCGCGATCTGTTCACAGACGTCTTTCGCGACCTCGGGCTGCCGTCGGAAGTCCTTCCGGCTGTTTCCATGGCTGCAGTCGATCATCACTCGATCGACAAGATTATGCCCACGGAGCACCTCGGCCACGTCCGAGACACTCCTGGCGTCGTAGTTCGGCCCGCTGTTCGAACCCCGAAGTATGACATGGCAATCGTGATTCCCCGTCGTACTGACGATCGCGCTCAGCCCCTGCTTCGTAACCGAGAGGAAGTGATGCGGGTCTCTGGCCGCGCGAATCGCATCGAGAGCGATCTGTATGTTTCCATCGGTCCCGTTCTTGAATCCGACCGGCACCGACAGCCCGGACGCGAGCTCCCGGTGGATCTGACTTTCCGTTGTGCGGGCGCCGATCGCTCCCCATGAGATGAGGTCCGCAACGAACTGCGGGCTGATGGTGTCGAGAAATTCCGAGCCGACCGGAAGCCCCATCGCCCCGAGATCGACAAGCAGCCTGCGCGCAGTCCGGAGGCCCGTGTTGATATCGAAAGTACCGTCCAGGCGCGGGTCGTTGATCAACCCCTTCCACCCCACCGTGGTTCGCGGCTTCTCGAAGTAAACCCGCATGAAGAGACACAGATCATCGCTCAACCGCTCACGCACTTGTGCCAGCTGCGTCGCATACTCCAGCGCCGCATCGGGGTCATGGATCGAGCATGGGCCGACCACGACAAGAAGCCGGTCATCCTCACCGCGGACGATGGCTGCGGCGTCCTTGCGAGCACCCGCGATGACGGTCGAGATCTTCTCGGTGATCGGCAACTCCTCCATGAGAATTGCCGGCGGGATGAGCGGACGGAGCTGCGCGATGCGCAGGTCATCAGTGAGATGGAACATGGCCGGTACAGGGATACGGGATTCGGCGTCGTGCCGCCACCGCAGAAGCTGTCAGAACGGGATCATGCGGTATCGAGACCGCGGCCGGCCCCCCATGCCGGAGCCGCCTCGGCCGCCGCACGGCCTACTCCTCGCTGCCGCCGGCGCCCTGCAACCGATTTGATTCGGCCCGCCCGGGCCCCAGCAGATCCAGCACGAGAGCAGCCATCGACCGGAATCCGGTTCGCAACGTCGGTCCGGGGTCCGGTCGGTAACGCGCCGAGTGCAGGGAGGGCAACGGTGGCCCGCCGGGCTCCTGGCTCTGCTGATAGACTTCGGCCTCGACCGACCCGAGCCGGTACAGAAGCCCTGGAATTTCGAGGTGCCGTGCGTACCGGCCGAAGTCTTCCCCTACCATCGCCGGCTGGAGCTCCCGGACCTCAGCCGGCCCCAGCAACGCCGTGAAGACATCAGTGGCACGACGCGAAAGCTCCGGGTCGTTGTACACCGACGGGGTATGGTGCTCGCGGACCGTCACGTCCGGTTCGCGCGGACAGCGAAACTGCCGACACGTGTCGATCGCCAACTGCCCGATCCCCTCGATAAGCTGATCGCGTACCTCATCAGAGTATGACCGGACCGTCAGTTGCAGACGGGCGCTGTCCGGGATCACGTTGTGTTTAGAGCCGGCATGAAACGATCCTACAGTCACTACGGCCGGAGCCAGCGGGTTGACGCGCCTGCTCACCAGCGTTTGAAGGGCCATGACATACGAGGCCGCGGTGACGATCGGGTCGATCGTCTGGTGCGGGCGCGCGCCATGTCCGCCGCGTCCGTAAATCACCACGTCGACAGAGTCGACATTCGCGAACGCCCACCCCGGGACGATCCCGACCTGGCCCGCCGGCAGGTCGCCATCCACATGCAGCGCGAGACTGTAGTCGGGCCTCGGGACTCGCTCGAAAAGTCCGTCGTCCATCATCAGGCGGGCCCCGGCGCCCAGTTCTTCCGCCGGCTGTCCGATGGCCAGGATCGTCCCTGACCACAGATCGCGGTTGGCCGCGAGGTAACGCGCCACTGCGACCAGATTTACGGTGTGAACATCGTGACCGCAGGCGTGCATAACGCCGACCTGGCTTCCGTCCTCATTGCTTGCCACGACCCGACTCGCATAGGCGAGGCCGGTATCCTCGGTAACCGGCAGTGCGTCCATATCGCCACGGATCAGCACGGTCGGCCCGCGACCGTTTTCGAGGACGCCGGCGACTCCATACCCGCCCAGCCCCGAGATTACGCGGTAGCCGGAATCCCGCAGTGAAGACGTCACGTACTGCGCAGTTCGCTCCTCATGGCCGGAAAGTTCCGGACTGGCGTGGATCTTTTCATACTCAGCGACCAGGACTTCCAGCTTCTGACCGATCCATTCGTCGATCGACGCATAGGT
Organism: Candidatus Nitrosopumilus sp.; assembly: GCA_964225545.1. Lineage (GTDB taxonomy): Bacteria > Desulfobacterota > Binatia > UBA1149 > SPBQ01 > SPBQ01. The sequence continues at coordinate 8,573 of CAXQPB010000161.1, read as the reverse complement.
TTTTCCGGGCTCAGGGGCCGCCAGAGACGCGGTCACATTGAGGGAGCCGCACAGAACCGCGAGCGTCAAGCTGACGCGCGCCAGCGTCACGGCTGCGCCAGGTCTGAAATGGATCCGGCTTTCGTTCAGTTGCTTCATCGTCCGCTACATTTCTGGAATTCCGGATTTCAAGCGAGCGGAGCGGGCCCGGGCTGGAGCGGCGGCGCCCGAACGGCGACGCTCATTGACTACGCCGCCCTCTTCGACCAGATTTTCCGACGAAGAACAGATGCGGTACCTGGACTCAAAGCGACTCGAAACTTTTGACGCGCGATCGTTTCGTGCCACGCGTCCGTACCCGTGGACCAACCCCGAGGGCATGATCCAGGACGAGGCGTTCCGGTTGCTTCGTGCAAAGCTTCCCGACCCGTCGCTGTTCAAGGAAGAATTCGGCGTCGAACGTTCTCACGGACAGCAACCTCACGATCGCCTCACTCTGGAGTACAACACAGGGCTCGAAATCGCCCCGGAGTGGCACGATTTCGTCGGTGAGTTGCGTGGCCGGATGTACGAGGATTTCCTCAAAAGAGCGTTCGGACGCGGAATGCTCGCCCTCACATTCCACTGGCACTACACCCCTCGCTCCTGTTCGGTCTCACCGCATTGCGATGCTCTCCGAAAGCTGGGGTCCCACATCTTTTACTTCAACACCGATGAGGACTGGGACGAGGCGTGGGGCGGACAGACGATCGTGCTGGACGACGGAGGACGCTTCCGTCGTAAATCGGCGCCGGGGTTCGAGGAGTTCGAGGAAACCGGACGTTCCCGAATCATCAACAATCGGAGTTTCCTGTTCGCCCGCAATGCCAACTCCTGGCACGGCGTGGAGGAGCTGGATTGTCCGGAGGGTGCGTACCGCAAAGTGTTCATCGTTGTGATCGAGGACAAAGCCCGAAGTATGCTTCATACCGCGTACGACGCCCTGAGCGGCCGAAAACGCTCGCGTTACTAGACCTCGCAGTCAAACACTTTTCCCCTTGCCTCGAGCCCCTGGGCGGGCCGCGCCCGGTTTTTAACTGTCCGATGTTGTGCAGCTTACAGGCTGCATGGCATTATTTTCAGACTGCACCGGCAGTGAAGGGCAGCCCGGATCGGACTTCGACAGACCGACTCGCGGGGCAAAGTCGGGTGTCAGCTCTTCGGCCCTTCCAAGGAGATTCCCAAGTGAACCGCAAATTACGCATCATTCCCCTCGTGCTAGCGATGACCGTGATGACCGGATGTTCAACGGGTAACTGGAGTTCACCGGGCACTTGCGCTCTGATCGGCGCCAGCCTTGGAACCGTTGGTGGCGTGACCTACGCAAGCACTGAGGGCAATCGCGACCTCGAGGCTTACGGCATCGGAATCGGCGTCGGTATTGTCGGCGGCGCGCTGCTCGGTTGGGCCTGGTGTTCACTGATGGACTACACGGGAACGCGGGCCTCGGCGCCGGTGAAGGTCAAGACCGTCGAAAAAGAGCCTGACCACTCGGGTTCACCCGTTGCCAAATCACTGCCGGCTCATTCCTACGCTCTCGCGACCCCCTGAGCACCCCGAACCTGTGTAGACACTGGTAGCCTGCCCCGCGACGGACTCACACGCATGCTGCCGAGCGAATCCGCCGCGACGCAGGCCTCAGAATCGGAGCAGCGTTCCGAGCGATAAACGAAATTCACCGATGCTTTGCGCTCCTGTCACCGGCAACTCACCGGTTGCGCCGAACATCCACTGATCGGTGATCCTGAAGCGTCCCCCGACACAAAGACTTGCTCGTGTCCCTGCTCCCCCGCTGGCGAAGCCCTCAAACGCGCTGACGCCGGCGTATGAGGCGAGGCCCGCGGACTGAAGCGGACCGCCGCGTGCAAGCGCCGCGCCCTGCGCGCCGAGAAGAAGATCCTCGTTGCGCAGGTTGTGAGTCAATTTTCCGCCGACAATGCCGTGCCAGCGATGGAAGATTTCGCGATCAATCGTCCAGTTGTATCGCAATACGGCCGGCCGATCTCGACGGTCGAGCGACAGATCGAATCCCGCTGCCGTAATGAACCCTCGGCTCCTCTCATCCCTGCCCCTGTAGCCGGCACGCAAATCGAAGAACGCTCGCCCGGGCTTCCCGTTGGCAGCCGTCGTCAAGCCGCCGGCGTAATCGAGGAAAGTTGTCTGAAGTCTGCCGCCACCGCGCTGGCAGGCCCCCCGACACGTGAACCGGGGGCCGATCAGAGTCGCCGATCGAGCGACCGCAGGCTCGGCCCCTGCCCCGTAGCGAAACGCTCTGTCGTCAGCGTGCGCCGCGACTGCCCCGCTCGATACTGATGTGAAGACGAGAAACACCCGAACCGTCAGGTCCGCCCGACCAACCTTGTTCCACAACCCCACCACCCCGCGAGCATGGATCCAGGATTCGTATCGGACCGCAGCTCACGACGTCAGGTTCCCAGACCCGAACGAGTCAAAGACATCGGCCGGGTTGCTGCTTGTTGACGTCCTGAAGAGTACAGACGTCAATTCGGCTCGCAGTATTCAAGAAGTCGAGAACAATCGTTCTACTGCCTGCCGTTGCCCGCAGCGAAGGCGGATAAGCGGCGCTGCGGCGTCAGTCTGCAGCGAGACGGATTCAGTAAGCCAGCGCGTACGAATTCTCGAGGAAGACCATGTACGACTTCACCCGGGAGATCAGATCGAGAGTCTCACGGTAGGGGGGCGGGCGATTTCCGTGGCGACGGACCGCGGTCGGCCCGGCATTCCACGCTGCAACAACGTGATCGGTGCTGCCCTCCCATCGCAGAAAGTACTCGGAACTCAGCCGGCACGCGATGAGGATATTCAGAGCGGGGTCGAAGAGATCCTCTGCTTCGAAAGCCTCGAGCGCCTCCTCGTCGATGAAGAGGTAGTCGATTCCCTCTGCGAGGATCTCGCGGACTACGGCAGCGGCGGTACGCGGCATGATCTGGGTCAGACCCAGCGCGCCCGCGCCCGAGACTGCAGCCGCGTTGGCGCCGGACTCTGTGAGAATCAGCGCGCGGATGTATTCCGCCGGGATCTGCGCGCCATGACGGCCGTAACGCAGTGAGGCAAAATAACGGACGTAGGGCTCACTGCGCGACAACCTCTCGAGCTGGCGTGCAGTCGGCTCCGTGTTCCAGCCGGCAGCATGCGCGGTAGAGGGCGCGAACGCCGCACACACGAGCGCGACAACGGTAATGAGACCGAGAACGACCGCGGGAAGCGCGGCGGCTCGGTGTTCGCTGGTACGAGTCGGGGCCACGAAGGCTTTGCGGTTTGCAAGGTACGTACCTCTGCCGGGATCACCGGTTTGACGGGTGATTCACGGCTTCCGCCGCATCCCGGCGACGGGTATGTCCGCGTTCGAACATTCCCGAACGGTGTCATGGCAGCCAGTGTTCTGGAAAAGACTTGAAGATTGCCGGCGGCATCGAGCGCGTTTCAGCGCGCCCAGACAGAGACTCGTCCGCTCTCGTCACCGACCACGAGCGCGGTTCCGGTCCAGGAGATCGCACGGATCGGTGCTGCGGCCTCGCTCTGAGCAGGAAGCTGTCCACGTTGGCCCAGCGTCGCTGCATCGAGCAGGACGACCACCCCGTTCTCCATCCCGACGGCGACTTCGCCAAGGTCCGGAGAAACCGCCAGCGCCGTGATTGCCGAGGGCACATCGGCAGCGGCTTCCTCACGGGCTGTCGCCAGGTCCCATCGCCGCACCTTGGCATCTTCCCCCCCCACGATGGCCGCGCCTGCCGCCGTCTGTACGGCAGTCAGCGGCAACGTGCTGACAGGAATATCTTGGCCCGGATCCGCGGTCAGGAAATCGAATATCGAAAGAGTTCCATCGCTCCGCGCCACGACGGCGGTACGGCCCTCACTTGTGAAGGTCATGGAAGTGACGCTGACGCCGAGTGCAATGTCGCGCACCGGCTGCGCCTTGACCACATTGACCAGCAACAGATCTCCATCGCTACCGGCGAGCAGAATTCGCCGCGCATCCGCCGACCATGCCGCGAGAACCGCCCCGCCTTGCGGTACCGGGAGGAAGCTGTACGGCGCCGCGCCCGGCAACACGTAGCGAACGAGTCGATCCACCATGCCGACAACCGCTTCGCGTCCGTCGGGCCGAATCGCCAGCGCCGCTCCCGTGACGGTTGAAAGCCCGATCTCTCTCAGGACCGCGTCAGGCAGATCTCGGAAGCGATCCCGATACTGCGTGGTGGGCATGGCCCACAGACTCGGCCGCCCCTTCCCGGTGCTCACGACTACCGCGTCACGAGCAGGACTGGCCAGAATGCTTACGACGCCCGAGTCGAAGTCGAGCGTGCAGAGCGGCCCCGTGGTTTCGGACGGGGCCCGGCAGTTGCGCACGGCTCCCCCTGCCCGCCGGCCGCCGGCCGCGACCGGCAACTGGAATTCGATCGAGAAGAAGTCCCTGGTGTCCTGCGTAATCGAGAACTCGAGAAGCACCGGATCGGGACCGAGCGGTTGCACACGCGCCTCGAGACCGGGCCCGGTCAATGTCTCGACTACCTGCAGAGGGGCAACGCGAACAATCTCCTCGTCCTCGTAAATCGACACCGTGCCGCCGAGACCGCGATGCGGCAGCGCGTCACGGGTGAAGCTGCTCACGTACGCGAGGATCCTCCCGTCGGTGAAGGCGAGCGCCTCGAGGTGGTGATCGCCGGCCATCCCGACCACACCACCGTGGTGAGGTTCGTGGTGATGTCCGGGCGTGGACTCGCCGCCTCCATTCAATGACCCGGCACCGGGCCCTCCTGACGCAGGAACGTCTCCCTGAGCCGCCCGGGAATCAGCGAACGGCAACGAAGCTTCCCACCTCCAGAGACCGAAACAGACCAGACCGACGGCAAGAAGACGTGCAACGATTGGGAACATCGAAAATCCGCGCGCGGTTACGGAGGTTACGGAGGTTACGCGGAATTTTCCTAGCAGATACGATTGGTCAGAACGAAGCAGTCTCGCTCGAAAGCGCCGGGCTTCAGTACTCGTCTCCGCTCGACCGCCTGCGGATCGCGTTGCCTCTCGCTCTGCTCGGACGGGATCGGGCGCGACGCCAGTCGCCATGCTCACGGACGGAGGCTGGTCGTTGAGCGGACCTCTGGCGCGTGACGCTCAAAAAGCCTCCGCTTCCGCCAACTTCGACCGGTTCTTCCTGTCTGCCCTGAAGATAAATGGCGGCAAGTGCCTTGCGAGCAACCCGTGAGGTATAGGACGAATGGGCGAAACAGACGTTCGGATTCAGCAGCACATCGACAGGGACGCACTGGATCGCGAGCACCTTTTTCTTACGGGGTCCGGAGCGATGAACATACGACGGATCGAGCACGATAAAGTCGCCGATAGCCACATTCTCGACCGCGCAGAGCTTGCTGCCGAGCAACACCGAGAACAAACGATCCACCACCTTTCCAGCATTCATCCAGCCCGGAAGCTTCTTCGACATCGATCGCATCCTGATCAGAGATGAAAGCAGCCACGCTGGATCTCGCCTTTTTCCTTCAACCGACTTCGTCGAGTCGTAGTACTCGAGAACTGGAGAGTCATCGTCTCCGGGGAGATCGTATGGAATCCAGATGTTGACGACATGGTCGGAGAAGAGATCAACATGAACATCGACGTGCCATGAATACTTGCTGCCGACGATGAACCAGGCCTCACAAACAAGAAGATCGCGCCGTATCGCGCTCTTGATCTTGCTGAAAGCCGAGGACGCGAAAAGCACCTGCAGAAGCGTAGTATCCCGGCTCTGATAGGAATTGTGACTCGCCGGGCACGACTCGAAGATGGACGCGACCTCAGCTACATCCCGGGGGTCAAGAACGCCCTTGTGGTGCTCCAGAATCATCGTGGATTATTCAGGGCGGCGCCGCACTCTGCAGCTCGAGCCAGCCCTGCGTTTTTCTTTACACCATCGGCGTGGAGTCGTCTTCAACAAACGACAGACGGCCGAGTGCGTACAACAGACTTCCCGTGTCCGGCCGCCGGACGAATCGAGCCGCGCGATCCTCGACCGGGGGTGCGTGCGGAGACGCGAAGGAGATTCGCGCGAACCACAGGGGCTCCTGTGCGCCCTGGCGGCTTGACCCGTGTAAAGATCAAAGTGTAGACGAGAGAGAATATGACACTCCGAACAAGCCTCATCCTGATCGCATTCGCCCTGATGCTGAGTTCGCAGACGCCAACCGCCGATGCGCAGCTTGCGCCGGGAGCCTATGACCGCACGCTCGCGTACGACGGCATCGAGCGGCTGTACAGTATCCATGTTCCGACGGCTTACGATGGGACCACGGCGGTCCCACTGGTACTCGACTTCCACGGATACCTTTCGAACAAAGGACAGCAATACGGAATCTCGGGATTCAAAGCCGTTTCCGATCTGGAAGGTTTTATCGTCGTCTATCCCCAGGGACTCTTTGGAAATCCTGAGAACCCCATCGGATCGAACAATCCGCACGGGCCCTCGTGGAATTCCGGCGATCTTTGTTGCGGCGATGCGATCGCGCAGGACCCCGATGATGTCGGCTTCGCGCGTGCCGTCGTCTCCGCAGTCGCCCTCGAGGCGAACATCGATCTGCGCCGCGCGTACGTCACCGGGCTGTCCAACGGGGGCGCGCTCTCGCAGCGCATCTCCTGTGAGGCCGCCGATGCATTCGCGGCCTCGGCACCTTTCGCTTTCCCGATTGGATTCGACCCGCTCAGCCAATGTCAGCCTTCACGCCCCTTCCCCACCCTCGCCTTCGCCGGCGTCACCGACCAGCTTGTACCGTACGGAGGAGGTGATATCGGCGCGGACAACAACGCGACACTTGCCTCCGCGCAACAGAGCTTTGCTCACTGGCGGGATGTCAATGGATGCGTCTCTGCCAGCCCTGATACGACGACACAGCCGGGGCCGACGAGCACCTGTGCACAGTACACCAACTGCGACGATGGCGTTGAGGTGGGATTGTGCAGCGTCACCGGCGTGGCCAACGGTTTGGGACACGTACTGTACGCCAACGAAGACAGTCTGAATCTGGCCCAGATGGCGTGGGACTTCATGTCACAGTACAGCCTGCCCTCCGCCTGTCTGGCGCTGCCGATCAGCGGCTGTAAGGAGGGCGGCAAAGCCGTTCTCTCGGTACGAGGCCCCGGAGACGACTCGACGGCATCCGGTCAGAATGCGGGGGGCAGCGCGGCCGGTCGTTCGGGGCCGTCCGACTGCCCGGGCTGTCAGATCAAGTGGAAACTCGCGAAGGGCGACGATACTTCGCTCGCGTCACTTGGCGATCCCCGTTCAACGACACAGTACGCGCTCTGCCTGCACGACTCACGCAGTCAGGTTCCGCTGCTCCAATCGACGATCATTGTCGGACCGGGAAGCGAATGGGTCGCGACTGGAGACAAAGGGTACAAGTTCACCGACAGCAGTGGCCAGAAAGGCGGTGCGACATCGATCATCCTGAGGGCGGGCGATGCAGGCCGCGCGAAGATCGCGGTAAAAGCCGGCGGAACGCAGCTGGACGCGCCGAAATCCGCGAGCGCAGATCAACTGCTTGCGGCCGACGGCGAGGTAACCATTCAGTTGATCAGCAGCGAAGGCGAATGCTGGAGTTCGACCTTCACTTCCACGAGGAAAAGCAGCGCGACAAAGTTCAAGGCCAAGACCCCCTGACCCCCCTCCCGGGCCGAGCCCGCGCAGGCAGCCGCGGCATTACTACAACGTTCAGAACCCGGGAGTGGTTCCAGTCACGATACCTGCCAGCCCGAGAAGCAGCGCTGACACAGCGAAGACTCGCTCCACCGCAATGGTGCGAAGGCCGGTACTTCGCAGCCTCAGAAGCGCCCATGCGCTCATCCAGACCACTACGGCCTGAGCGACGGCGAGCCCGAGATCGTAAGGAAGCAAATAGTCGAGCGGCGCCTCGACAAGCAACGCGCCGAAAGCGTGACCGTGGAAGAGTCCCGCCGGCACCAGCAGTATCGCGAGCGGACCGACGCTCGGACGCGTGCGCCGGAAAACCAGCACTCCACCCACAACAAGCGTCGACGCGACCAGCCTTTCACCGGGCCCGAGCTCGAGTCCTGAAGGCTGCAATACGGCGCCAAGAAGAGTTGTCCCGATAAAAGATGAAACCGCCAGGACACGCTCCCCAGTCCGCATGCCGGCGATGAGAAAACCGACAAGCGCCAGAAACAGCAGGTGATCGGCGCCCACGACGGGATGCCCTGCCCCGGAGAGCAGTGCTTCCGCGGCGGAACGCGGCACCGCTTCGTCCATGAAGTGATGAGCGGCCGCAGAAACCGGGATAAGCAGCGTCAGCAGTGAAGCCGAAAGAGGGAGGGCGCCCCTGTGCAGCGCATGCATCATGAAAACCTCCTGAGGGAAAAACAGTCGCGTCGCAATCAGCCTCCGCCGCCGGCCTCGTCGTCGACCGCTCCGATCCGACCTGCATCGTCAACCGGGTCGGTCGTCCCGCGCCCGCGACTCACCCCGAACGGCTTAACGCCGCCGTCGAGATCTTCCTCAGCGTGGCCGTGGCCGTGGCCGT
>CAXQPB010000160.1:0-9805 GCA_964225545.1 Candidatus Nitrosopumilus sp. | reverse complement strand
CGTTCGTTTCTCGAATCCGATACCGGTGACGATTTCGTGATCGTCAACGTCATCGACATGCACGAGACCCCGCTGCAGGTCGAAGGGGTCTCCCCCGGGCAGACCTCTCAGCAGGTGCTCGACAAATACATGGAGTACATGCTGCCGGCGTTGCTTCGCCGCGCATGCCATCCGGTATTGTTCGGCTCGGCCGCATCCGATGCGGTGGACACGTTCGGAATCGAAGACGCGAGGCACTGGTCGACCGGAGTCGGCATGCGCTACCGCAGCCGCAGGGACATGATCGAGATCGCCTCCAACCCGGCGTTCCACGGGTCCCACCAGTTCAAGATCGCGGCGATGCGCAAGACAATCGCTTTCCCCGTCGACCCGTGGGGCCAGCTTGGCGACCCGAGGCTGGTACTCGGCCTGCTGTTTCTCGTGATCGGTTTCGCGGCCTCCTGGCTCGACATCAGGGCGCGCTGGCGGCGGATTGCAGGGTAAGTGCCGACAAGCCCGACTGTTCTCATCTCGCAGTCTTCGTTAGAGTCGCGCGATGCAGAGCTACAACCCGTTTGCCAGAGGAACGCACCCGGTCGGCGTTACGACGCTCGACCTGATGGACGGATCGCGCTCGCGGCCGCTGCCGACCGAAGTCTGGTACCCTGCGACGGCTGAGTTCGCCGGACGTGATACCGATGATGCGACGCGAGATCACTACGAGGTCCTCGAAGGATTTCCGTCGACCTCGCAGGATGCGGTTCGCGATGCGGACCGTGCCGACGGTTGTTTCCCTCTGGTGGTCTTCAGCCACGGGTTCGGCGGACACCGCAGGCAGTCGAGTCACCTCTGTACGCATCTGGCCAGCCATGGATACATCGTCGCCTCCGGGGATCACACGGGGAACACCATCGTCGACATGGCGCGGATCACGATGGAGCTGATGGGCGGCGGCGAGATGCCTGACCCCATGGCGATGGTCACCGACATGATCGAAGCGCGGCCCGTCGATGCGGTGTTCGTGATCGACTCCATGCTCTCGGGTGACATGAAAGACGCGATCGACGCCGAGCGCATCGGCATGACCGGACACAGCTTCGGCGGGTGGACGACGATCTGTACGACGGCTCGCGATCCGCGGATTCGAGCGGCGATGCCGCTGGCGCCCGCCGGTGGTTCGGCGCCGCTTCCGGTCAATCCGCTCGCCGAGTCGATCGACTTCAACTGGGGCCGAGACGTACCGACGCTCTATCTGGTTGCGGACAAGGACACCCTACTGCCGCTGCCGGGAATGTACGAGTTGCTCGAGGCCACACCGGCGAGAAAGAAGATGGTCATCCTCGATAACTCGGACCACATGCATTTCTGCGACAATGTGGAGGCGACGCACGAGATGTTCCGTACGATGCCTCCGCCGGGTCCGCTCGAGGAGATCGCGAAGCATGTCCCTCCTGCTTCAGAGTTCGTTCCGGGCGAACATGCCTATGAGTACCTGAGGGGCTTGGGGCTTGCGCACATGGATGCCCATCTCAAGCAGCACTCGGATGCAGCCGTCTGGCTCGATGGCGATCTGGAAGGCGCCCTGAAAGAGCGCGGGGTGTCGGTGTCGATCGGCTGAGCGTTGAAGCGCGAACCGCCGCTCAGTCCACATAGCCCAGCCCGCGCAGCTTGCGGTGGGTCTCATCGTCGACCGGTGCGGGCGGCGCGGAATGCGCGCGTTCGATCGAACGAGCACGGTAGCCGCGCGTGAGAGCGGCCATCCGAGTGCGGAGCCGCCGGGCCTGTTCACCGCCGAGCGCCGGGACCGCATTCACCAATCGTCCGCCGCCGTTGCCGTCGTCAATGTACGTCTGGCCATCGAGACGGACGCTGATCTCGCGCGTGCCGCACAGGTCTTTGACCCCATCGGGGCAGACCGCGAGTCCGGTCAGTACTTCAGAGAACACCGGCCGCGCTTCTTCGGCAGAATCGCCGAGAACCTGTTTCGCGAAGCTCTGCGTATTCGCCTCGGGGAGTCTGTGGTCAATCCCGGCGAGCTGGGCGATCGTCGGTCCAAGGTCGATGAGGCTCACCGGCGTCGCGACCGTGGCGTTGCCGGGGATGCGCCCCGGTTCGAAGAAGATCAACGGGACGCGCAGCTCCTCGGTGTTCAGCGTTTTCCCGTGTCCGTGGACCCCGGCCTCCATCAGTGACTCCCCGTGATCGGAAAAGACGACAACGATGGTGTTGTTCAGGGCTCCGGCCTCGCCGAGTCGGTCGATCAGCTCGCCGAATGCGCGGTCGAGCCGTCTGACCACGGCATCATAAAGAAGCGCGATCTGGCGCGAAGTGTCGGCGTGCGGGTCGAGCCCGGTCGCGGATTGCAGGTTCATTCCCCGGGTCAGCACCGACCATTTCAGCGGTCCCTTGTAGTCGGTGTGATAGCGGGCAGTCAGCGACTCAATATCGGCCGGGTCCGCGTTGTACGGGGCGTGCGTCTCGTAGGTATGGAGAAAAAGAAACCAGGGGCCCGGCGGTCGTTCGGTCAGCCATTTCAGGCCCCGTGAGAATGTCTCCCGGGCGTGCCCGGTGTTGCCGCCGCCGAACCCCGGGCCGTCGTGGTAGAGATCGAAGCCATTGGCGAAGCCCCAGGCGGCACCGACGAATGCGTTCTCGGTGAAAGCTGCGGTGGCGTAACCCGCGCGGGAAAAAGCGCGCGCCAGCGTCTCCAGTCCATGAATTCTCACGTCGAACAGATTCCCCAGATCGATCGGTCGCAACCCGGTGAAGATACTTCCGTGAGACAAAATGGTGTTGGGGAAGGTGGCGTACGCCTCGGAGAAGGAAGTTGCTCGCCTGGCGAAAGCGTCGAGGTTCGGCGTCAGCTCATGCCGATTACCGAGCACGCCGAGGCGGTCCGCCCGAAGCGTATCGAGCGAAATCAGAATCACATTCGGTGCGGAGTCGCCGTAGTCGTTGCTCGCGTCATCGCACCGCAGCAGCGGCCGGGCCCAGACTTCCTCCGATCGGCTGGACTCGAAGGAGAGTGTCTCGATCCGTTTGGCAGGAAGCGGAATCACCACCTCGGACCATCCAGCCGCCTCTTTGGCTCGGACGGAGTTCGCCGGCTCGGACGCTGTTGCTTCCGAATCGAACAGCAGCGACTGCTCGCCATCAGCCATCCGGGCTCGCAGCGTGAACCGCGCGTCGTCGCCGATCGTGCCGATTGTGCCGGTCGCCGTGTAAATCCGGCATGCCGCTTCGGCAGCTCCGGTGACCCGGACCGGTTCCCGGCCGTCGAGTATGCGCCGGGTCTCCCGGCCGAGTGTTCGCGAATCGAATGAGTCCGGCAGCTCGAGCCGGATGGCTGTGGGCGGGTCCGTACGGCTGCAGGAGGTTGGAAGCAGACTCAGTACGAGAAGAACTCCGAGGCCGAAACGAGTCGTACTGGTCTTCTTGTCAGGCACGTCGGGAATTCCGCATGGACACGAACAGCGCGCAGCCCGGAGGCCGCCGAGTCAATTTATTTGAATGCGTTCCGGGGGTAAAGGTCGAGCAACGCCTATTCGAGGTAGCCGATGGCCTCGAGGGCGCGGCGGGTGGGTTCATCAACCTGTGTCCCGGCTGCCGGTTCGACGTCAGTGGCCGCATAGGTCTCCCGCAGTGCCGCGAGCTGTTCACGGAGTCGCTGCTCGCGTGCGGCTTGCTGCGGCGTGCCCGCGAGGTTTGCCAGCTCTTCGGGATCGCCGTTCAAATCGTACAGGGCGCGTGTGCCGTCGTCGGCTTCGATGAACTTCCAGCGGTCGGCGACGATGCCCCGAAGCGCGCGGTTGTGGGGTTTGATCAGGGCGCGTTGTTGATCGTTTCCCGCCGCGAGAATCAGCCCGATCGCCTGCAGCGGCCTGTAGTACTCGAGCAGCACCTCGCGATCGTCCGGGAGCGGGGACAGGAGGTTGAAGCCCTGCGCGTCGTGGGCCTCCGCGTCGAGGTCCGCGGCCGCAAGAACGGTCGAGAATACGTCGGTAAGCTGAACCGGTTCGGCGCGGTCGCTCGGATTGCGGCGGCCGCCCGGGGCGCGAACGATCAGCGGGACCCGTGTCGTCGCATCGTTCAGAGTGAAGACGTGTCCGACATGACCCTGATAGCCGAAATTCTCTCCATGGTCGGAGGTGATAATGACCAGCGAGTCGTCCCAGAGGTCGCGCTCGCGAAAGGTCTCGATCATGTTGCCGAGCAGGTGATCGACCTGCCGGACCTCCGCGTCGTAAAGATCGCGCAGGTGCGTCACCTCGGCCTGCGAGAACGGCTTGTCGATGTAGTTGGCGTACAGGTTGCTGCCGACGTTTTTCCCGCCGTCCGGCGACGCGTATCGCTCACAGAACTCCCCGCAAGAGTCGTACGGTGAGTGGGCGCCGATGAAGTTCACAAACAGGAAAAGCGGCCGATCGCTGCTGCGGGATCGCAGCGCGTCGCGGACAAGCTGCACGGCGACTTCGTCGCGAGTTTGTTGCCGGCCGGACAGGCTTTGCCGGTAGCGGGGACGCCAGGCCTCGACGTAGCTCGAAAAACCCTGGCTGAACCCGCGCTGCTCGCTCAACATCGGGTTGGCGACGACCGCGACGGTCTCATAGCCGTTCCCACTCAGGATTTCCGCGAGCGTGTCGTGGCCGGGGGCCAGCGTCCAGTTCTCCTGCGTCGCATGATGCGCAACCGGATACAGCCCGGTGAACATCGAGGCGTGTGACGGCACCGTCCAGCAGCTCGTTGAGTACGCACGGGTGTAGCGTGTCGCATCCGCGAGCAGGGAATCGAGTACGGGAGTTGTGTCACGCGGGTAACCGTATGCCGAGGTGTGCGCGCTGCCGACGGTGTCGAGAACCACCAGCAGAATATCCGGACGTCGCGGACCGCTTTCCTTCGCGTCCTCCGAAGCCGAGTCTGTAAGCCCGCCCGGACGACAGGCGGCCGTCGCCAGCGCGATCACGAGTGCAACCCCGGTCAGCGCCGCGTGTGATCGGGGCTGGCCCCTGTCACGTCCGACGGGCTCGTCGCCGGCCGGACTCCGCGACCACAGCAGTGCAAGCGTAGCCGTGATGACCGATGCGAACGGCAGCGCGAGCACCAGAGGGATCAGCGCGTGGAACTCGCGCGATGCGAGCCACGAGACGATGCGCGGCGCAGGCAGAGCAAAACTTGCGGCGGCGATCATGAACAGCGCTCTGAGTCGAGAATCATGGACCCCGAACAGGCCGACCAGCAGCGCGGGAATCGCCATCACGATGTAGTGATCCCACACAACGCCCAATGGAATGAGGATCAGCGGCGGGCATGCGAGCCACAGCAGGCCTTGCGTGCGGCGGCGCAGCAACGCCGCCAGACAGACCAGCGCAAGCACTCCAATCGCGATCAGCTCGACCGTATGCCCCCTCGCCGGAACGGCCAGCGGCTGCCAGCTCAGAAGGTGGTCTGTCCAGTTCGGATCCAAGGCGCGGTGGATGAACGCCCGTAGCGAGACATTGTTGTATGCGAGAATCGACACATCGGGCAGGCGGTCCAGGACGACGGTCCAGTCTCCGACCATCGGACGCGGTAAAGTCAGCAAAGGAAGTGCAACGAAACCCGCGCCGTAGAGGACGCCGAGCCAGAGCGCATCGCGCCAGCGGCCCATGAACGGAAGCACGCCGAGGAGCAGGATGAACCAAGGCTTGGCCGCTGCGGTCAGCAACAGCAGCGGGTAGGCCGCCGATCTGCGGTCTTTTTCGAGCGCCCGAAACGCGATCAGCACGGCGGCAAGGCAGATCAGGACGTTCTGACCGAGTTGGACCGAGTAGGTGACGGGGTACGTGCATCCGAGCAGCAGCGTTGCTGGAATCTGGAGACCATCGATGCGCCGACCGATACGTTCCAGTACGTCGGCGACAATGAAGGCCAGTGCCGCCGCGTTGAGCAGAACGAACAGGGCATTGAAAAGATGCAGCGGGAGCAATCCCGCGATCGGCAACCACAGCGCGAGATAGAAGGGATGATAAACGTAACTGTTTTTGAATCCCGGGTAGCCGTGTTTCGTGATGGTCGAGCGCCAGGCAGGGTCGCCCTGATCCAGAGCGGGCCAGATCTCGGGCTGATAGACGGCCTGCGCCTGGCCATCGAGCCAGAGCTCCGCCGCGAAGTAGGTCGGCACGAGGTCGTAATAGCGGGCATTCGACAGAAAGAAGCCGTACCAGATCGCCAGCAGGCAAAGCGCGCAGAACGCGGTCACGATCCACCGCGGGCGGCCGGGCGCCGGTTCGTCGTGCCCGGGGGAGTCCTTCATCGAATCGGCTCGCTCGTAGGTGTTTTGACCAGGCAGGCGACGAAGTGAGCGCTGTACACGCGCGCCGATGATTGCTCCAGCCGGCTTTCGAGCGGTCGCAGCGCTGCATACACCGCCGGCGGTACAAAGTCCGGCAGGAACGTCAGGTACTCCTTGTGTTCGTCCCAGCGTGCGCCGGCGACTTCCGGGAGGTTGAGCGGTCGCAGCCAGACCTCGGTGCCGTCGTCGATCTCGCGCAGCAGTGGAAACACATAGCCCATGTACAGTGCGAACAGCGGATTGCGGACATTGATCTCCTGCAGGAAAAAACAGCCGCCCGGCGCCAGTACGCGAACAATCTCATCGAATGCCCGTCGTCGCTGCTCCGGGTCGGTGATGTGATGGATGACGTTGGCGCCATAAACGAAGTCGAAGGAGTTGTCGGCGTAAGGCAGTTGATCGGCCGATCCGACACCGAGCGTTACCCCGGCCTGACGCGCGGATGGTCGCGCGTGTGCGAGCTGGGGCACGGAGCGGTCGCACGCGAACATCCGGAAGCCCGCCTGTGCCATCTCCGCAGCATACCAGCCCTGACCGCAGCCGACGTCGAGGCCGCGAGCGCCGGCCTCCACCCCCCTTCGACTCAACCAGTCGACCATCACCGCTACTTTCCTGACCAGAAGCCGGTCGCGAATGTGCGTTGGAATCTGCTCCTCGTACTCATCGGCGAGTTCGTCGAAATGTTCCTGTGCGGGGGCGCGAGGAGCGAGCGAAGTGATTTCACTTCGCCAGACCGCGAACACGAGCGCGCCGAGAGCCAGAGCGAAACCGGTGGTTCCAGCGCGAAAAAGAGCGATCGCTGCAATCGCGATGGCTTCATCGATGCCCGTGGCCGTGAGCCGGTAAATCATCGAGCTTCCGGTCACGCCGAACCCGGCAGGCAACAGGCTCAATCCTCCGAGCAGCGTACCGGCCGAGAAAGCCTCTGCGCTGTCGGCAAGCGACAGCGACGCGCCGAGCCCGCCGAGGACGAGCTGGAGAGCGAGTACCGGAAGCGCCCAGGCTGCCAGGCTGGTCGAGGCCAGCACGACCACTGCCTCTGCGGTGGCCGACGGTGACCCGAACATCCGATTGGCGAGCAGCGCCGTAGCGAACAGCGCGGCGACAATCAGCATGAACGCTGCCCACTCGCCTGCAGCTGCGGTCCAGAAGAGTGCGAGGATGCCCGCGTCGGCCAGGCGTTCGGTAAACCAGACGGTAAAGACCGTGCGTCCGAGAGCGGGTGTTCCGCGGGCGGCCAGCGCCGTTCGCAGGCTCTCGCCGACGTAGAGCGGCGTTGCCAGCGCAGGGAGCGTGCCGAAATAGAGCTTGAGGCTTCTGCGCGTCGGCGTGGAGAGGATCGTGCGACGGACCAGGTAATGCCATCGCAGCCAGCGAATCATCAGGTTGATCGCGGTCAGGAACGCGGTGATGCCGGCCAGTCCAGCCGTCCGTAGCGACAGTGTGAGCGCGGCGTCTCCACCATCGCGAAGCCACAAAGCGGTAACGACCAGGCCGGCTGCGGCGCTGAGCAGAGCGACGACCGGAAACAGGCGTCGCATCGTCAGGCGCCGGAGCGTCCGCTCGTGGCACGACGCAGGAACGGGATCGCCAGCGCGTAGATCGCGGCTCCGACGATCAGGGTTCGGGAAAATCCGACGTGCATCACGATCATTGTAGCGAGTGTGGCGCCGAAGACCGACGCACCCGCGTTGATCGCCCACATCCACGGGGAAAGCTCGCTACGGATCAGGCGCAGCCCGCCGGGAAACAGCATCCCGAGCACGATCCCCAGCGGTCCGATCAGCAACGCGACAAGCAGGCTGCGGATCCAGACGTCGTTTCCGCGCGATGCGGCGACGACGGCGGGCAGAACGAATGCATAGAGGACGCCGAGCGCGACAACGAGCGCGAGGACTTTCGGCAGTTGAGCCTGAACCTCCCGGTCGTCCCACCGGCTGCCGATGGCGCTACCGATTCCCGTAAAAGCGAGGATTGAAGTCAGGCACACCCCGAGACCGAGTAGCGGTTGTCCGAGGAAGTAGCCGAACATCTGCACGAGCGCGATCTCGATCGTGATGAATCCCACGCCGAGGCACAGGAAGTAGATGGCGAACGGGCCGCTGCCGCGCAGGTCATGCAGGGAGTCACGACGGGCGAACAGCAGAGGCATTCCGATGAAGGCGGTAACCGCAACAGCGCTCAGCACGAGCAGCTTGACCAGGATGAACAGACCGTTGCCGAACAGCAGTCCCTGACGCCACGTCGTCAGCGCGCCCCACGCGTCCTTCAGTCGGTTCTGGTAGAAGAAGAACGGCCGGTCGTCGGTGACCGGCGTCAGGTCGAGTCGATACTCGCGGTAGAAACGGTCGAGATCTTCACCCGCGAGGATGCGCCGGATCACCTCCTGTTCCTTGCGGACAACGGGGCCGTCGAGCGGGTCCCCGGGAACGTGCAGCGGCAGGAACCCGTATTCATCGCAGATGGCGTGAAGCCGCGCGGCGTCGGCGTCCGTGAAGCCGCTGGGCCTGACGATTACAGTGGCCAGCGGCATGATGAATCGATGGGGTGTCGGGCCTGCGATTACAGCGATGCGGTTGGCGACGGACGTCGGGTCATCGCCGCGCAATGCAGCGGAGTACAGCGCCACCAGGCGGTTTACTCCCTCGAGATTCGGGAAGTTCGCCCAGGTGGTCGTGAGGAGGCCGCCGGGTTCGAGGTGCGCGAGAAACTCTTCGGCCGCTTCGAGTGTGTAGAGCGAGTTCTCTGTAAGCGCGTAGGCCCCCGCCGCCGATGCGGCGGATGTGTCGACCATCGAAAGCTGGATGATGTCGTACCGGTCGTCGCGCTGGTCGACGACCGTGCGACCTTCACCGACGATCAACTCGACACGAGGGTGAGAATAGGGATCGCCGGTGAAGTCGCGGAACGTACCGGAGACTACATCGCGTGCGATCAACGGATTGAGCTCGACAGCGGTCACGTGACCGGCCCCGGACGCCAGCGCCGCGAGTACGTCGCGACCCCCGCCGGCGCCGATGACCAGTACCGAATCTGCGTCCGGCGAGAGATTGTAGGCGGCGCTGGTGAGGTCGGCGAGCACGACTCGGACCTTGTTCAGGTCGCCGTCGAAGCGCATGAGCGGCGTGAACGCATCCGCATCGATCTCGATTCCCAGCGTTTCGACCTGGGGTTCGGTCCGGTCCGGTGCTACCCACCAGCCGCGCCAGTGGTCGCTTTCCACTACCGTGACCCGAGAGAACGCATTCCATTTCTCGAAGAGTGGCTGTTTGGATTTAGAGCGTGCGTACTGGATTCGCACCCAGTCCTCTTGTTGATTCGCGGCGACCGCCCCGAGGGCAAGAGCGACAGAGAGCGCCACAGGCCAACTCGGTTTCATCAGCCAGGCCGCGCCCAGCGGGAGAACCGCCAGCGCGAGCGCCGCGGTCGGACCGTCAAGAGTGCCGAGCAGAACGATGACCAGCGCGCATCCCAGCGCGGAGCCGATCAGGTCGA
>CAXQPB010000159.1:0-20649 GCA_964225545.1 Candidatus Nitrosopumilus sp. | reverse complement strand
GAAGCAAGCTGCCGAATTTTACCGAAGGACAAACGATTAAAACCGACAGCGTCGCAGGATCACGCCAGGATCACGCGACGCTACCGGATCTCTACGCCCTGCAACCGCCGATCGTAATGTTAGATACCGAGCTTAACGACATCATTGTCTGGGTCGATTCCGACGCACGTATGCGCCTCGCAATCACCATTCTTCTTCAGGGATACGGGATCGAGGTCGTCACCGGCCGCAACAGCTTCGATGGGATAGCACTCATCCGCGAGCACGTACCCAAAATGGTGGTGCTGCACCGCCTCAACCAGATTCAGGATCTCCATGCGGTCTGTGATGCGGTTCGCGAAGAATCCGAGCTTCAGGAGACCTTCATACTCGTCAGCAGCACAGAGGAAGAGTCCGATGAAATGGCCGGCCTGCTTCGCTGCGGCGCGGACATGACCATCCTTCGCCCGCTCGATCTCGACGAACTTCTGCGAATCATCGAGGACGTGCTTCAGGGCAGACTCTCGTCGATGCCCGGCCGCTCGCCCGGCAACCGCATCATCCGCTACCGCGGGGATTGAGCCTCAATCAGCCCGCCGGTTTCTTCGGTGCCTGCGGCCCCTCGCCGTACTCTACACCGCCCGAACGGCGTACCGGCTGCGGATACAGCGTCATCAGCTGCATGATATCGCGAAGGACACCGGTGCTCACATTCAGACCGAGGTCGCGCGCCTGGTCGCTCGTGATCGCATAATCGTGCGTCCACGTTCCCGCCGTAAGGAGTCGTGCCACGGGCTCGACAGAGTCCGGATCCGCAAGCTTGTCGGCGAGCAGCTCCGCCACGATCGCATGCAGCTGTTTCACGGCCTTCTCCGCCTGATCCGCCATCACGAGGGTCTGATCCTCGATCGCCTCGATCGGCTTGGCTTCCAGAACGCTGAGCACCGACGCGGCTGGATATGGTCCGATCTGCGGGTCGAGCGGTCCGAGCACCGCATGATCACTCATCACGATCTCATCGGCGCCGAGCGCGATCAGTGTGCCGCCAGACATCGCATAGTGAGGTACGAACGCCGTCACCCGCGACTTCCTGCGGTGTAAAGCACGCGCGATCTGGTAGGACGCCAGTACAAGTCCACCCGGCGTATGCAGAACGATATCGAGCGGGACGTCCGGGTCCGCGGTATCGATCGCATGGATGACCGCCTCGGAGTCCTGGATGTCGATGTAACGCACCAGTGGAAAGCCGAGCAGACTCACCGTCTCCTGACGGTGCACAAGCAGGATCACGCGCGACCCTCGCTGCTTCTCGATCCGGGCAATCAGACGGCGCCGGCCGGCCTCGAGCATGCGCTGACGGATGACCGGCTGCAGCGCGAGGAAAATAAAAACGACCCAGAGAATTGAAGAGTCCATGCCCAGGTAACCCCGTTGCGAGCGCGCTTCAGCCTGAAGTTGAACCGGGCGGTGTACTGATCAGCAATGTCCCTTGAGCGGTACAGACCAGGCGGCCTTCGTTGGCGACATCAACTCGAACCACCGCGGAGCGCCTGCCGATGGAGACCACCGTCGACTCCGCCTCGATCGCACCGGTCTTGATCGTCGCGAGATAGTTGAGCTTGAACTCGGTAGTGGCCGCCCATTGCCCACGCTCCATCAGAGGATAGAGAACACAGCCCATCACGTGATCGACGAATCCTGCCATCACACCACCGTGCAGGGTTCCCATCAGGGTCACCAGGTCGTCCCGGACCTCCATGCGAGCGGTGAGCCGCCCGGGCCCGAACTCGACCAGGCGTGCCCCGAGGTATTCCGGCAACCCCTGCCCTTTCTCGTTATTGAGATGAATCATGCCCTCGGCGATCCGGGCATCGTACTTGTCGAAATTCGGCTGTCTGTACTCCATCAGCTCCCTCGGACGCGCGTCGTCTCGAAGACATATGTCCGACCGCGTGGGGCAAACGCAAAGGCCGGCGCTGTTTGCGTCGATTGCGCACACCCCCGCCGCAGATCAGATCACGGCGTGCGAACCACCAGCATTCGAATCTCGGTCATGTCTTCCATGGCGAAGCGGATTCCCTCGCGGCCGAGACCGCTGTCTTTGACTCCGCCGTAGGGCATGTGATCGACACGCCAGCTCGGCACATCCCCGATCACCACACCACCGACCTCGAGCCGGTCCCACGCGCGCTGCGCCTTGTAGAGATCGCGCGTGAAGATGCCGGCCTGCAAGCCGAAGACGCTGTCGTTGACCGTGTCGAGCGCTCGGTCGAAGTCGTCGAATCGCGACAGGACGGCGACCGGACCGAACGCTTCTCCCGCGCAGACTGCGGCGTGCGCCGGAGCGTTCTCCAGCAATGTCGCCTCCATCATCGCGCCGTCGTGATCGCCTCCACACAACAGCGTGGCCCCCGCCTCGAGCGCTTCGTTGATCCACCCGGCCAGCCTGTGGGCCTCCTGCGGGGATATCATCGGGCCGATGAATACGTCCTCATCGCGCGGATCTCCGCTTCGCAGCGCTCGCGCCGCGGCGACGAGCCGATCTCGAAAGTCATCGTAGACGACGTCGTGGACGAGGACTCGTTGCACGCCGATACAACTCTGGCCCGACTGATAGAACGCCCCGAAGACGATCCGCTCGACGGCGTCATCGAGGTCGACGTCTTCGTCGACGATCACCGCAGCGTTCCCGCCGAGCTCGAGAACGACCTTCTTCCTTCCGGCGCGGGCTTTCAGATCCCACCCTGCCGCGGGCGAGCCGGTGAAACTCAGCAGACGGAGCCGGTCATCCTCCGCAAATGGCGCGGCCGCCGCACGATCGCACGGCAACACGGAAAAGGCGCCGGGAGGGAGATCGGTTTCGGCCAGCACCTCCGCGATCATCAACGCACCGACCGGCGTCAGGCTCGCCGGCTTGAGGATAAAAGGGCACCCCACGGCCAACGCCGGTGCCACCTTGTGGGCGACGAGGTTGAGCGGAAAGTTGAACGGCGAGATGAAAGAGCACGGCCCGACCGGAACCCGCTGCCACGCGCCGCGATAGCCGCGCGCCCGCGCGCTGATGTCGAGCGGCATGACCTCACCGTAGATCCGTACCGACTCCTCGGCTGCGGTCCGGAACGTATCGATCAGGCGGACCGCCTCACCGCGCGCGTCGCGGATCGGTTTTCCCGCCTCTACACACAGCACACGCGCGAGTTCTTCCTGACGCTCTTCGAAGCGTCGGACACAGTGCGTGAGGATCGCCTGTCGCTCGTAGGCCGCCAGCTCGGCCATTGGCCGCACTGCCTCCACCGCAGCCGCGATGGCCGCCTCGATGTCTTGCGGGCCGGCAGCGGCCACGCGCGTGGCGACCTGCCCGGTGTATTTGTCGTGAACGACGATCTCGGACTCACCGGTACCCGGACGGCCGGCGAGATACAGCGGGTACTTCTCTTTCAACTCGGCGTTCAGAGCGACCACCGCCCTTATCTAGCACTTCGGCCTCCCGGAAAAAGGGCAGAAGCGCGGCGTCAACAGCGGAGTTCGGATTCTGACTGCCCCCGCCGGCACTCAGGGGTTTCTGCCGGGCTCCGGACCTGTCAAATTAGAGGGAACGACCTGCGCCCGGCGCAGCCATTCGGAGAGGGGAATCGTGCCAGTACTGGAGTATCTCGGACATTCGGGGATCACTGTGGAACACGACGGAAAGCAGCTGCTCTGCGACCCGTGGATGACCCCTGACGGAGCCTACAACGCGAGCTGGTTTCAGTACCCGGCCTACCCGCACGCCGATCTCGAGCGCATTCTCCAGCCGGACGCAGTCTACGTGTCGCACGAGCATCTCGACCATTACGACCCGTGGTTCCTCGCGAAGTTGTCCAAAAGCACCCCCATGATCACGGGGCGCTTCTACAAGCGACGGATCGCGCGCAAGCTCATGGACCTCGGTTTCGAGAATGTCCACGAGCTTGACGACTTCGAGCCCTACGAGATCGCCCCCGGCTTCGTTGTCGAGGTGTGCGTCCCCAAGCTGAACTGCGCTCCGCACTGGTTCGACTCGTGCGCCTTCATCACCACCGGCGACACCCGGATCTTCAACCTCAACGACGCCAATCCCGCGATCGATATGGACAGCATGCGCGAACGCGGCATGGACGTTCTGCTGGCGCAGGCGTCGCCGGCGATCTGGTACCCGCTCACGTACACCTGCTACGAAGAGGAGCAGAAGCGCGGCATGCGCGCTGCGCGCCGCGAGTCCGCCATCGACGCTTTCGTCAAAACCTGCCAGGCGCTACGGCCCAAGCTGGCAATCCCTTTCGCCGGCCCGCCGTGTTTCTTCGACGAGCAGCTTGCCCAGCACTTCATCACCGAAGATTCGATGTTCGGCACTCCGCCGATGGCGGCCGACCGCCTCGAGGCCGAGTCCGACATCCCGGCCGACATTCTCAAGCCCGGCGATCGTCTCAGCGTCGACCCCTCGGGCTACTCGATCGAGCGCGAGTCCGCATACGCGGATTTCGACTATGAGCGCGACCGCCGAAGCTACTACGAGTCGCACCGGGCGGACAAGGAGCGGGTCATCGCGGATGTCCTCGCCGCGATCCCCGAAGCGCAAACCGGACTGCTCGACCGTCTCCGCTCTCACCTCGAGCCACTGATCCGGCGCAACCCGTTCTTCGGTGCACGCGTCGATATGTGCGTGCTGTTCGAAGTGACGGGCACGAACGGCGGATCGTGGGTTGTCGATTTCCGCGACGACCGTGACCCCGATCTCGCGATCGTCCGTGAACACGATGGCGAGACCTGTGACTATCGTTTCGAGTTCGAGGCGCGCAACATCGACCAGGTCCTGCGCGGAGAGATGTCCTGGGAGGACCTGCTGCTCTCGCTGCGCTTCAAGGCCGAGCGCGATCCGGACCGCTACAACCAGCACCTGTTCTCGTTCTTCAAGATGGCCGACCATGCCGCACTGCAGGCCATCGCCACCGCCGAGATGGCTCTCGAGTCGGTCCCCGCAGACACCTTCGTGCTGGAAACGGAGACCGGACGATACGAGGTGCAACGCTTCTGTCCGCACGCAGGGTCGGATCTCGCAGAGGCGGATGTGGTTGACGGGCGCATCGTCTGCCCCGGCCATCGCTGGCATTTCTCACTCAGCGACGGGTCCTGTGAGGAGTCCGATTACACGATCCACTGCCGACTTCTCGAGCCGGAGAACACCGTAAAAAAAGCCGGATGACGGTTTGTGCGCCTCGCGCGCTCATGAAAATTGGCATGGCCTTCGGCCGTCCTTTATAACCATCTCTCACCACCGCACGCCCGCAGTCGCGTTCCCGGCATTCCAGCACCGGCGCGGCGAACCCCGACGAGTCTTCAGGGAAAGATGGACACGAACGAATCGCGACTCGAACTCATCGAGATCGAGACCGGCGCAGCGACCGAAGATCTCGCGGACGCTGTGCGGTCCGGCCTCGGCCACGACAACAAGACGCTCCCCTGCCGTTTTTTTTACGACGAGGAAGGTTCGCGCATTTTCGAACAGATCTGTGACCTCCCCGAGTACTATCCGACGCGGACCGAGCGACAGATCCTTGCGGATAACGCAGACGAACTCGCCGCGTTGTTCGAGGACCCGACGGTACTGGTCGAGCTCGGGAGCGGGAGTGCTACCAAGACCCGGCTCGTGATCGAGGCCTTTCTGCGACGCCACGGTGAACTGCGGTATGTTCCGGTCGACATCTCGCGGAGCATTCTCGAGGAGAGCGCGCTCGAGCTGCTCGCCCGCTACCCGGCGCTCGAGGTGACAGCGATCGCTGCCGAGTATCACCAAGGGCTCAGGAAGCTGCGAGCAAGCAATTTCAAGCACAAGTTCGAGCGCAAGCTGATCCTCTGGCTCGGATCGAGTATCGGGAATTTCAGCCCGGACGCCGCCGAGAGCTTCCTGCGACGCGTGCACCAGTCGATGGCGGCCGGTGATCGGCTGCTCATCGGCATGGATCTGAGAAAAGAGCCGCATGTGCTCGAGCGCGCCTACGACGACTCCGACGGTGTGACCGCGAAGTTCAACAAGAATCTCCTGCGCCGAATCAACCGCGAGCTCGGCGCCGACTTCGACCTCGAGAGTTTCGATCATCGATCAGTCTGGAACGACGATGACGGCCGCGTGGAGATGCATCTGCAGAGCAAGGACGAGCAGGTCGTGGCGATCGAGGATCTCGACATGCAGATACGCTTCGACAAGGGCGAGACCATTCACACCGAGTGCTCATACAAATACTCTCTCGAGCAGATCGAGGAGATGGGTGCCCGGTCGGGCTACCGACTGGAACGACAGTGGCTCGATACGGGCGAGCGGTTCAGCGTGAACCTGTTCGCACCGATATGCTCGAGCTGACCAAGGTCGAGAAGAGCTACGACGGGGTCCGCGTACTCGGGCCCCTGAGCCTGCGCGTGGACGCGCGCGAGACCGTCGCGCTCCTCGGACCCAGCGGCTGCGGCAAATCGACCCTGTTACGATTGATCCTCGCGCTGCAGACACCGGACTGCGGCACCGTCCGTTTCGAGAGAATCCAACTCGATGAGAAGTCAGCGCAGTCGGCGCGGCGCAGGATGGGCTACGTCATACAGGACGGTGGGCTGTTTCCGCACCTGACCTCGAAGGAGAATGTCGCGCTGATGGCCCGGCACCTCGGATGGAGCGACTCGCGCGTGGACCGGCGGACCGCCGAACTGTGCGAGCTCACGCGCCTCCCCGCGGACGCGTTGGAACGCTACCCGTCGGAGATCTCGGGCGGCCAGCGACAGCGGGTAGGCCTGATGCGCGCGCTCATGCTCGACCCGGACATCCTGCTGCTCGACGAGCCGCTCAGCGCACTCGACCCGCTGGTGCGGCGCGACCTCCAGAGCGACCTGCGGGAGATCTTCGCTGCGCTCGGCAAGACCGTCGTCCTGGTAACCCACGATGTGGCCGAGGCCGCGTTCTTCGCCGATCGCATCGTCCTGATGCGCGACGGCCGGGTTGTCCAGAGCGGCCGCATTGCAGAGCTGCTCGAACGGCCGAGCGAAGAGTTCGTAACACGTTTCATCGAGGCTCAGCGGAGCTCGCTGCCGGAGCCCGCGGCGTGATCCGGCCGGCGGGGCGCCGCTTCGGCCTCGGCGCCCGGCATCTGCTCATGCCCGTGGTCGCGTGTTCGCTGCTGCAGGCCTCGCTCGCTGTTTCGAGCCCGACCGTCACAATCGGCTCGAAGAAGTTTACCGAGTCCGTCATCCTCGCGGAGATCGCGGCGGGACTCTGCCGGGACGCGGGGGCGGAAGTGCGCTCGCGCAACGAGCTCGGTGGGACGCGTCTGCTGTGGAACGCCCTGCTCTCCGACGAGATAGACGTATATCCGGATTACACGGGGACCGTTCGCCACGAGATCCTCGCGGACCGACCGGGTCGGGGGGACGCGGCGCTGCGCGATGCGGCAGCGGCCGCCGGGGCCCAGCTCAGCCGCGGGCTGGGTTTCGAGAACACCTACGCGATCGGAATGCGCGAGGCACAGGCCCGGCGCCTCGGCGTCTCGAACATATCGGATTTGCGCGACCACCCCAGTCTTCGCCTCGGTTTCACCAGCGAGTTCATGGAGCGTGCCGATGGCTGGTCGGGATTGCGTCGACGGTACGGTCTGCCCCAGCGCGACGTACGCGGCCTCGACCACGACCTCGCCTATCGCGGGCTGGTCAGCAACAGTATCGACGTAACCGATCTGTATTCGACCGATGCCGAGATTCGCGAACATCGGCTGCGTATTCTCGAGGACGACCTCAGTTACTTTCCGGAGTACCGCGCGGTTCTGGTCATGCGACCGGAACTGGCCGAGCGGGCTCCTGCCGCTCGGCGTGCACTCGCACGACTCGCCGGCTCGATCTCGACCGCGGACATGATCCGGATGAACGCGGCGGTCAAGATCGACGGGCGCAGCGAGGCCGCGGTGGCGCGCGAATTTCTTGCCGAGAGATTCGGAATCCGCGGTCAGCTCGACGAGCGCGAGGTCGTTCGATCGGTTCTTCACAGAACCGCAGAGCACGTGTCCCTCGTCGTTCTCTCGTTGAGCCTGGCGGTCCTGGTCGCCGTGCCGCTCGGGATCCTCGCCGCGCGCAGGCGCCGCCTCGGTCGCCTCATCCTCGCATCGACAGGAATCCTGCAGACGATCCCGACCCTCGCGCTGCTCGTGTTCATGATCCCGTTTCTGGGGATCGGCACGGCGCCGGCCCTGGCGGCGCTCTTCCTCTACAGCCTGCTGCCGATCGTCCGCAACACACACGCCGGTCTGACGGGGATTGCGGACTCACTGATCGAGTCGGCCGACGCGATGGGGCTGCCACGACGAGCCAGGCTGAGACGGATCGAGCTGCCGCTGGCGCTGCCGTCGATCCTCGCCGGCATCAAGACAGCCGCGGTCATCAATGTCGGAACCGCTACGCTCGGCGCGCTGATCGGGGCCGGCGGTTACGGTCAGCCGATCCTCAGCGGCATCCGGCTCGACAACTTCGCGCTGATCCTCGAAGGCGCGATCCCCGCAGCGCTGCTCGCGATCGCGGCTCAGGGGGTCTTCGACCTCCTCGAACGCGTGGTGGTCTCGCGCGGACTGCGCGGCGATGCGCGCGCGAGACAGTCCTGACACGATCATTCATTTCGACCCGCCGATACGCAGGCAGACCGCGCTGAGCGACGAAGTGGCGATACGGGCGCGTGTCGGCTACACCCGCTGGCATGTGCGGCCGCTATACCCTGACCACACCCGCCGAGCTGATCGCGGATGTCTTCGGGGTCGATCCGCCGGCCGGACTCTCCCCGCGCTACAACATCGCGCCCACACAACCCGCCGCCGTCGTGCGCAGCCGCCCGAAGCAGGCCCGACAGCTCGACCTCCTGCGCTGGGGTCTGATCCCGTCATGGGCACGGGATACAGCGATCGGCAATCGCATGATCAACGCACGTGCGGAGACCATCGCCGAGAAGCCCTCATTCCGCTCGGCCTTCCGGAGTCGCCGCTGCCTCGTGGTCACCGACGGCTTCTACGAGTGGAAACGGCTCGCCGGGTCACGCGCGAAGCAGCCGTGCTGGATCCATCGCACGGACGGGGCGGCGTTCGCGTTTGCCGGGCTGTGGGAGAGCTGGCGACCACGAGTCGACGAAGAAGGCGACGGCGGCGACGGGCACTCGGCCGCCGTCGAGTCGTTCACCATCATTACCACCACACCGAACGACCTGATGAAGCCGATCCATGACCGCATGCCCGTCATTCTGCCTGCCGAATCCTGGGACACATGGCTCGATGCCGACAACACGGACACCAACGGGCTCCAGGCACTGCTCGGGCCGAGCCGCGAAACCGGCTTCGAGGCGCGGGAGGTTGGAACCCACGTCAACAGTCCTCGCAACGACGACCCCGGCTGCCTCGCCCCCCCGCCCGGGGCGTAAGTCCAGCGGCGCCGCGAGCCGCGCCGGTGATCGGAAACGGCCGCTGCGACGCGGTCTGCCTTGCAGGCACGCAGCACCTCGCCTGGCACCGGGACCGGCCGACCGGCACAACCGCGTGCCGGCACTGAACCGGCGGGCCCGGATACACCGATACCGCTCGCGCCCGGTCAGGGGCATTGACAGCCTCATACGAGGCGGGTCAACAATCGACCACGTTCGTCCGGATCAGGAACCTGAACGTGAACACCGCCTCCCTTCTACTGCCCGCGCCCGCTCCGATCCACTCGCTCGCCAGCGGCAAACCGACCGGCATGGCGGCCGAGTCACGAAAGCTCGCGCGATGGAGACGCAGGCTGTCTTCGATCATTCGGACCATGGCCGCAGCGATGACGCTTCCGATCGCGGTCACCTTTGTCGCGCTCGCTGCAACAGATGCCGAAGCGTTCGATGCCAGACTGGCGTGGTCCGCTGACAAGGAAGCCGCCGGCTACAATGTCGTCGTACGGTACGGCAACGACCGCAATGTCCACTGGTTCCCTCCCCCGCTTTCGGGCTCTGTCGTGCTCGCCAGCATTCCTTCGCTTCCGCTCGGGCCGCGGATCTCCTTCACCGTCACGACCATCGATGAATCTGGCGAGGAGAGCGTGGAGTCGAATCGGCTGGTACTCACCTACGCGGCGGTTGCCGAGGTCATAGACAGCGACGGAGCCGGCCTGACCGACGCCGAGGAAGACCTGGACCTGAACCGACAGGTAGACCCCGGGGAGACCGACCCCGACGACCCCGACAGTGATGATGACGGCGTCGGCGACGGCGCTGAGCGCAGCCTCGGCATCGACCCCAACAACCCCGACTCGGACGGCGACGGCGTGATCGACTCCGACGACAGCTGCCACGACTTCGACTTCGACGGCCACGGACTGCCGGGCCTGTACGCTGCGACCTGCGGCCCCGACAACTGCCCGCTCGACCACAACCCCGACCAGTCCGATGCCGACCTGGACGCGCTCGGTGACGTCTGCGATGCCTGCACGAACATCGGAGGCGACCGCACCTTCATCAACAAGACGATACTGATTCTCCGACGCATCAACCGCGATCGCGTGCCGGGAGACGATGGTCTTTTGTTGCGTGGCGACACCGTATTGCCCGACGATGCGAGCTTTCTCTCAATTTCACCCGGGCTCGACGGCGTTCGCATCGGCCTGAGCACCGCGGACGGCGCGATGCTGACCGAGCTTCACGTACCGCCGGGCGACTTTGACGGCAGCCGCGGCTGGAGCAGCAATCGCGGCGGCACCGTCTGGCGCTATCGAGACCGGACCTCTTCGCCGGTGGCCGGCGTGCGACGAATCCTGCTCAAGGATCGCAGCACCGGCGAATACGACATCGCGCAGGTAGTGGTGAGCGTCGGCTTCGGAACCCTCCCGGTCCGCCCGGCGGATCTGCCCATTACCACCGCTGTTGCCTTCGGCGGTGCAGATGCGGCTCTGCTCGGCCGCTGCGGCGAGACCGGCTTCGGCGAGGGGGAGTGTTTGTTCAACCGGACCGGCACGACACTGCGTTGCCCGGCGGGCCGCTGAGGATCATGTAAGCCGCTCTCGGTTCTGTCCTGATCCATTCGGGCAGGCCCGGCCGACAGAACTTGTGCAACGCGATGCCGGCCGCCTTGGGAAGAGCCGTAGCGACTGCCTTGCGCGATGCGCAGTGCCGGACGAAAGCCTCCACAAAGTTCCAAAGCGCGGGAGTTCCGGGCGTTATACTCGGAGATGGTGGTGTCGTCTGCGCGGCGCATAGAGCGCTGCGGACCGGCCGCCGATCAAGCCGATGACCACGCTCTCTACAGCGGTTCTTCTCGTCACTCCCAACCCACGTGAACGTCTCACGTGCGGCAACTGGCTGCGTGAAGAAGGTGTCGAGGTGCTGGAGGTGAGCACGGCGGCCGAGGCCATCGAGCTCCACGAGCGCAACGCGATCCCACTGACAATAACCGACGTCCGACTTTCGGATCTCGACGGAATCGAGTTGCTGCAGCAGATTCGGGACCTGAACCCCGATGCCGAGGTGGCCCTGATCGCCGAGAGCCAGCCGGTCGAGTACACCGTCGCGGCCATGAAG
Source organism: Candidatus Nitrosopumilus sp. (assembly GCA_964225545.1). Taxonomy (GTDB): domain Bacteria; phylum Desulfobacterota; class Binatia; order UBA1149; family SPBQ01; genus SPBQ01. The sequence continues at coordinate 9,104 of CAXQPB010000159.1, read as the reverse complement.
GCGGGTGCGCTCGACTTCCTGCCCAAGCCGGTCGAGCGTCCCCGACTGTTGAACCTCGCACTGGCCGCGGTCCGGCAACGGGCTACAGCCGATGATCTCGCCGCAAGACGCGGGCAGCTCTACGAAACCTACGATTTCGAGGGCGTCGTCGCCCACTCCGACGGAATGCTCCGAGTCCTGGAACTCGCCGGACAGGTGGCACCTCTGAATTGTACCGTTCTGATCACCGGACCGAGCGGCGCCGGCAAAGAGGTCGTCTCACAGACGATCCACCGCAACAGCTCTCGAGCCAACAAACAGTTCGTCTCGATCAACTGTGCAGCGATCCCCGACTCGCTGCTCGAGAGCGAGCTGTTCGGATACCAGCGCGGGGCCTTCACCGGCGCCGACCAGAACAAGATCGGCCTGATCGAAAGTGCGGCCGGCGGGACCGTTTTTCTCGACGAAATCGCCGAGATCGCTCCGGCCGTGCAGGCAAAGCTCCTGCACTTCCTCCAGCATCGGACATTCTGCCCGGTCGGCTCCGTGCGAACACGCCAGGCCGATGTTCGGATCATATCGGCCACCAACGCCTCGCTCGAAGAGCGGGTCAAAAAAGGTACGTTCCGCGAGGATCTCTTCTACCGGCTCTGCGTCTTCCCCCTGCACCTGCCGCCGCTGAGCCAGCGCTCCGATGACATCGTGCCTCTCGCCGAGCACTTCCTGCGACGGTTGAAGGGTCGCGTCGGGAAACCGGTCCCCGGACTGTCCCGCGAGGTCATGCACTACCTTCGCAGCCGAACGTGGCGCGGCAACGTCCGTGAGCTCGAGAACGCCATCGAACGTGCCGTGATCGTCAGCTCGGGCGCTTTGCTCACGTCCTCGGACTTCCGTGTCCTCGAAGGCATCGGCGTCGAAGATCCCCTCTCGGCAGTCCCCGGCAGGGACATGTGGATGCTGCCGGATGACGGCGTCGATATCGAGGAGCTGGTACGCGCGCTCACCACCCAGGCGCTCGAGCGCACCGGATTTCGCGTAAGCGCTGCTGCGCGCCTCCTCAATCTCAGCCGGGCAACGCTCCGCTACCGGATCAAAAAGTACGGCCTCGAACGCGAGGCCATTTGATCAAATAAGCCGTTCGCCCCCCTGGCGGCGGCCCTTCAGTTCTTTCCAGCGCGATCATCCTGATCATTGTCACGCCATTTGCCGTGGCGTTGTACTCGTTACGGGCGAACCGGGTGCGGAGCGGCGCCCGTACGCTTCCTTTCGGCGGCGAAAGACGCGGGCGCGGCCCGCTTCGAGGCGCAGACTGGAGCATTTCATCCGCCCTCAAACCGCCCGGCTCAATTGAGCCAGCCTCGCTGACCGCGCACGAACCGCCAAGCACCTGAAAACACTGACATTTCGTGGACTGCACGAAATGGTTTGCCCTTTGCAGACTCATGGCACCGCAGGATCCCTGCGCCGCGCGATCCGTCGCGCTCGAAGACCGCCATGACGATGCGACACGAAAAGACCGAAGCCGCGCTCGCGAGACTGCTGTGCGACGAGGCGTTCCGATGTGCCTTTCGCGACAACGCTCGCGCGGCCGTCGACAACGCAGGCCTCGGGCTCAACGACCGCGAGCTTCACGCCCTGTCGGCCATCGCGCTCGACCGCATCGACCAGCTCAGCGACGCGCTGACCGCCGCCGGCAACCGACCCACTGAAATTCTCGAACGGGCCGCATCCGCGCTGCCCGAACCCGCCGGTGCGTTACCGGCCTGCTCCCCGCCTGGAGGGAATCGTCCTATGGCTCAAATCGGCATCAACACCGGAAAGGCTGCAGCGCTCGCGCTCGCAGCACTGCTCGGATCCAGCAGTCTCGCCTGCACAGCGGCGATGTACAGCGTCGACGCGGAGCCTGTTCCGGTCGAAGCACGCATCAAGGCATCGCCGACCGTCATGCCCGGGCCCTACCGGTTGCAGGTCAGCGATCTGCTCACCGTACGCTTCTACCGCAACCCCGAACTCGACCAGGATGTCCGCGTGCGTCCGGACGGAAAGATCTCCCTGCCGTATGTCGATGACGTGCAGGCCGCCGGGCTGACTCCCGATGAGCTCGATAACCAGCTGACCGCTGCATACACGGGCGAACTGGCGACACCCGATGTCACCGTGATCGTAGTCGAGTTCGGCGCGCAGCGGGTCTTTGTCGGCGGCGAGGTCGAGTCCGAAGGAATCGTCGAGATCGAAGGCGACATGACCGTCTATCAGGCGATCAATGCCGCCGGCGGTTTCAACACCTTCGCCCGACGCGACCAGGTCGTACTCATGCGCCGCGACGGTGAAGGAAACGTCAAGGCCTGGTCGATCGACATGCGCGAGATCGCCAGCGGCAAGCGCCCTGACCTCGACGTCATGCTGCGGCCTTTCGACGTGATCCATGTACCGCGCTCCGCCATCGCCAACGTCAACCTGTGGATCGACCAGTACATCCGCGAGAATCTGCCGATCAATCCGAGCAGTGCCCTCTCAGCGGTCGCAGCGTTCTGAGTGAGGCCCGGATGAGCGACTTTTCGAACAATCTGAACCTGTCCTCCGAGGCCGAGATTCGCTGGCGCGAGCTGCTGGCCTCGCTGTATCGACAGCGCCGGCTGATCGCGACCGTCACCGTGGTCGGCACGATCACAGTGGCCGCACTGACGTGGATGCAGCCCCCGACGTTCAGCGCCAAGGCCACGATCATGGTCCGCGCCCAGCGCGCACGCACGGTCGCATCTTCTGCCGAGGGACGCCCGCAGGTGGACCGGATGTCTGACCAGGAGGTCAACGCCGTCGCCACGCTCCTGCGCAGCCAGTCGCTGGTACGTGAGGTCCTCTCTCCGCATCGCGACGCGCTCGAGTTGAGCGAGCCGGAGCCGACCGTCGCGATGCGCGCCAAGGAGCTGCTCACGCTGCCGCTGCGCGCGCCCGGGCTCGCGTACCGTGCTCTTCATCAGCTGCCCGAGACCAGCCCCTTCGAAGCCTGGGTGCGTAAGACCTCGGGCAAGATCAGTGTCGAGCCCGTCAAACGCTCGAACCTCATTCAGGTCTCGTACACCAGCCGAGACCCGGAGTGGGCGGCAACCTTCGTCAACGACCTGATTCAGCTCTACATCACCCGTTACGCGCAGATGGAAGAGCTCGCCGCCGGCGAGGACTTCTTCCGCGACCAGCGGAACATCCTCGACCAACGCGTCGAGGCGGCGCAGAGAGCGCTCAATGAGTTCCGTGAGCGGCACGGGGTCGTCCTCGACGCCGACGACGAGATCGGCATCCGCGAGCAGACCAGCGACCTCGAAGCGACGCTCTCGATCGAACAGACCCGACGCGCAGAGTTGAGCGCACGCGAGCAGTACCTCCAGAGATTGCTCGGCGACGCAGCCGCGATCGCGAGCGAACCGCGCATCGCCGGCAGCGACTCCGTCGTGTACCTGAACGGTCGTCTCCTCGAGCTCCAGATCGAGCGCAGCGAAATGCTTTCGAGCTACGCGCCGACGAGCATCTTCATCAAAGACCTCGACCGACAGATCGGCGAGACGCGGGAGCTGAAGCGCCGTGAGGAGCAGTCGATCGTCGATCGGATGCGCAGCGAGAACCGCACCGACCTGACGGTCGTCGACGCCCGTATCGCTGCGCTGCGCAAAGAGATCGCCGACAACCAGGCCGACCTCGAGACGATCGGCCGATTCGAGGGCGAGCAGGCGCAGCGCGAGCAGGCACTTGTCGCGGCACGCGAGTCCTACGTCACGTATCTGAAGAAAGAAGAAGAGGCGCGCTTCTCCAAAGCCCTCGATGAGTCACGAATCGTCAACCTGAACGTCGCGGAACCGGCAGAGGTGCCGATCGATCCGGAAGCGGCGCGCCGCATGGAAACCATCCTCGTCGGCCTGCTGCTCAGCCTCGCTCTCGGAACAGGCCTGGCCCTGTTGCGCGAACAGCTCGACCCGACCGTGAAGACCAGCGCCGAGGCGGAACGCCTGACCGGACTGAAGGTCATCACAGAGATTCCTTCCTGAAGAGAGGTTACGGAACGTGTACTGGCAACATTTTGGACTGAGCGCAGAGCCGTTCTCGCTCACCCCCGACCCGGCCTTTCTCTATATGAGCGAAGGACACGGTGAGGCGCTCGCCGCCCTGAAGCTCGGGCTTCTGGAGCGACGCGGGCTGCTCGCGATGATCGGCGAGGTCGGAACCGGAAAAACCACGCTGTTGTACTCTCTGCTTGCGGGACTCGAGGCGGAGATCAAGACGGCCTACGTCTCCAACACACGACTGAGCTTCGACGACATCCTGAACACGATCCTCGGTGACTTCGGCGTGACGCCGGCCTCGAACGATCGCCTCGCTATGCTTGACGCACTCAACGACTTCCTGGTCGACTGCGCCGAACAGGACACGACAGCGGCAGTCATCATCGACGAAGCCCAGAATCTGAGCGCAGAGGCGTTTGAAGAGATCCGCCTGCTCTCGAACTTCGAGACCTACACGACGAAGCTTCTCCAGATCGTACTGGTCGGACAGCCGGAGCTCGCCACAAAGCTGAACCAGCGCGAGCTGCGCCAGATCAACGAGCGCATCGCCGTACGCTGTCACCTCAATCCGTTGACCGACGACGAGGCTCGAAGCTACATCGAACACCGCCTTGTGGCTGCCGGCGGCTCCATCGAAGTGTTCTCGCGCCGGGCACTGGCGACCATCACGAACTGGTCGTCGGGGATCCCGCGACGGATCAACATTCTCAGCCACAACTCGCTGCTCTTCGCCTACGGCCGCGGACTGACCACGGTCACGCCGGGCATCGTCGAGGACGCCATTCGCGATCAGGAGGGCGCAGGCCTGCGCCGCTTTGACCAGCCGGCTCGCTACGAGCGCGGCGGGCTCGGCGGCGCCTTTGCCCGCCGCGCGCGGGCAACCGGGCCGGTGTATCGGCGCGGGGGCGGGATGCTTCGCTGGGCCGTGGGAGGCGTGGCGCTCGGACTCACAGCAGCGCTCGCGCTGGTCGTCGGACGCGGCGAGGAGCCCGCAGCCGCTGCGATCGGCTCAACCGCACAGATCGCGACAGAACAGCCTGCCAGCGCGGCCGAGGCGCAAGCGCGTAGAGAACGTCGCGCCGGGCGTCGTTACGCACGCAACGCCGAACGTGCCGTACGAGAGCCGGGCGCAGAGCTCGCCCCCGAGGTATCGGAGCGACTCGAGCAGGCTCTCGCACGCCTGGACGTAGCCGCGGCAGCTGCCGCAACCGCCGCAACCACGGTCACCGCCGGCGGAGACGCAGAGCAGGCAGCGCAGACAGATGAAACGGCAGTCGAGGCCGTCGCGAGCGCTCCCGGCGCAGCAGCCGATGCCGCGGTGGAGACCGCTGCCGAGGTCGCGGCAGTCGCGGCGCCGGCGACCGATGGCGGCTCGCCGAAACGGGACACGATCGTCTCGGGCTCGATCGCTGCGATCGCACGAAACATCGAGTCGGCGCACGTCGTCATGGTCCCGCCGGGCAGCACGCTGTCGAGTCTCATGGTGTCGGTTTACGGGGATTACCGACCGGAGTTTCTCGAGGCCGTTCGCGACGCGAACCCTCACATTCTCGATCCCCATCGAATCCAGGCCGTCGACGTCGTGATCTTCCCGAAACTCGCGGTCACGACGACTTCCCGGGATCGCAGGATTGACTGATGAGTAACTACTTCCAGACGCTTAACCGCCTAGAGCGTGACCGCGGCAAGTCACGGGACGCCGCAGAGCTCGAGCCGTGCGAGGTAACGCCTCGCACCGGCGAGGATCTCGACGACAGCGCCATCGCTGTATCCGACGCCGCGCGCCTCGCGACGCGCCCGGCTACCGAAGGGCTGCGCCGACGATCGCGGCACAACGACCGCAACCTCGCCGACTCCACGACCGATTCGCCCACCGCGATTCGCATCGAAACACCTGGCACGGGACGAGAGATATCTCAGCCGGCCCAGCAGGCCTGGCAGCCGAGACCGGCACGTCCTGCAGCACAGTCACGCGCCGCGCACACGGCCCTGCCGACCGCGACCGACGCCCACGCGGGCCCGCTCAGCGCGGCCCTCGAGCGTACGGAGGCCGGTAACGCCGAGGTGGTTCCCGCGACCCCGACCTCCATTCACATTCCCGAGCCGACGGCTGTCCGTCGTCGCATTGCACCGCAGAGCCTCCTCGATGCGGAGGCCGCCGATGGCGACGGACATACCCCGTACCTGAAACTGTTCGACAACCTGCGTTCGCGCAACGGCAGCGAGTCCGTCTCGACGCTGGTGCTCGTAGGCGCGGGGATCGACGACACGCCGACCACCGTAACCAATGGACTGGCGACCCTCGCGCGCCGGCGCAGCCTCAACGTGCTCGTTGCCGACATCGAGGAGGGCATGAGCCAGCCGGTGTTGAACCCTCGCAATCGCGGCTTGCGCGACCAGGGCCCGGTCGCGGCACGTGCCCATACGCTGGACGAGGCGCGACCGTACGTGTCGTCCATTGCACTCAATCTTCGCGGCGGACCGATCGCCGCTGACCTCGCGTGCTGGCTCGACGCCGCACGTGACGACCACGACCTGACCATCGTCCAGGCCCCATCGCTCGGTGCGAGCGTGGACGGCGCCCTGCTGGCGCGAGCCTGTGACGGACTCGTCATCGTCATCGACCCCGTCCACACCACCAAGGACATGCTTCGCAGGTCCGTCGAGCGTGCGCAGACAATCGGCTGTCGCATCCTCGGCCTCGTCATGAAGGGCACCCGGTCGGAACTCCCCGGCTGGATGACCCGCGTGTCGGGAAAGACCGTGCAGGCGTAGAACGAAAAATGAACGTACGACGCAGACTCCTCATGACCGGCCTGAAGTTCACCGATCTCGCGGTGATCATCGCGGCCTTCCTCGTCTCCGTGGCGATCGCTGTCAGCGACTCCGAACGCGGCCTGCTCGGCGTGTTCGAAATGCGACTGACCGTACAGAACGCGCTGTTCCTCGGGCTCTACCTGCTCGTCTGGCACTTCACGCTGCGAACCTTCGGGCTCTACGGCTCGTACCGGCTCGCGCCGGAGTTCCGAGAGATGCGCGACCTGTGCCTCGCGGTGCTGGTCGCGGTCTTCCCGCTGGTTCCACTCGGCGTCGTGTTCAACTTCGATTACGCGACGCCGTCATTCCTGAGCACCTTCGCGATCATCGCACTGCTGGTGCTCGCGATCGAGCGAGCGATCATACGCTCGCTGGCCCGACAACTCCGCTCCCTTGGAATGAACCTGCGCAACGTCATCGTGGTCGGCGACGGCCCGAACGCTTACGACGTCGCCGCCAATCTGAGCACACGGACAGATCTCGGATATCACATCGTCGAGGTCATCCAGCTCCCCGAGAAAGAAGGTCTGCGTCAGCGCAACGAGGTCATCGCACGCATTGAAGAGCTGGTGGAGAGCCGGCCGATCGACGAAGTGTTCGTCTCGGTGCCTTTCAACTGGCAGCCGCTGCTGCAGGATGTCGTTCGCCTCTGCGACGAACAAGGCGTCTGGCTGCGCGTCATGACACGGATGATCGAGCTGCAGTGGGGTCGCTCCATCGTCGAGGATGTCGGCGGCAACCCGGTGGTGACGATCTTCAGCGGACCTGCCGAAGGCTCCAGCCTGCTGGCCAAACGCGGCCTGGACGTGCTTGGCGCCGCGCTCGGTATCATCGCGCTCGCTCCGGTCATGTTCCTGGTGGCGTTCGCGATCCGGCTCGATTCGAGCGGTCCGATCATCTTCGCGCAGGAGCGTGTCGGCTACAATCGGCGACGGTTTCCGACCTACAAGTTTCGTACAATGGTCGAGGGTGCCGATCGTATGCAGGCCGATCTCGAGCATCTCAACGAGGCCAGCGGGCCGGTATTCAAGATTCGACGCGACCCGCGGATCACCCGCATCGGGACGTTTCTCCGAAAGACGAGCCTTGATGAGCTGCCGCAGCTGTTCAACGTCCTGCGTGGCGATATGAGCCTGGTCGGCCCCCGGCCCCTGCCCGTCCGGGACGTCGAGCGAATCGATGTTCGCTGGCACAAGCGGCGCTTCAGCGTGAAGCCCGGCATCACATGTCTGTGGCAGGCGAGCGGTCGCGAGCCGGACTTCGAGGAGTGGATCAAGGCTGACATGGAGTACATCGACGGCTGGTCGCTCGGCCTCGATCTGAAGATTCTGCTGCGAACCATCCCGGCCGTGATCACACGTCAGGGTGCCCACTGATTGAACCGATGAAGCCCGATCGACACGTAGACGTTCTCGGAGTGCGCGTCGCCAACCTCTCGCAGGTCGAGGCGATCGACGCCCTCGAGTCGATGTGCACCGCTCGCGATGGACGCTCGCGCGGCCTGTACATCGTGAACGCGCACACCCTGAACCTCGCGTGGGAGGATGCGGAATACCGCCGAGTGCTGAACTCAGGCGATGCGGTATACGGCGACGGCACCGGAGTGCGATGGGCAGCGCGCGCGCAGACGATCCGAATGCGTGACAACCTGGTCGGTACCGACCTGGTGCCCGCGCTGTTCGAGGAGACCGCCGGACGCGGTTACAGCTATTTCCTTCTCGGCGCGACCGCTGAGACGGTCGACAAAGCCGCCGAGTACGCGCGCGCGAAGTTTCCGGGCTGGCGGCTGGTCGGCCACCACCACGGCTACGTCATCGACGATTCCGCTGCGGCGATCGCGGCGATCAACAAGGCACAACCGAACGTGCTGCTCGTCGGTATGGGTAACCCGCTCCAGGAGCGCTGGATCCACGACCATCTCCACGAGCTGGAAGTTCCGCTGTCGATCGGCGTCGGCGGCCTGTTCGACCACTGGGGTGGAAATCTCGAGCGCGCTCCGATGTGGGTGCGCCGGCTCGGTTTCGAATGGCTGCAGATCCTGATGCAGCAGCCGCAGAAATGGCGGCGTTACCTGATCGGCAACGGAAAATTTCTAAGCCGGGTACCACGACCGCCTGCGCCTGTCGTGGGCGCAGCGACACAGTGGCCGCAGGCGGACGAGGCCTGACCGCGACGAACTGGGGAACAGGCCGGACACATGCTCAACAGTACGATCAATCTGCGCTGGATCGCGAAGAAAGCCGCTCGAACCGG
>CAXQPB010000158.1:0-15968 GCA_964225545.1 Candidatus Nitrosopumilus sp. | reverse complement strand
CCCCCCCCCCCCCCCACGCCTCGGCGAGCGGTTCGCGCAGATTTCCGCGCAGCCAGTTGCCGATCGGTACTTCGAACGGATGCTTTTTACGGTGAACGACCGAGTGCGGGAGGTGGCGCTCGGCGATCTCCTTGAGCATGAGCTTGCCCGAGCCCGGCCGGCGTCGCTGCTCCGCGGGCACGCGCAGCGCCCACTCGGCGAGCCGGTGATCGAGGAACGGTGTCCGCGCCTCGAGGCTGTGCGCCATGGTCATCTTGTCGACCTTCATCAGCAGGCCTTCGGGAAGTCGGATCTCGACGTCTCGAACGCAAGCCGCCGTGACCGGGTTCCAGGATCCGTTCAGGCGCGGAACCAGCGCGCTCACGCCGTTCGGCGGAGTCTCGGTGAAGCGGCGCCGCAGCTCGGCCCCGTACAGGTCCATACGTCCCGCGCGGTAGATTCGGGTCACGAATGCGTCGTGGAAATCGTTTCGGTCCGAGGTGCCGATATCGCGCAGGCGCTGGAGTTTCGGATACGCGCGCTCTGCCGGGCCGACGCACGCCAGCGCGGAGCGGCGCAGACCGTGCGGTACGCGCAGCAGCCAGGAGAGCTCGTTCTCACGTCCGTATACGTCGTAACCGGCGAACATCTCGTCGCCGCCCTCGCCGGTGAGGACGACCTTGACCCGGCTCGCCGCGAGCTCCGATACCAGCCAGGTCGGCACGGCCGCGGGGTCGCCGAGCGGCTCGTCGAGCGAGCTGACGACGCGGGCGAAGAGATCGGCGCCGATTTCATCGACGACGATCGGATGGTGCTGTGTGCCGATCTCACGGGAGACCTGCAACGCCACATCCGACTCGTCAACGGAGGCTTCCGCGAAGCCGACCGAGAATGTGTGCAGGCTGCGATTGGTCACGTTCTGCGCCATCGCTGTGACCAGGCTCGAGTCGAGTCCGCCGGACAGCAGCGTGCCGACCGGTACGTCGGCCTCTACGCGAATCGTGACGGCCTCGATGAGCAGCTCTTCGAGCTCGCGGATCGACTCCTCGGGGTCGGCATGTGCGTGCGCGTCAGTGACCAGCGGCGGTTCCCAGTAACGCTCGACACGGCTGTTCCCACGCTCGACGACCATCAGATGCCCGGCGGGCAGACGCTGGACTCCCGCCAGAAGGGTGTGCGGCGCGAGGATGAACTGAAACTTCAGATACTGGTCGAGCGCCTCGACGTCGAGGTGGGTGGGGACGTCAGGGTCGGCCAGTACGGTGCGCAGCTCCGAGCCGAAGACGATGCGGCCGTCGACCTCGGCGTAGTAAAGCGGTTTCTTGCCGAGGCGGTCGCGGGCGATCAGCAGGCGATCGTGGTTCTCGTCCCAGACCGCGAGGCCGAACATTCCGCGAAGCTTGCTGACGATTCCGTCGCCCCACGCTTCGTAGCCGTGAACGATGACCTCGGTGTCACTGTGATCGGTGACAAACCGGTGGCCGAGAGCTTCGAGTTCGGCGCGCAGCTCGGCGTGGTTGTAGATCTCGCCGTTGAAGACGACCCAGATCGTCGAATCCTCGTTGTGCATCGGCTGCGTACCGTCGCTGAGATCGACGATCGAGAGCCTGCGCATCGCCAATGAGCAGCGTCTGCGTGGATCGATATAGTCGCCGCCTTCGTCAGGGCCGCGGTGAACGATCGTCGCGTTGCGCCGGCGCGTGCGTTCGAGATCCGCGTCGCGTCCGTTCAGGGAAACCTCACCTACAATTCCACACACGCTGAAAGCTCCTTCGTTCCCCGTCCCCGTTCATCGGATCTGCGCATAGCGATGCGACGGCGCATCCGTCCGGCCGGGCCGGGCGGTCGCGACCCGCTCGATCAGCGGTCGTACGAAAACCGCGGCGGCGTCGGTGGCGACGTCGTGCCCGGAAGCCGTCCAGTGTTTGTCGATCGGCAGGTACAGGTCGTCGCGATCCTCGTGCTCGAGAAATGCGGGCAGCAGATCGAGCGTGGGGACGCCCCGGTGCTCGAGGTAAAGGCGCAGCCGCCTGTTGGGTGCCGACGCTGCATAGGTACCAGGGTCGTTCTCGGTCTGTTGCACCAGCCGATCCCACGACGCGGGGACGACCTGGCTGTGATCCGGTATCAGGATCACGGCGAGCCGGAGTTCGAGTCGCTCGCATGCGGTAACCAGCTCATCGAGCGCTTCGAACGAAGGCTGTGTGATCGCACCGGCGGCGGCGTCATCGGCGAGGAAGATCTCCGCGATCTTCCTCGCGCTGTCGCGGGACTCGATGGCACCGTGACCGCGAAGGCGACGCTGAATCGGCCAGACGAAGTGATAGAGCTGCGAGTGCAGCTTGACGAAACGCCGCACCGAGTACGGGATCATTCCCTGCTGGCGTACGGGGTTTACGAGATAACCGTCCTCGGCCCGCAGAGGCGGACCGGAGTTTTCGCTGAAGTCGTTGCCGACGAAGAAGCCGAGTACGACGAGGTCCGGCGCGTAGCCGACGCCTCTGGCCTCGAGCGCTGCGAGCTCCTGGCGGGTGGAATAGCCGGCCACGCCCATGTTGACGATCTCGACGCGGCGATCGCTGATGCGTTCGCCGAGAGAGCGCTCGAGCTGCTCGGTGAGAGTCTCCTCGAGCGCGACACCGACGCCCATCACGAACGAGTCGCCCAGCATCACGATGCGCAGGGCGTCTTCGGCAGGCTCGCGATACTCTCGATCGTCGCGCAGTCCCTGGGAGGTGATCCGTACCGGTGTGCGGTACTCCGGTGTGTCGAGCGTGCCCTCGAAGTCCGGGGTCAGCCGGTACGAGGTGTGAGCGTCCGGTGAGAACAGGCCCTGCGGGAATCGATACGTCAGCTGCGGTGCGAACAGGCGCACCATGACCTCTGCGCCGCCGATCGAGACGAGCGCCATGAAGCCGAGCAGGATCGAATTGAAGGCCAGTTTCTTCACGTGAGGGGCTCGGCGATCTCCACGACCTCCTCGTCGACGAGCGCAGCGGCTGCCTGATAGCGGCTCTCGTCGTACGCGCCGGCGTACAGCGCATCGAATCGGTCAGCGATTCGCGGAAACGCGTAACGCGCCTCTACACGGTCGTGCGCGCCGGCAGCGAGGGCTCTTCTGAGCGCCGGCGATTCGGCGAGTCGGCGTACGGCGGCAGCGATCTGGTCGCTCTCGCCCGCGTCGATGAACAGTCCGCTTTCACCCTCGTCGAGCATCTCGGGCATCGCGCCGGCCTTCGAGCATATGATCGGCAGTCCGGTCGCCATCGCCTCGAGGATGGCGTTGGGCATGTTCTCGCCGTGCGAGGGGAGCAGGTAAATGTCGGTCTGCGCGAGGTGCTGCCACTTCTCGTCGCTGTCGATCGGGCCGAGAAACTCGATGTTCGACGCGGTGTCGAGCTCGTCGATCAGCGCTCGCAGCGTGCGACCTGTCTCGTCGTCCTCGTCGGGTCCAGCGAAGACGAAGCGTACCGGAAGGTCACGGCAGCGGGCCGCAGCACGCACGATGTCGAAGTGCCCCTTGCGGCGACACACCGTACCGATGGTCAGGATGCGAAGTTCGCCGGCGCGGCTGACCGGCCTGATCACGTTGTCGAGCTCGACGCCGTTGGGGACGACATGCACCGGGCGGCCGGGGAGCAGCTCGCGGACCATCGAGCGCCAGTACTCGGACAGGACGATGATTTCGCTCGCGGTCGACAGACCGTAGCGGATGACCGTACGGGCCGCGGCCGAAGAGGTCTTGTACCAGGTGTCGAACGAGCCACCGTGCAGCTGCACCAGCACACGGCAACCGTACAGTCGCGCGATCGTGCAGTAGCCGATGCTCTGTCCGAAATTCACGCCGCCCCACGACGCCTTGACGTGCACGATCTCGGGCTGCTCGCGGCGAAGTGTTCGCAAGAAGTCGATGAACTTGCCGAACTGGTATGTGAGCCGCTCGCGTACGGATCGCGACGGATCATGGCGGCGTGCCGTGTTGAACAAGCGCATATTGTGACGGGACGCGGTCGGCGACCCGAGCAACATACGAACGCCGATCTCGACGCCGCCGGTCAGCGGTGGCGCCGGCAGCGGCCCTACGAGAAGCACTCCGCCGGTCACCGCCTCGCGGCTCTCGCCGCTTGTGATCCGATCCTCGGTCATGGTCTCAGCCGGCGAGCGCGTTGTAACGCGTCAGGAGCGCCGCCTCCGGTGCCGCAACGCCGACCAGGTCGATCAGGACCTGCTGCTCGCGCATCAGCTCCGGGATCTGCTTGTACTCGGCGTCGCCGTTTCCGATCACGAGGATGTCGCTCTCGGCGATGACCTCTTCCATGCTGTTACGCAGCAGGGACTGAATGTGGGGGATGTGGCTCTCCACGTACTCGCGGTTGGTCCCGATCAGCTGTGCGACCTGTACTCGGGTGTCGTAGATCGAGACCTGGATGCCCTTGCCGAGCAGCGTCTCGATGATGTTGACCATCGGGCTCTCGCGAAGGTCATCGGTACCCGCCTTGAAGGACATCCCGAAGACGCCGACGCGGCCGCGCCCGTGCGAGAGGATCAGGTTGGAGCAGGCCTGGGTCTGCAGGCGGTTGCTCGCGAGCGCCGCGTTCAGGACCGGCAGCATCAGGTCGGCGCGTCGGCCGTACTGAACGGTCGCGCGGAGATCTTTCGGCAGACACGAGCCGCCGAAGGGCATTCCGGGTCGCAGGTAGGCCTTCGAGCAGTTGAGCTTGGTGTCCTCGCAGAAGATCCGCATGACCTCCTGCGCGTCGGCGCCGGCTGCGCGACTGACCGTCGCGATCTCGTTGGCGAAGGCGACCTTCAGGCCGTGGTAACAGTTGCAGGCGTACTTGACGATGGACGCGCTGCGACGGTCGGTCTCGATGAAGGGCGCATCGAGGAACTCGTACAGGCTTCGCATCACCTCCGCCGAGCGTGGCTCGTCGGTTCCGATCAGCGTGTACTGCGGGGCCTCGAAATCGGCGATCGCGGTGCCCTCGCGAAGGAACTCGGGGTTAACGACGAGACCGAACCCCTCGCCGAGCTTCTTGCCGGAGGCGCGCTCGAGTCGGGGAATGACGACGTTCTCGACGACGTCGGGGAATACGGTGCTGCGCACCACCACGACCGGGTAGCCTTTGTGCTCGCGGATGCCTTTGCCGATGTCCTGGGAGACACGCGCGAGGGCTGTCGTATCGACGCCGCCGTCGGGCGCGCTCGGCGTGCCCACGCAGATGATGATCACATCCGATGTGGCCAGCGAGTTCTCAGCATCGCAGGTGGCTTTCAGGCGGCCGGCGAGGTGGGCCCGACGCACGAGCTCGGCGAGGCCGGTCTCGAGAACCGGGGTCTCTCCGCGTCGGAGCATCTCGATCTTTTTCGGATCCTTGTCGACGCCGATGACGTGGTTGCGCTCACGCGCGAAAAGCGTGGCCGTCACACAGCCGACGTAGCCCATTCCGAAAACGGTGATGTTCATTGCCCTTCAGTCTCCTTGAGATTGTGTTTCGAAAGCGTAGGGAGGGTTCGCCGCGGCGATCTCGGCGGTGCGAACGCTCTGTGAATCCAGTCCGACCCGGTCGCACAGCTCGCGTAGTCGCGCGCTGAACAGCTCTTCGTGTTCGGCGCGCAGTACGCGCATCTCGCGCACGAGGCGGTCGCCGTCGGCGACCGCAGCCGCGATTCCTGCGGCGATGGCCGTGGAGTTGTTGTCGACGTGAATGGTTCCGCGCGAGAAGGTCTCACGAAGCAGTTGCCAGTCCGACGTCACGAGCGGGCGCTCGAGCGCCATCGCTTCGTAGCCGCCGCGCTGCATCGTATGGTCGTGCGTTGTCAGAACGACGACGACATCGGCTGCGCGCATCAGGCCGGCGTATTCCTCTTCGGAGACAAAGCCGGTGAATTCGACATTCTTCGGCTTCGACTCGATCCAGGTGCGGTCGGCGTGGCGGACATCGCCGGTGATGAAGACACGGGTCTGGTCGAGCGCGCGTGCCGCGGCGAGCACTTCGCCGACCGGTTCGTCGACCGAGAAGGTGTTTACGACGACAACGCGGGCGCCGGAACAGGCGGCCGGCTTCTGGCCCTCGCAAAAGCGCACCGGGACGGTGCCGATGACGATTGCGTGAGCGCCCCAGGACTCGACGAGGTTCTTCAGGTGCTTGCCCGTCACGATGACGGAATCGGCACGCCGGAACGACCAGCGCGTGAGCGGAAGCAGCCACGACCAGCGAGCGTGTTCGAAGATGCCTGTGTGTGCGTCGATCACGACACGGGTCGAGCCTCGCAGTCGCGCCCACAGCAGCACCGGCAGGGCGGCGAAGATCGGCGGTACGGCGACGAAGACGACGTCGGGTTTCTCACGCTGGAGCACCCAGAGGGTGCGCAGCGTCTGCATCACGTACTTCAGCGGCGCCTGAAGCGGACGCTTGAACGAGAGGTAGTGGATCAGGTGCGACGGACCGCCGAGTTCTGTGGCGATGGTGTCGCTGCGGCGGCAGTAGGGGTACCAGGTGATGAAGCTAGGACGCATGCTTGTTCTCCGCGAACGTACCGTCCGATACGAATCGATCGCGCACGTAGTGGGCGCTGTCTGCCATGGAAATCACCGCCAGCCTTCCATCGGTCCGGATCTCGCCGGCGTGCCGGTGGGCGTGGGGTGCGCGGGCCGCGATCTGAATCCGGACCTGCCGTGCGTCGATCAGCTCCAGCCACAGGTTCCCGTCGGATCGTTCGCCGCCGGTACGCAGAAGCTGGAGGCCTCCTTGATGGTTCTCCTGGACCGCGAGCAGGGTGACGCGCACGGCCGGCACCGGGCCGGCGTCTTCGAAGCGCACCAGCGGCTCCTCGGTCATGCGACCGTAAAGCTCGGAGTACGGGGCGGTCGCGATTTTCATCTGCGAGACCCCGGCGTCCTGGTCGAGCCCGGTGATATCGCCGATCAGGAGATGGCGGCCGGCGCGCGTTACCAGCGCCGCGCCTTCATCGACGCGCGAAACTCTGCATCCCGGGGCGCAGTGGAAGTTGCGGTCGAACGTGTGAGTGCCTTTGCCCTCGAGCCAGTCGACGATCAGCCAGCCGCCGTGCAGCGTGATGACACCGCGTCGATGCCGGACGGGCTCGACAAGGCGGCGATAGCCGTCGTGCCACGCCTCAGCGTAGTGGAAGTCACGACCGATGCGCCAGGTTTCGCGTCCGCAGTCAGGGATGTTCAGCCATTTGAAGGGATCGAACGCGTCGGCCTGGTCGCGACCGCCGATCTCGACGGTGTTGTGCATACGGGTCGTTCGAAACTCGTCCCGCCGACCTGACTCGTCCCAGTACGCGTACGTGCCGGGGTCGATGAGAAACTCCTGACCGCCGACGTCGACGAGAACGCTGAGCAGGTCCGCGTGTCCGTGGCTGCAATGCGGCATGTAGCCGAGTGGTCCGCAGTCGAAGATCAGTCGATCTTCGGTGGGCGCGGACGGCGAAGGCAGCACGGCGTAGCCGCCCTGGCTCAAAAGCTGCGGTTCGGGGGGCGAGACCGGCTCATTTGAACCACTCGCCATGGGAAATCGTGAGCCTCCGCCGAGCCAGAGAGCGCTTTCGGTAAGCGCATGGCCGTCGGCGAAGCTCGAGTCTTCGCGGAACACCGCGGACCCGGCTGCAAGAAGTTCGCCAAAATCCCAGTGATCGACCGCGGAGAACGGCAGCCCGCGAGCATCGTCGCTGTCGCCGATACGCGGCGCGCGGCCGTGGCTGCCGATCAGCGTCGAGACGGCGTCTAGCATCGCCCGGGCGCGTGAGCGCAGGGCCGGGTCGATGGCGACGCCGTTGCGGTCGGCGAGGGCGATAACCTGGAGGACGAGGTCGAGAACGAAACGCTGGTAGCTTGTCGCCTGCTCGATGTCGACGCCGTCTTCGGCGACCTGGAATACGACCGCATCGGTAAGAGTGGTCAAGGCCAGATCGCGCAACCGCTCACTGTCTTCCCACTCGGGCAGCCAGATGCAGATCATCGCGAGCGCGGCCGCCTCGCCGATGAGGTGGTTGGTCGGGTCGGTATAAATCGAGAGGTGCGCTGCGAGGTGGTCGCGGTGCTGCCTCAGGCTGCCCAGCCAGAGCGTTACGTCCTCGCGCGTCAGCGATGTCGATCCCACCAGCATCTGCAGCGCCCAGAGCCAGGAGATCGAACGCACGGCGACCTCGAGGTTGCTCGACCAGTTCACGCCGGTCGGGCAGGGGTTCTGTTCGATCCACGACCGGACGATGTCGGCGCAGGCCTCGGCGTGCGCGGCTTCCTGTGTGTAGACCCACGCGCGCGCGAGTGTCGCGAGGTACTGGTGGCGGTTGACCTCCCAGACGAACTTCACGTCGGCGTGCACACGACGGACGGCGTCGGCGTCGTCGAGGACGGTGAACGGCCAGAGCGCTCCGCGCTCAGGATCGGCCAGCCAGTCGAAGTTGTCGTTGCAGGGGCGGAAACGCTTGCCGAGGAGCTCGACTCCCTCGGCTTCGATCGTGCAGGCCTCCGCGATCGTGCGTTCGACGTCATCGCTGAGCTGGGTCTGTGCGAGGCGGGCGAGCCGCTCGCGCGAAGGCAGATCGAAGAAGCCGGTCGCGGTGGTCCGGCACAGCAGGTAGGCGACCGGATCCTCGGCCCTGGTCGCAGGCAGGAGCGTCGCCGCGTTGACGGCGTCGAGGGCGATCGGAGCGACGCTGCGGCGGCCGCGCGCGACGCGCTTGGCGACGACACGGCTGATGCGATGCAACAGCTCGCTCGGGCCCATCTCGGCCAGACGCCCGAGAATCCGCAGGCGCCGCTGAAGTTCGGGCTGCCGATGCCAGACAAGAGGTGCCGGCCCATCTGCGGTGAAGGCTGAAAACCCAGGGGAATCGAAGAGATCGAGCTCTTCTGCGTCTACCTCTTGGATGGCTCCGGCGAGCCGGTCTTCGGAGAGTCCTCGCGCCTTCATATACAATGCCTTCGGCAACGCTGTCCCCGACGAGAACGATATTTGAGTGACGCTCGGTCCATTTTTGTTCGGGCAGCTGCTACGGTGATGGCGCACCGGCGAGTTTCCGGCGCTTTTCCAGAGCGCGTTCAGCAACGCGTAAAACCGGGACTTTCAGGCTCTCCACGGAGGAGAAACCGGATGAAACCGATCCTGCGCGCGGCGTCATGTGCCGCCTTCCTCCCGAAAGGGATGCAACCTGCGTACCCAAGCGCCGTGACAGTCGCGGGGCTCGCCCTCGCTGCCGGACTCGCGATGCCGCAGGCGGCCGAGGCGGCGACCTGGTACATCGGCCAGTTCGACGGCTCGCAGCCCGCCGACACCGCTGACTGCGGCGCGGGCAAGGAGACGAGCGCCGGGAACCGGCCCTGCGCCTCGCTCGCGTACTGGACGCGCAGCCGTCGACAGGTCCTGGCGGGTGGCGATACGGTGCGGATCGCACCCGGCACCTACAGCGGTTCGGGTGGCTACCACTGCATCCTGCTCGACCGCAGCGGGGTGACGTACGAGGGCCGTTCGGCCGCCGACTCCGCGCTCGGCAACTATCGTGATGTGGTGATCGACATGGCGTCGGCCGCGACCGGGACCGGGCCGTGTTACGCCAACGGCGTGTTGATGCAGGGACAGGGCGCCGGCGACGTGACGGTCCGGAATCTACGCATCCGTGATGCCGGCAGCACCAGCACGAGCAGCGGTACCGGCATCAAGATCCAGCCGAACAGCCCGGTAGAGAATGTGACGATCGACACGGTCTGGGTCGACAACAACGCCAGGCAGGGAATGCTGTTCATGTACCCGGCGTACACCGGCTACGACTGCGGCGGTTCGCGGCCGGTTCGGAACCTGACGATTCGAAACAGCAAGGCCAGTCGCAATCGCGGTGTGTTCGGTGGTGTCGCGCTCGGTTGTGTCGATACGTTCGCGATCGAGAACAACGTCGTCCATGACAACTACGGAGCCCGCTCGTACGCCGACTGCGAGGCCGGCGCGTCGGGCTGCAACGATCACGACGGGATTCAGGTCGCCGGTGGTATTCACGGGGTGATTCGCGGCAACACCGTCTACAACTGCGGGGAGGATTGCATCGACATCGGCGGCCACTACCAGCAGACCTACGACGTACTGGTCGAGGGCAATACGGTCTTCGATGGCGGCAGCCGGACGTTCAAAGGCTCCGGCGGTGCCCATCACATCAGCGTCCGCAACAACCTCATGTGGAATCCTCGTATGGTCTTCGAGACCACTGAGTGCAACAACAACTTTGTCGTCGAGAACAACACGTTCTACCGCCTGCAGGGCAGCGGCGCCGCGCTGCGGATGTGGAGTTATTGCTACCAGTGCGCCTTCCGCAACAACATCATGCTGTCGAACGGGAGCGGCTCGACCGTGTTCGTCTCGGTGGCCTCGACCGACGAGAACGTGACCTGGGAAAACAACCTGGTCTACAACTTCGGTTCGGGGATCGCGATCCGCGAAGACGGCGGCGACTTCATCGGCAGCAGCGCGCGTCGCTGCAACCGCGCGGGCTGCAACTGCAACGGCCAGTGCCCGCAGCCGCAATGGTGCCCGCTCGACTTTTCTCCGCAGTTTCAGGCGGACACGACGCTCGAGAATTCGCAGTCGGGGCTCAGTGCCTTTCGTTCTCAGGGGGATACCGGCGCGTGGTTCGGCTCCGAGAGCGGGGATACCGATGTCTGGGGACGGGCGCCCGAGGTGGTCGACCTGCAGAGTCCGTCTGCCGCACATCTGCATCTGACCATCGATGATACGGCGGCGCGTGATCGCGGCAGGACGCTGTCGGGTTTCAGCGATGATCACGACGGCCAGACACGGACCGGGACCTGGGACATCGGCGCCGACGAGTTCGTCGCCGCATGCACCACGGATTCCAACTGCAACGACGGGCTCGCCTGCACACACGACCGCTGTGTCGGCGCGACGTGTATCAACACCGATACCTGCGGCAGCGGGGAGTTCTGCGACTCGGCGAGCGGAGCGTGTGAAGAAGAGGGCTACGGGCCGGGCACCGGTCCGCCGTCGCCTCCCGCTCCGACCGGGCCGCGGCCGCCGCGGCTGATCTCGGTCGAGCCGATGCCCTGAGCGGGTTCCAATCGACAGTCTCGCGGCGGCGAAGGGTGGGGCAGATGCGCTGTTGACGGCCGCGCCGGCCGGCTCAGTTCGCGCTCTGGCGGGCGCGGCGATTCAGCATCGGAATCGGCAGCAGGTCCGGGCTGATCGACGCAAAGAACCCTGCTTTCCACAGTACCATCAGGTAGGCGATCCCGCCGGCGGCCAGCGTCACGAGGACATGCGCGTCGCGCAGCGCCCACAGAACCAGCGCCATCGTCGCGCCGGCGATCAGCGGTGAGGGGTCGCCGGGGATCCGTCCGACATGCGCCGGCAGATGGCGACGCAGGTAGAGGTACTGGCTGAGCGCGTAGCAACAGATGGCGACGAGCGTCGCTACCGCCGCGCCGAGGTGTCCGTACCGCGGAATCAGTATGGCGTTGAGGCCGATATTGATCGTCGACAGACCTGCGTTGAGCAGGAGGTCGACGCGTTGACGGTCGGCAGCGACCAGCACGTATGCGTGGTAACGGACCCACGCGAACGGGATGACCGCCCAGATCAGAACGGCCAGCGTCGAGCGGGCGGCGAGGAACTCGTCGCCGTAGAGCAGGTCGAGGATCCCACCGCCGAGGGCTGTCGCAGCGATGGCGGCCGGCAGGACCGCAGCGCCCAGGTAACGCAGCGTCTCGCGGCCGAGGGTCTCGAGCCTGCGGACATCGCCGGCCGAGGCCTTGACGATCTGCGGATACAGCGCGAGGCAGAGGCTCTGGGGCACGATCATCACGAGCTCGAAGATGCGGTAGGCGGCGCCATACAGTCCCACGTCGATGACGCTGTCACCGAGCCTGGAGAGCATCAGAATGTCGATGCGCCAGTAGATCATCGCGAAGATCTGGATCAGCAGAAACGTCGGCGCCGCGCGCAGAAGATACCCGGTGGTCGCACGATCCGGCAGGGCGATCCGCAGGTTCTCCACGCGCAGCAGGCCTGCGGCGCACAGCGCGGCGACAAACTTCGCGACGACAGCGGCGATGACCACGCCGGTCAGGCCGTATCCTTCGAACAGCGCGTAGACCGAACCGGCCACCTTGACGGCGTTCTCGACAACGGTCGCTGCGGCGACCCATTTCACTTTCTCGACGGCGACGAACGCCGCCTCTGCGAGGGTCACGAAGACGAACGGGAGCACCGTCAGACTCAGCAGCTGAAGTGCTGTGCAGGTCGCAGCATCGTAGCCGAGCCACTGCCCGCACACGGCCATCAATGCGCTGAGCGGGAGGGCGGCGCAGGCGGCGATGAGGAGGCCGCTGCCGAGGAGCTGTGGGATTCGCCGGAGCGACGTCGCGCCCTCGCGCGTGATCAGCGCATACAGCCCGAAGGGCGCCGCTGTGTTGATCACGTACAGGATCGTGAACGCGAGCGTGTAGCGACCGAGCCCCTCCGCACCGAGGATACGCGACAGCGTCAGGACGACCCCCAGCGACATCGCCGGAACGACGACCCGCACCGCAGTCAGAAGCGCGGTGTTGGACAGGATTCTGCGTGCCCGCTCCGCGCTCATGTCGTCACTCTCGCGTCGAGCGTCGCGTCGTCTTTGTCGCTCGAGGGTTCGATCCGCAACGCGGCGACGAGCAGCCCGAGAATGAGCCAGAGCATCGCGTTGTAGGCGAAGGCCTGCCAGGTGTCCCAGTACATCTCGAAGCACAATGCGGCGATGCCGGCGCCGGCGCCGAGGCCGAGCGCGCGCGTGAGGTCGAGACGCGACCGTGTCAGGCGTGTCGCGAGGCGAATTCCGGAGAACAGCAGGAAGACAAACGCCGCGCCACCGGGAATTCCGTTCTCAGCGGTACGGCGCAGATAGTTGTTGTGCACCACGAACATCCACGCATCGTCGAGTTCGGGCGGCAGATATCGCTTGTACGTGTGGCCGTATGCGCCGGGTCCGACGCCCGTGATCGGCTCAGCGGCAATCACATGTGTGGCCATCTGCATCAGCACCCTGCGCTCGTCGTACGACTCGTCCAGCGGCGATTGCGCGAGTCGCTGGGAGACCAGCGGGACTGCGATCACCGCGGCGACCGCGCCGGCGGCGAGTGCGTACCCGAACGCTCCGGGACGAAGCAGTCTCTTCGAGTTGCCGACCAGCAGTACCCAGAGCCCGCCGATGACCGTCGCGCACCATGCGGCGCGTGTGTAGGTGAGCGCGATGGCGCCGGCCCCGAGAATGACGGTGCCGAGCACGAAGTTGCGGTTGATGGCGCGGCCGCGGCACATGCACAGCGCGATCGCGATCGTCAGAATGGGGATGATGAAGCTGGCGAACTCGGCGGGCACGGTGCTGACGGTGCCGCCGGGCCTGGCGATCTCACCCTGGTCGATGATGCGCCCGGTCAGCGTGAAACTGATCCCGAGCGCGCTCTGGACGTAGTAGACCAGCGACTGCAGTGCCAGCGTGATGAGCAGGAGTCGGATCACGCGGCCGAGATCGTCTTCGTTGCGGATGTAATTCAGCGCGACGAGAAAGACGAAGTAAACCTGACATTCGACCAGCAGCTGACACAACCCGACAAAGCGCTCCGTCGTTGTCAGCAGTGAGAGCAGGATCGTCACGAAGTACGCCGCGATCGGCACCACCATCGGACCGCCCCACGACCACCTGCGGTCGTGTTTGAAATCGCCGCGCCACAGTTGGATGGCGGTCAGCGCGATTCCGATGACGACGGTCAGCGGAAACACCAGCCCCGGGCTGCCGGCATGGCCGTGCAGCAGGCGCAGGCTCAGATTCGCCTGGAGGCTGAGGAAGAAAGATGCCGTGAGGAGCCGCTCCTTGTCGGGCAGCATCAAAACGAACAGCCCCCCGAACAGACCCGCGAGAGGAATCACGACCCAGCGCAGGTCGAGGGCTGCGGTCTGCAATGCGATGACGCCTGCGAGGACGCCGAGTGCGATCGGCACGATTCGCTCGATCCGCTCGATGACCCCTGTGCTGCGAGTTGCAGCGGCCAGCTCTGAGGAAGAGTGTGACACGGTCCGGTTTCCGATCGGCTACGCCTGGCTGCCCGGTTCGTGGATCGACGCCGGCTCGAGTCCGGGGCGCCGCCACCGCGCATCGACAGGCGGCAGCACGAGTCCGAGGACGACCATGGGGCTGGCCAGCGTCCACTCGAGAAAATAGTAAGCCGGCCGGCGAACGCTGCGCGCACGCAGCGCGAACAGCGCAAAGGTCGCGGTCATCGCACCGACCCAGCCGAACAGCGGCCACGTGCTCGCGAGCAGCGCAGAGGCGGCAGCGCTGATCAGCCCGAGCATGAGCAGGCCGAAGAACGTCGCATGCCGGCTCACGCTGCGGACGGCGCCGGTGATGGGCAGCTGATGGGCAAACGTCTGGCGCACCAGCTGTCCGAGCCCGATGAAGTACTTGCGCTGCAGGCGTCTGAGCAGCTCCGAGGTGGTCTCCTTGGCGTTCTTCGGGTGGTGCTGCGACATCGTCTCGCGCAGCCGCCGCATCCGGTAACCGGCCTTGCGTACTCGCGCACCGAACTCCTCCTCCTCGCACGCATACAGGTTCGGATTGAAGCAGCCGACGGCCTCGAGGAGCTCGCGTCGATACGCGGCGGAGCCGGCCAGAAATGCCGGGTTGTCGTAGTCGGCGTTCGGGTACTCGTCCTGGGTACGCCGGATGCCGTCAGGGGCGGCGGGAAGCAGGCCGTGTGAGGCCCCGGCAACGCCGCCGAGCGTCGAGTCGGCTTCGAGCGCGGCCTGCGCACGCGGAACCCAGTCCGCCGACAGGATGCAGTCGCCGTCGAGAAAAAGTACGTAGCGTCCGCTGGTGTGGTCGAAACCGGTCGCCCGGCCGATCGACGGGTTCAGATACGGGCTGTCCGGGAGACAAATCACCTTGACCGGAAAGCTGCGCGCCAGGGAGACGGTGCGGTCGGTCGATGCGCTGTCGACGAGGACGACCTCGGCGTCGCGATCTTCGAACGCGGTCAGCACCGAGCGAAGGCACGCCTCGACGTTGCCCTCCTCGTTGCGGGTGATGATCACGACCGACCAGAGCGGCGCTCCGGGCGCTCCGGACGCATCGATGCTGCCGGCGCGCACGATCATGATGCCTCCGCTGCGGAGCCGATCTCCGCATTGCGGTTCGCCTGAATACGCCAGAGAGTACGATCGACGAGACTCCATGCGTCGAGGCCGCCGCGAATCAGGAGCCGGAACAGCCATAGCGGCTCGCCGCCCTCTACTTTGACTCGTGGCAGTTCCAACGGGTCGGCGCCGCTGTCGAGCGCGCCATGCTGTGAGGTGAATGCAGTTCGATAGCCGCTCACGGCCAGGGCTTCCCGGCTCATCGCGCTGTAGTCGGCGCGTGTCCCGAACGGGTAGGCGAACGAGGTCACGCGGATGCCGGTGCGCTCTTCGAGAAGCTCGCGGGAGCGCTCGACCTCGTGGCGCATTGTCGCTGAGGGCATCGACCCGAGCGACTGGTGACTCCACGCGTGGGAGCCGACCGCGATGCCGCCATCGGCGAGCGCCGCGACCTGGTCCCAGGTCATACGGGGCTCGAGATCGTCATCAGTGCCGTCCATGCAGCCTGCCGGTATGTAGGCGACCGCAGGCACGCCGAGGTCACGCAGAACAGGCAGCGCCTCGGAGTACGTGCTTCGATACCCGTCATCGATGGTCACGAGGACCGCGCCGTGCGGCAGCGCCTCGCGATGGAAGAGAAAGCCTTCGATGTCGGCGAGGGAGACCGCACGACCGCTTTCGGCGAGCACCTCCATCTGCCGGGTGAACGTGTCGGTGTCGACACAGAACGGGTCGTGCGGGTTCTCACCGAAGCGGTGGTACGTCAGCACCCGCGGCTCGGATGCGCCCGGACCGGCGAGCACGCCGGAGCTCCAGGAGCCTACCGCGACACCGGTTCGAGCGGCT